>CAZLGB010000209.1:0-5939 GCA_964558825.1 uncultured Intrasporangiaceae bacterium
CCCGCTCGGCGCTCGCGGCGCTGGTCGAGCTCGGCGCGCAGGCGGTGTCCTTCATGGTGCGCGGCAGTGCCCGCCCCGAGACGCTCGCCTTTGCCCGTGAGCTCGGGCTGGAGGCCGACGCGGTCCCCATGGGGCAGTGGCCGCGCGGCACCGACGTCGTCGTCAGCACCGTGCCCGCGCCGGCGTATGCCGGTCTGCTCGGCGCCCTGCCGCCGGCCCACCCCGGGTCGGCGGTGCTCGACTGCGTCTACGGCGACGGGCCATCGCCCTTGCTCGCGACGGCCGTCGGCGTGGGGTATGCCGCGGTCGACGGGCTCGACATGCTGCTGCACCAGGCGCGCGAGCAGATCCGGCTGATGACCGGCCACGAGGCGCCGACCGCGGCCATGCGCGAGGCCCTCACCGCGGCGTTGGACCGATAGGGGGCGGCGATGGGAGCCGATCTCGCGACTGGACCCTGGTGGCTCGTCGCCGCCTGTGCTGCTGCCGGGCTCGGCGTCGGGTGGTGGCTGGCCCGGGCGCTCGGCGGCGCGGCATACCGCATCGACGAGGAGTGCGAGGCGGCCCTGCCGCGTGGCGGGTGGGCCATCGCCCCCGCGACCGGCCTGGTGTGGGCACTGCTCGCCTGGCGGCTGGGCGGCCTCGGCGGCGGGGTCGTCCTGCCGGCGCTGCTGCTGCTCGCCACGGCTGGCGTGGCCTTGTGGTGGATCGACGTCGACGTCCATCGGCTCCCCGAGGGGCTGACCTTCCCGACGGCCGCGCTCGTCGCGGCGCTGCTCGTGCTGGCCGCGGCCCTCACCGGGGACTGGGGGGCATTGGTGCGCGCGGTGATCGGAGGGGTGGCGGCATACCTCGGGGTCTTCGTGCTCGCGCTCATCTCGCGGGGGCAGTTCGGCCTCGGCGATGTCACTCTCTCGGGCCTGCTCGGGCTGGCGCTGGCCTATCTCGGTGCGGCGCTGCCGTTGTGGGCCATCCTGCTCGCCTTCGTGCTCAGCTCGGTCTTCTCCATCGGCGGGATGATCCTCGGGCGGCTCAGCCGCCGCTCGGCGATCCCCTTCGGACCTTTCCTGCTGCTCGGCGCGCTGCTCGTCGCCCTCGCTCCGGGCGCCACTCGCTGACGTCTTGGCATCCGGGTGCCGACCGATCGGCGCCCGAAGCGCGTGGGAGGATGCGGACATGCTGCGTTGGCTGACTGCCGGTGAATCGCACGGGCCGGCCCTCGTCGCGATCATCGAGGGGCTCCCCGCTGGTGTCGAGGTGAGCCGCTCCGACCTCGGCGCGGCACTGGCCCGCCGCCGGCTCGGCTTCGGTCGAGGGGCGCGGATGGCCTTCGAGCGCGACGAGGTCGACTTCGTCGGAGGGGTGCGCCACGGGGTGAGCATGGGTTCGCCGATCGCCATCCACATCGGCAACTCCGAGTGGCCCAAGTGGCAGACGGTGATGAGCCCCGAGCCGGTGACCGATGCGGCCTATGCCGCCGCCGACGACGTCAACGCCGACAAGGAGATCGCCCGCAACAAGCCGCTGACCCGGCCGCGGCCGGGTCACGCCGACCTCGTGGGGATGCAGAAATACGGCTTCGACGACGCCCGACCGGTGCTCGAGCGGGCCTCGGCCCGCGAGACCGCGGCCCGGGTGGCTCTCGGCGAGGTGGCTGCCCGCTTCCTCGAGCAGGCCTATGGCATCCGGCTGGTCTCGCACACCGTGGCCATCGGCACGGCCGAGGTCTCCGACGACGCGCCGCTGCCGGGACCCGACGACGTGGCGGCCCTGGACGCCGACCCGGTCCGCACGCTCGACCCGGTCGGATCCGCGGCGATGGTCGCCGAGGTCGAGGCGGCCCGCCGTGACGGCGACACCCTCGGGGGAGTGGTCGAGGTGCTCGCCTACGGCGTCCCGCCGGGGCTGGGCTCGCACGTGCACTGGGACCGGCGCCTGGACGCCCAGCTCGCTGCTGCCCTCATGGGGATCCAGGCGATTAAGGGCGTCGAGGTCGGCGACGGCTTCCGCACCGCCCGGCGACGCGGCTCGGCGGCCCATGACGAGATGGAGCGAGGCTCCGACGGGGTCATCGCCCGGCGCACCGGTCGCGCCGGTGGCACCGAGGGCGGGATGTCGACCGGAGGGCTGCTGCGGGTGCGCGCGGCGATGAAGCCGATCTCGACGGTGCCCCGTGCCCTCGACACGGTCGACGTGGCCGTGGGGGCCGAGGACGCCGCCGCCAAGGCGATTCATCAGCGCTCCGATGTGTGCGCGGTGCCCGCTGCGGGCGTGGTCGCCGAGGCGATGGTCGCCCTCGTGCTGGCCGCCGCGGCGGTGGAGAAGTTCGGCGGCGACTCGGTCGCCGAGACGGCGCGCAACCACACGGCATACCTGCAGGCGATCCCCGAGCGGATGCGGACATGGTGACCCGCGCCGGGCGGGAGGCGGCGGCGTGATCGTCGTCATCGGGTTCATGGGGGCCGGCAAGACGACCATCGGACGGGTCCTCGCCGAGCGACTGGGGCTGCCCTTCGTCGACAGCGACCTGGTCATCGAGCACCAGCAGCGGCGCACGATCAAGGAGATCTTCGCCGCCGAGGGCGAGGCGGGCTTCCGCGACATCGAGGCCGAGACGATCCGCGAGCTGCTCGCCGGCCCGGCGTGCGTGCTGTCGCTCGGTGGCGGTGCCTGCGGGCGCGCGTCGACCCGTGAGGTGCTGCGCGAGCACACGGTGATCTATCTGCACGTCGAGCTCGACGAGGCCCTCGCCCGGGTCGGCCGCGACGAATACCGGCCGCTGCTGCATGATCCCGGGCTGCCGCAGCTGTATGCCGGTCGGCTGGCCATCTATGCCGAGACCGCCACCGTCACGTCCTACACGACCGGTCGTCGGGTCGAGGACATCGCTCTGGAGGTCATCGACCGGATCACCGCAGTCGCCCAACTCGACGGCACGACAGGCGTTTTGGTGGCGCCTCCCGGTGGTGCCTATCGGGTGCACGTCGGTCGCGGGGTCCTCGCCCAGTTCGCGCGGCTGGTGCCGGCGTTGCCCGATGCCGAGCAGATCGTCGTGCTCGCCACGGTCGAGGACGCGCAGGCGGCAGGCGCGGTCACCGAGCGGCTGCGCGAGCGAGGCCTGCCGATCCATCGGGTCACGCTGCCGTCGGGCTCGCAGGCCAAGACCTTGGGGGCCGTCGCGGTCGCCGCGTCGGCGTTGGCCGAGCTGAGCGTGCACCGGGGCGACCTGCTCGTCGGCGTGGGCGGCGAGGCGACGTGTGACGTCACCGGCTTCCTTGCCGCGACCTACAACCGCGGGATGGCGCACGCCCTGGTGCCGACCACCCTTGAGGCGCAAGCGGATTCGGCCATCGGGGGCAAGTGCTCGATCGACCTGCCGCAGGGTGAGAACCTGCTCGGTGCGATCCACCAGCCCGTTGTCGTCGTCTGCGATGTCGACCTGGCCGTCGCGGCGGCGGAGCTCGATCGGGTCGACTTCGAGGCCGGGCTCGCCGAGATCGTCAAACACGCCCTCATCGAGCAACCGGCCCTGCTCGCCACGCTGCGCGACCACCGCGAGGCGATCCGGCAACGCGACACCGGTGCCCTCGTGGAGATCGTCCGGCGCAGTGTGCAGATCAAGGCCGACGTCGTCACCGCCGACGAGCGCGAGCAGGGCGGGCGGGTGCACCTCAACTACGGTCACACCTTCTCGCGGGCCTTCGCCCAGGCCCCCGAGCGCGGGTTGTCCGACGGAGCACTGGCGCTGGGGCTCATGGCGGCCGCGCACCTGTCGCACCGGCTCGGCCGCCTCGATGCCGCGGGCGTGGCCGCCCACCGCGAGACGCTCGCGGCCCTCGGGCTGCCGACCAGCGCCGCAGTCAGCCTCGACGAGCTCGTCACGGCCCTCGGGCGGGACAAGAAATACCGCAAGGGGTGGCGCTTCGTCGTGCTCGATGCTCTTGGCCGGCCCGAGGCAGGGGTGTCGCCGAGCCCGGAGGCGCTCAGTGCCGCGCTCGCCGACCTCGCCGCCGGCGCCGACCTCGCCGCCGGGTCTGGGTCGGCGACAGGGGAGCGGATCGATGACTGAGCCGACGAGGGTGTCGGTGGGCACGGACTACGACGTGCTCGTCGGTCGCGGCATCACCGATCGGGCGGCCGAGCTGCTCGCCCCGCGGGTCGCCAAGGTGCTCATCGTCCACTCCCGATCCGTCGCGGCCCTCGCCGCACGCGTCGCTGACGGCGTCACGGCCAGTGGGCGCACGGCATACCTCCACGAGGTGCCCGACGCCGAGGCGGCCAAGACCCCGTCGGTGGCCGTAGCCGCGTGGGAAGTGTTGGGACGCAACGATTTCACCCGCTCGGATGCAGTCATCGGCGTCGGTGGGGGAGCGGTGACCGATCTCGCGGGCTTCGTCGCGGCCACGTGGCTGCGCGGGGTCGCGGTGGTCCACGTGCCGACGTCGCTCGCCGGCATGGTCGACGCCGCGGTCGGTGGCAAGACCGGCATCAACACCGCCGAGGGCAAGAATCTCGTCGGCTCCTTCCACCCCCCGGCGGGCGTGGTCTGCGACATCGACACGCTGCGCACCTTGCCGTCCGCCGAGCTCGTCGCGGGGATGGCCGAGGTCGTCAAGCACGGCTTCATCGCCGACCCACGCACCCTCGAGCTCATCGACGCCGATCCGACCCGCGCCCTCGACCCTTCCGGTGACGTCCTCGCCGAGCTCGTCGAGCGGTCGGTGCGGGTCAAGGCGCAGGTCGTCGCGGCGGATCTGCGCGAGGCCTCGCTGCGCGAGATCCTCAACTACGGGCACACCTTCGGGCACGCCGTCGAGCAGGTCGAGGGCTTCACCTGGCGGCACGGCTCGGCCGTCGCCATCGGCCTCGTGTATGCCGCGGCGCTGGGCCGGCTGGCGGGTCGCACCCCCGCTGACCTGGCGACCCGGCATACGACGGTGCTCGCGAGCCTCGGGCTGCCGACGAGCTATCCCGACCCGACCGGCGCGCGCTGGCCCGACCTGCTCGCAGCGATGCGCCGGGACAAGAAGTCGCGTGGTGACCTGCTGCGTTTCGTCGTGCTCGACGGGCTCGCCGTGCCCGGCCGACTCGAGGGCCCCGACGAGGCACTACTGCGAGCGGCCTATGCCGAGGTCATGGGCGGATGAGCGGCCGATGAGCCGCCGATGAGCCGGGACGAGGTGGCCGCTGACGTCTGCGTGCTGGGTGCCGGGGCGCTGGGCACGGCGATCGGCGGCACGCTGGCTGCCGGCGGCCTCGATGTCGTCCTCGTGTCGCGGCGGCCCGACCACGTCGCGGCGATCGAGCGTGACGGGCTGCTGCTGCGCACGCCGTCCGGCGAGAGCAGGGTGAGGCTGCGAGCACGCGCGAGCTGCTCCGGCCTCGGGCCGGTGCGCACCCTCGTCGTGCTCGTCAAGTCCTTTGACACGGCCTCGGCCATCGCCCAGGCGAGTGACGCCATCGGCCCGCAGACCCTCGTGCTGAGCCTGCAAAACGGCCTGGGCAACGAGCAGGTGCTCGCCGATGCCGTCGGGTCCGACCGCGTCGCCGCCGGTCGGACCTGGGTGGGCGGCCAATTGCTCAGTCCGGGAACTGCTTTCGTGGGGATCGAGGGCAAGCGGACCGTGGTCGGTGAGCTGGGCGGCGGCCCGTCTGATCGGCTGGTGCGGCTCGCCAAGCACTGGACCGCCGCGGGTCTGCCCGTCGAGGTCTCCGAGTCGATCACGTCGGTCATGTGGGACAAGCTGCTGACCAATGTCGCGACGGGTGCGCTGTCGGCGATCACCGGCTTGGCCTATGGCGACCTGTATGCCGTCCCCGAGCTGGCCGAGGCCGGGTGCGCTGCAGTCCGCGAGGCCATGGCCGTGGCTGCCGCCGCCGGCGTGCCGCTGCTGCGCGACGACCCGCTCGCCGTGTGGCTGCAGGCCGGCGCGGGGCTC
>CAZLGB010000210.1:0-5883 GCA_964558825.1 uncultured Intrasporangiaceae bacterium
CCCCGGGGCGACGGCCGGGGCCTGGCGGGGCGACGAGGGGCAGGGCGATGGCGCGGGGCGGCCGAGTGCGTGGGCGGTGCGGGTCCACGGGGCCGATCGCCCGGGGATCGTCGCCACCCTCACCAGCGTCTTGGCCCGGCACGGCGGCAATATCGTCGATCTCGGCACTCGGCTCGGCGGCGAGCTCTATGTCCTGCTCGTCGAGGTCGAGCTGCCGGCCGGGGCCGACCCCGAGCACGTGCGCACCGACCTGCAGGCCGCCGCCGCGGCGCTGGGGGTCACCGTGGCCTTCGAGCCGGTGGACGACGAACTGCTGTGAGCCTGTTGACGATGCCCTCACTGCCCGAGGGCCGAGTGCGCGATGTCGTGCGGGCTCCGGCGCCGGTGCTGGCCACGCCCGGTGCGCCGGTCGACCCGAGCGCCGCCGAGGTGATCCAGCTGGCTGCCGACCTGCTGGCGACCCAGGCGGTGTCGCCGGGGTGCGTCGGGCTGGCGGCCCAGCAGGTCGGTGTCGCCTGGCGGGTCTTCTCGGTCGACGTCAGCGGGCACCCCAAGACCCGCACCTGTCACGGGTCTTTCGTGTTGTGCAATGCCGAGGTCGTCGAGTCGAGCCGGCGCGAGCGCGGCCGCGAGGGGTGCATGTCGGTCCCCGACTTCACCGGCGACGTCGCCCGCGCGCGCCGACTGACCGTGCGTGGCCAGCTGCCGATGACGGGGGAGTGGGTCACCCTGAGCACCGACGCCTTCGAGGCGGTGGCCCTGCAGCACGAGATCGACCACACCGACGGGCTGGTCTTCCTCGACCGGGTCGCCGGACCGCACGCCGTGCACCCCCGCCGCACCTATCTCTAGGCGCCCCTCGCCCTAGAGTGGGGTCGCCCCCGTAGCCCAACCGGCAGAGGCAGGCGACTTAAAATCGCTGGGTTGCGAGTTCGAGTCTCGTCGGGGGCACCAGCTGCGCAACGCGGGTCGGCCAGGCGAGACGCATCCGTGACCGGTGAGCTCGCCGGGAACATGCGCGCCACGGCATACGCTGTATCTTCCAGACGGGTCAACGGGACTGGCCCCACTCATATGGAGGACACATGGCCGGCAACAACCCGGTATTCGGCAAGATCGACAAGGCGCTGCGCGAGCAGCAATATGCCGGTTTCGGCCAGGCGCCCCAGCAGGGCTACCCCCAGCAGGGCTACCCGCAGCAGGATTACCCGCAGCAGGGCTACCCGCAGCAGGGTTATCCGCAGCAGCAGCCCGGCTACTACCCGCCGCCTCCGATGAGCGCCGACCAGCTCGAGCAGATGTACCAGCAGCCGAGCGCCGGCCCGCTGGCCACCGGCCGGGTGACCTATGACGACGTCATCATGCGCACCCTCACCCTCTTTGCCGTGCTGCTCGTGTCGGGCGGCATCTCCTGGGTGGCGACCTCGGCCCGGCCCTCGCTGACCATGCCGATCTGGCTGGGCGGGATGTTCGCCGGCCTGGCCGTCGGCTTCGCGATCTCCTTCATGAAGAAGGTCTCCGTCCCCCTCATCCTCACGTATGCCGTGCTCGAGGGCGCCTTCCTCGGGGCCTTCAGCCGCTACATCGAGTCGGTGCCGAGCTACCGCGGCATCGTGCCCACGGCGGTCATCGCGACCCTGTGCACCTTCGCCGGCATGTTCATCGCCTACCGCGCCGGCGTCGTGCGGGTGACCTCCAAGAGCCGGCGCATCTTCGGGATGATGGCCATCGGTTATGCCCTCTTCAGCCTCGTCAACGTCGTGGCCCTGCTCGCCGGGTGGACCCACGGCTGGGGCTTCGGCGGCAGCTCGATGCTCGGCATCGGCCTGTCGATCCTCGGCGTCGGTCTCGCGTCCTACTCGCTGGCCGTCGACTTCGACTCGGTCGACAGCGCGGTGCGGATGGGTGCGCCGCAGCAGTTCTCGTGGCTGCTCGGCCACGGGCTGATCGTCAGCCTGGTCTGGCTCTACATCGAGATCGTGCGCTTGCTCGCGCGCCTGCGCGACTGACGTGACGGCGGCGCTCCCCGAGGGGGTCGCCCGCGAGCTCACCCGCCTGGGCGAGCGGTGGCAGCAGCTACCGCTCGCCCAGGCGCTTTCTGCGGCTCCGCGGGTGCGCGCCTTCGCCCAGTCCCTCGCCGACGAGGCGGCCGCCCGATCGGGTATGCCGTCCACGCCCCTGCCCGACCTGGGCCCAGCGGTGGCGCTGGACCAGCTGCGCGTGACGGTGTGGGATGCCCTCGTCTGCGGCGTGGCCAAGGTCCGGCTGGCCGAGCGCCTGGGTGAGCTGCGCCGCGGACTGGCTTGACGGCATACCGCATGCCGTTGGTCTGTCACCCGCCTGACGGCGAGCCTGCCGACGTGACCCCAGCCGGACCAATGGCATGCGCCGTGTCCGACCCTGCCCAAACCCCGACAGCGGTATGCCGCCCGCCTCGGGTGAGGCGGACGGCATACCGCGCCGTGATGTGGAGTTAGGACAGCCGCTCGTAGATGATCGCCATGCCCTGACCGCCACCGACGCACATCGTCTCCAGGCCGAAGGTGCCGTCGCGCTCCTGCAGCCCGTGCAGCAGCGTCGTGGTGATCCGCGCGCCGGTCGAGCCGAAGGGGTGCCCGAGGGCGATCGCGCCGCCGTGGACGTTGAGCTTGTCGAAGTCCATGCCGAGGTCGTCGGCCGAGGCGAGCACCTGCACGGCAAAGGCCTCGTTGATCTCATAGAGGTCCATGTCGGAGATCGACATGCCGGCGAGCTTGAGCGCCTTGCGCGAGGCCTCGACCGGACCCATGCCCATGATCTCGGGGGAGAGGCCGGTGGCGGCGGTGGCGACGACCCGAGCGAGGGGAGTGAGCCCGAGCTCCTTGGCCTTGCGGTCGCTCATGACGACGACGGCAGCAGCGCCGTCGTTGAGCGGGCAGGCGTTGGCCGCGGTGATCGTGCCGTTCTCGCGGAAGACCGTGCGCAGCCCGGCGACACCCTCCATCGTCACACCCGGGCGCGGGCCGTCGTCGGTCGAGACGACGGTGCCGTCGGCGAGCGTCACCGGGGTGATGTCCTTGGCGAAGAAGCCGCTGTTGATGGCGGCCTCGGCGCGGTTCTGCGAGCTGACGCCCCACTCGTCCTGGCGCTGACGGGTGATGCCGCGCCAGGTGGCGACGTTTTCCGCGGTCTGGCCCATGGGGATGTAGACGTCGGGGATGATGCCCAGCGCGCGCGGGTCGGTCCACACGGAGTTGTCGGCGACGATCCCCGCGGTGCGCTCCATGGCGGGACGGAAGAGCGGGTTCTGGTCGTCGGGGTTGGAGCCGCCCGCGCCGGCGAAGGCGTTGTATTGCGACACGCACTCGACACCACCGGAGAGGAAGACGTCACCCTCGCCGGCCTTGATCGCGTGGAAGGCCATCCGCGTGGTCTGCACCGACGACGCGCAGAAGCGGTTGACCGTCGCGCCCGGCAGGTGGTCGAAGCCGGCAAGCACCGCGACGACCCGCGCGAGGTTGGCGCCATGCTTGCCCGAGGGCTCGGCGCAGCCCCAGTAGATGTCCTCGACGTCCTTGGGGTCCAGCGCCGGGATCTGCGCGAGGGCCGCATGGACCATCTGCACCGACAGGTCGTCGGGGCGGATGTCCTTGAGCGAGCCCTTCATGGCCCGCCCGATCGGGCTGCGAGCGGTGGAGACGATGACGGCGTCGGTCACGGAAGTCCTCCTCGAGTGGGTGCGCAGCCGCAAGTGAGCGGGCGCTTAGTTCCGCCCCGATCGTATGCCGTGCGCCGCTCGCCCGGCCATGCCAGGTGCCGGTGACCTTCGCCTCGCCCGGTCAGGCGGTCGACGTATGCCGGGCCGCGCAGGGCCGACCTGTGCCGCGCGGGCGACCTTGTGCTGCGACTCAGGCCGTGGCGACGGCGAGCAACTGCCCGGCGCCGGTGCGCACGTGCACTGCACGGATCGAGGCCGGCGTCCACGAGCACGGGGCGATGAGCGTCGCCTGCCCGCTCGGGGTCGCGCTCCAACTGCCGATCGTCGTCTCCTGACCGTTGGCGTCGATGACCGTGAGGGTGAAGGTGCCCGTCCGTGGCAACTCGCTCGCCGCCACTTCGACCTGGGTGCCCCACCCCTTGGTGACCAGCCCGACCCGAGCCGCGGTGCTGCTGCCGGAGGCCGGTGCCGCCGTGAGCGTCACCGACGGAGCAGGCGGACGTGCGCTGGCTTGGCCCCACAGCACCCCGCCACCCACGCAGGCGACGGCGAGCACGGCGGCGGCCGCAGCAGTCCGGATGCGGGACCGGCGCTTGGCCCGGCGCAGCGCCAGCACGAGCGCTCCGACCTCCGGGGGCGCCAACGCCGGAGCGGCACCGGCCGCGCTGGCGCCCAGCGGTGCGGCCCCGGTCTCCAGGGCCTCGTCGCCCAGCGACTCCACCGTCGGGCCGTCGACGAGGTCGAGCAACCGCGGGACACCGCTGAGCTGTCCGATCTCGCGCTGGCACAGTGCGCACTCGCGCAGGTGCCGGGTGAAGGCGCGGTGGTCTGCCTCGTCGAGCCCGCCCAGCACGAAGGCCCCCGCGAGCTCGTGCAGCCGCTCGTGCCCAGCCGGCGCCGGACCGATGCTCATCGGGTCACTCCCATCTCATCGAAAACCGCCCGCAGATGGCGCACGGCATAGAAGGCACGCGACTTGACCGTCCCCGGCGGCAGCCCGAGCTCGGCGGCCGCCTCGGTCACGGTCAGCCGACGGTAGTGCAGCGCCCGCACGACGGCGAGGTGCTCGGGCGACAAGCGGCGCAGGGCCTGCTCGACGAGCAGCGCGTCGAGGGCCCGGTCGATCTCCGAGGGGTCGTATGCCGCGCTCCCCGCGCTGGGTCCGTCCGGGTCAACGCTGGAGGGCGGGGCCGGCTGCGGCCGTCGTTGCGCGGCCCGGTGCTGATCGACGACGAGATTGCGGGTCGCCTGGGCGAGATAGGCGCGCAGGTGCTCGGGCTCGGGCGCCTGACGCCACACCCGCAGCACGACCTCCTGGACGATCTCCTGCGCCCGCTGGGGGTCGCCGGTGGCCCGCAACGCGAGCCGTTGCAGCATCGGACCGTGCTCGCGGTAGATCGCCGCGACCGCGTCGTCGTCCAACGGCATACCGACCTCCTTGCGCGATTGTCGCGCCCGTGAGGGGAGACGACCCCCGGATCGCTCCGGTTCAGTTGAACCATCACCTTCGTGCCGTCGTCTCCCGGGTATGCCGTGGACTCGCCGCGGCGTGACGAAGGAGACGACCGATGACCCAGTTCTCCCTGCGCGGCGTCGTCGCCGGGCTCGCCGGCCTCGCCCTGGCAGGCACGCTCGCCGCCTGCTCCAGTGACTCCGGGGGCACGAGCAGCACCGTCGCCACCGCGGCCGGCACGTCAGCGGCGGCTCCCGCAGCCGCCAAGGTGATGCCGGCCATCACCGAGCTCAAGACCGCGTCGACCTCGCTGGGGGAGGTCGTCGTCGATGGCAAGGGGATGACCCTCTACATGTACACGAAGGACACCCAGGGCACGACCAAGAGTGCCTGCACCGGGGGGTGCCTGGCCGCCTGGCCGCTCACCGTCGCCGACAGCACGCCGACGCTGACCGGGGTGACCGGCGCGGTCGGGTCGATCGACACCGCCGACGGGCGCAAGCAGGTGACCCTCAACGGCTGGCCGCTCTATTACTACGCCAAGGACAAGGCGCCGGGCGACGTCGTCGGCCAGGACGTCGGCAAGGTCTGGTACGTCCTGGACAAGACCGGCACACCGATCAAGCCGGCGGGCTGAGCCGCGTCGCTGGGCCGAGCGCGCCAGCGCGCTCGGCCCAGCGACGGGCCTGCCTGCCGGTGCGGGGCAGCGCCGCCAGGGTCGCGTCGCCCCGCT
>CAZLGB010000211.1:0-5864 GCA_964558825.1 uncultured Intrasporangiaceae bacterium
CGAGCGCCCATCGCATCAGCGCCATCGGGCACGCCCATATCGACACCGCCTGGCTGTGGCCGGTGCGCGAGACCCGGCGCAAGGTCGCGCGCACCGTCGCCAACGCGCTCGACCTGGCCGCTCGCGAGCCCGGCTTCGTCTTCGCCCTCCCCGCCGCGCAGCATTGCGCGTGGCTGCAGGAGGATCACCCGCAGCTCTTCGCGCGGCTGCGTGAGGCGGTCGCCGACGGCAGCGTCGTGCCGGTGGGCGGGATGTGGGTCGAGCCCGACGCCAACCTCCCCGGCGGCGAGTCGATATGCCGGCAGCTCACCTTCGGCACGCGCTTCTTCGCCGAGGCGCTCGGGGTGAGCAGCGAGGGCATGTGGCTGCCCGACTCCTTCGGCTATTCGGCCGCGCTGCCCCAGCTTGCCGAGCTGGCCGGCCTGCGCTGGATGCTCACCCAGAAGATCTCGTGGAACGAGATCGACCGCTTCCCGCACCACACCTTCTGGTGGGAGGGCCTGGACGGCACCCGGATCTTCACTCATTTCCCGCCGGCCGACACCTACAACGCTGACCTGTCCGGCGGCCAATTGGCCCACGCGGCAGACAATTTCGCCGACAAGGGCCGCTCGGGCTGCTCGCTCGTCCCCTTCGGCTATGGCGACGGCGGGGGCGGGCCGACCCGCGAGATGCTCGCCCAGGCCCGGCGGGTGGCCGACCTCGACGGCTCGCCGCGGGTCGTGCTCGAGTCGCCGTCGGCGTTCTTCACCCAGGCCCAGGCCACCCATCGTGACCCGGCCGTCTGGGTCGGTGAGCTCTACCTCGAGCGCCACCGCGGCACCTTCACGACCCAGGCACAGACCAAGCGAGGCAACCGGCGCAACGAGCACCTGTTGCACGAGGCCGAGCTCTGGTCGGCCACGGCAGCCGTCCGCGGCCGGCTCGACTATCCCTATGACGAGCTCGACGAGCTGTGGCGGCAGGTGCTGCTCGCCCAGTTCCACGACATCCTGCCGGGGTCGTCGATCGCCTGGGTCCATGCCGACGCCGAGGCTCTGCACGAGCAGGTCGCGGGCCGGCTCGACGCGCTCATCGAGGCCGCCCAGGCTGCCCTCGCCGACAGCCTCGCACCCGAGCCCGAGCCCGAGCTGCAGCCGCAGCCTGGTGCCAGGGCGGAGTCCGAGCCCGAGCTGCAGCCGCAGCCTGGTGCCAGGGCGGAGTCCGAGCTGGAGCCGGAGCCACAACCGCAGTCACCGCCCGACGTTGGGCCCGACCCGGGTCTCGTCCGGTTCGACGCCAACCCGCTCGCGGCCCACGGGGCGCTGGCGGGCACGGCATACGCCCCGGGCAGTCCCGAGACGGTGACCGTCGCCGCCGCGGGGACGGCCGCGGTGCTCGACAACGGCCTGCTGCGGGTGGGCGTCGACGCGCGCGGCCTGGTCACCTCGCTGCTCGACGTGCGGGCCGACCGCGAGCTGTTGCCCCCCGGCTCGGTGGGCAATGTCCTTGTCCTGCATCAAGATCTGCCGCGGGCGTGGGACGCCTGGGATATCGACCTCTCCCACCGGGCGACCGCCCGCGAGCTCACCGACCTCGAGACCCTCGACGTCCACTCCGACGACGCCGACGGCAGCGCGAGCCTGCGGGTGCAGCGGCGCCTCGGCGACTCGCGCGTCGTCCAGACCATCGCCTTGCGTCCTGGGCAGGCGTGGCTCGACGTCCGCGTCGACGTCGACTGGCACGAGCACGACACCTTGCTGCGCCTCGCCTGGCCGATCGACGTCCACACCGACCACGCCCGCTTCGAGACCCAATTCGGTCATGTCGTGCGCGCGACGCATGACAACACCTCGTGGGACGCCGCGCGTTTCGAGGTGCCGGCCCATCGCTGGGTCCACGTGGGAGAGGCCGGCTATGGCGTGGCGATCGCCAACCGGCGGACCTACGGCTGGTCGCTCACCCGCTCGGCCCGACCGGGCGGCGGCAGCTTCACGACGGTCGCCGCGAGCCTGCTGCGTGGCCCGCAGTCGCCCGACCCGCAGGCCGATCAGGGCAGCCACAGCTTCGACTTCCGCATCGTCCCCGGCGCCACCGTGCGTGACGCCATCGCCGCGGGGTATGCCGTCAACCTCCCCACCCGGGTGGTGCCGGGCCACGCCGGCCCGGCGAGCGAGGCGCTCGTGCGCGTCGAGGGCGACGTCGTGCTCGAGACGGTCAAACTGGCCGACGACCGCAGCGGCGACGTGGTCCTGCGCCTCTACGAGCCGCTCGGTGCGCGAGCTCGAGCCACCCTGCACCTCGACGGATCGGCCGGCGTGACCGGGGCGCTCGAGTGTGATCTCCACGAGGCGCTGCGCGATCTGGCACCCGGCCGCACGGCGCTGCGGCGAGTGATCGCCGACGCCGACGGGGCGCGGATCGAGCTGTCGCTGCGGCCTTTCCAGGTGCTGACCGTGCGGCTGCGACGCTGACCGACACCCGCGCCAATCTTTACGGTCGGTTGACCATTCACCGGGAAAAACTTGAAGAACCTTGAAGAAAGTGGGGGCGGCCCAGCCCAGGCGCTCGCGCGCGACTGCGTCTAACGTGGGGCCATGACGTCGGCCTCCCCGCCTCACGTCGGGTCGGCCGAGTCCGGGCCAAGCCCGGGCCCGTGGGCCTCGCGACCCTTCCGGCTGCTCTTCGCCGGTCAGACGGTCAGCGCCTTCGGCAATGCCGTCACCCCCGTCGCGGTGGCCTTCGCCGTGCTCGAGCTGGGCGGCACCGCCACGCAGCTGGGACTGGTCATCGCGGCATACGCCTCGGCTCAGGTGGTCACCACGCTGCTTGGTGGCGTGCTCGGTGACCGGCTCTCGCGGGCGGCGCTCATCCAGGGCGCGTCGCTTGCCTCGGGAGTGATCCAGGCAGTGGTCGCCGCGAGCCTCATCGGTGGATGGTCCAGCCTCGGCCTGTTGGCCGGGGCTGGTGTGCTCGGGGGCATCGCCGGCTCGCTCGGGGGCCCCAACTTCTCGGCGCTGCTCACCGAGACGGTGCCGGCCGAGGTCCTCCAGCGGGCGATCACCTGGCGACGGCTCGGAGTCAACGCGGCGATGGTCGGTGGCTTCGCCGCCGCGGGTCTGCTCGTCGCGGCCTTCGGACCGGGCTGGGCGGTCGCCGCAGACGCGCTGAGCTTCCTCGTCGCGGCCGTGCTCTACTCGCTCATTCGCGTCCCGGCAGCGTCCGCGACACCCGAGACCCCGCACTCCTCGCTCGTCTCGGACACGCTGGCCGGCATCCGCGAGGTGACCCGGCATACCTGGCTGTGGGTGCTCATCGCGCAGGCGCTCGTCTTCCACCTCGTCTACAGCGGAGCGCAGGCGGTGCTCGGGCCGATCGTCGTCCAGCGCACCTGGGGTGAGGCCGCCTGGGGCTGGGCGCTGGCCATGCTCATGGTCGGCTTCATCGTCGGCGGTCTGCTCACCCTCGTGTGGCGCCCCCGGCACGCCCTCGGCGTCGCCGTCGTCATGCTGGCTCTCACCGGGGCCTTCCCCGCGGCGATGGCCGTCGGCGGCAGCCTCGGTCTGTTGCTCGCCGGGGCCTTCCTCCACGGGCTGGGATTGGAGTTCTTCGCCGTCACCTGGGACCTGAGCATCCAGCAACAGGTCGCCCCCGAGATGCTCGCCCGGGTCTATTCCGTCGACATCGCCGGATCCTTCCTCGCCCGGCCGATCGGGCTGGCCTTGACCGGCCCGGTCGCCGAGGCCGTCGGCTTCTCGCGCTGGCTGTGGGTCGCCGTGCTCGTGACGAGCGGCACGAGCCTCTTCTGCGCGGCGCTGCCCTCGGTGCGCCGGCTCACCCGCACCGACCTCGCCTGACGCCACGGGGGCACCGACCGGCGGTCGGCGCTCGCCGCAGCTCGCCCAGGTGAACGCTGGACCGACACGGGACCAACGGCATACATCCGCGTCGGGACGGCGGAGCACCATGGTGATGACGGGGATCAGCGAGGAGCGGGCCGTGGACGAGGTCGAGTCCCATCTGGTCGGGTTGCTGCTGGGCGCGGAAGAAGATTGGCCCCAGGCGTTCGAGGCGATATTGCGACGCGTCGGGTCGATCGAGGTCGACGGGGTGCTGCACGAGTTCCGCTCCGAGCGACTGACCATCGAGCCCTTCGATCTGGCCGATCCGGTGCGCGCCGACCTCGTCATCGACCGGCTGGCCCACTGGTACTACCACCCACGGGAGTGGCTCAAGAAGGCCAGCATGGTCAACGGGACCTATCTGCTCAACAGCCCGTTCACCTTCCAGTCGATGGAAAAGCACAGCGCCTATTGCGCGCTGCTGCGCCTCGGGCTCGACGTGCCGCGCACGGTGCTCGTCCCCTACAAGAATCCCGTCGACAACGTCCGTTGGGCCTATACGTCGGCGAAGTACAACCAGCCCTTCGATCTGTCGGCGATCGCCCGCGACCTCGGCTATCCGCTCTACATGAAGCCCTTCGACGGGGGCGGATGGCGTGGCGTCACACGGATCGAGAGCGAGACCGAGCTGCACCGGGCCTATGACGAGTCCGGCGAGATGCTCATGCACCTGCAGGCCGCCGTCCCCTACGACTCGACGGCGCTGGCGCTGTCGATCGGGCCGGAGACGCTCGTCATGGACTACCGCCCCGAGCGCCCGCCGCACAACAGGTATGCCGTCTCGCACAGCTTCCTCTCGCCCGTGGCCGGCCGGCGCACGGCAGCGATCAGCCGCATCGTCAACGCCTTCTTCGGCTGGGAGCTCAACGCGACCGAGCTGCTCGTCAAGGGCGACCGGGTCAGCCCGATCGACTACGCCAACGCCTGTCCCGACCTGTCGGTCACCTCGCTGCACTACTACTTCCCGTCGGCCATCCGGGCGCTGGTCCGCTGGACCGTCTATTGCCTGGCCACCGGGCGGCGAGCCAAGGTCGACCTGCGCACCGACGACTTCTTCGCCATCGCCGATGACCCCTCCCTCGATGCCGAGGAGCGGCTCACGGCATACCTCGCGATCGCCGACGAGCACTTCGAGACCGAGCGCTACTGGGCGTGGTGCGCCCAGCACCTGCCGCATCTCGACGAGGCGGTGCTCGACTGGGTGACGTCCACGGAGTTCGACCGGCTGCTCAAGGACGCTGTCAAGGCGAGCTATCCGGTGCACGAGCAGCACGCCTTCCTCGACCACTTCCACGGCCTGGTCGACCTGTGGGTGGTCGACGAGGCCGCGCGGCTGCGCGCGCTCGACGACGAGCGCTGACCCCTGGCCGCGGAGTGGCTGCCTGCTGACGCGCTGACCGGCTGAAAGGCGGGCCCGGCCAAGGTGAGCTCAGACCGGGCTGGGGCGACCCCGGGTGAGCAGCACGCCGACGATCCCGGCGAGCAGGCTGAGCACGGCGATGACGAGCAACTGCAGCATCGAGAAGAACTGCAGGAACATCGGCAGCGGGTCGGGGATCGCCCACGTGACCCGCCAGCCGCCGAGGTAGACCCCGACGAGCACGGGCACGGCGAGGGTCGCGCCGACGACGAGGAAGACATCCCCGACCGTCGTGACGATCCGCCGTCGACCGCCGCGGCCCAGCCGGCGCCCCACTGCGGCGACGAGCCACGCCGCGATCAGGCCGACGACGGTCGCGTCGGCGGTGGCGAGGATGACGTCGTTGGCCGAGGTCACCGAGCTGAGCGAGTAGGTGCGCCGCTCGAGCAGGTCGTAGACCCCGTGGAAGAACGCCCAGTATGCCGCCGCGCCCGCGAGGGCCCAGCCGAAGCGCATCCGCCGGCGCCAGGCGAAGGCGACGACGGCGCCGAGCAGCAGCAGCGCGGCCACGCCGACAGGAATCGCGCGTCCGGCCCGGTCCTGGCCGAGCAGCGTGCTGCGGG
>CAZLGB010000212.1:0-3633 GCA_964558825.1 uncultured Intrasporangiaceae bacterium
TCGTTGAGCGGGATGCGGCGCGTACCCAGGAAGCGGCGCTGAGCCAGCGGACCGAGCGGACGCAGCAGGAGCTCGGTGGCCTGCTGCGCCGCAGTGGCCTCGGCCGCGAGGTGGCCGGCGCCATCCTCGAGCGTGACGATCACCAGCGGCCGCACGCGTGACCCCACCAGGACCCCGACCGAGGCCTGGGCCGGGCGCTCGGTGAGCAGGATGGCGGCACCGGCCGCGCGGATCCCGACAAGCGCGCCGAGCGCCAGCAGCATCACAGCGACGACAGTGAGCAGCCGTGGGCCGGCGGTCGGATCGACCTGCGCCTCCGGCGCCGCCGTCGCGGCGCCGAGCCACGCCAGGATGAGGGTGATCACGCCGAGCGCGGCGAAGATCGCCGGGCGACGCCACGCGCGCGACTGCGCGTCGCGCACGGCTGCGGCATCCCAGGCTCGGTCCAGCCCCGACCGCCACGGGATCGACCCGGGCGGGACGACCCGTCGCCCACTGCCGCGGGGACCGCGGCCCGGGCCGTAGGCCGGACCCAGCAGGCGAGGGCGCGACCGTTGGTCGGCCACGAGGGCGACCATGGTGGTGATGACCAGCTGGGCGGACGCGACGAGGCAGGCCACAGCGCCGACCGCATCGGCACCGAATCCGCGCCATGCGCCGAGCAACCACACCCCGCTGTTGAGGACGTAGATCATCGGCAGCGTCGCGGCGATCGCCGCGCCGATGGCCAGCCCGCGCCACCGTCCCCAGGCGCCAGAACGCCGCCAGCACCACCGGCCCCATCCCCAGGTCACGGCGGCAGTGACGAGGACGGTGAGCCACCCGGTGGTGATGGAAAGGCTCGTCCCCAGGCGGGCGAAGACGCCGTTGGTCCCGAGGAGTGGGAGCAGGCCGGTGTTGGCCACGGCAGCGCTGTAGCCGAGCCCCAACCCCAGCCAATAGGGCGGCACCCAGGCCGCGCGGTGGGTCGCCGAGCGGGTCTTGCGGACAGTGTTCACGGTTGCTGATCTCCTGGACATCGCGGTGATGTCCAACGACCTCTGACGCACGATCCGGCTCGCCGGTTTCCTCCGTGCCGCCGACGGCGAGTCGAGGCTCGCGTCGCCGCGCTCGCCAACGAGGACGACGCGCTTGGCCGGCCAGGGTCGATCGTTCAGGGCCGCCCGCTCGAGCCGCCGTACGCGGGCGCGTCGAGCCACGTCAGACCCGTCGTCGCGTTGCGCGGGAGCAGGGCCAGGGAGGGGCGCTGCCCGGGCAGGGCGACGGCGAGGGTCTTGCCCGACCCCGGGATGATCGAGACCGGGGTGCCCGAGGAGATCGAGCGCAGCGTCTTGATCCGGGTGCGCGAGCCGAAGGCGCGCCGAGCCACAAGGAAGGTGGCCGGTCGGGTGGGCTCCTCGTAGAACGCCATGACGGGCATCAGGCTCCGACCTGACTTCACTGCAGCGGTCCGGGCATAGAAGCGCAGCTGCGCTGGGGTGGACTGCAGCAGCGTCAGCAGTGTGTAGAGGTAGCGGATCCGGGCCGCCATGAGCCCGACGAAGAACGCGATCAGCCCGAACACCAGCCACCGCAGGCCCCGCAGTGACACTGCATCGTCGGCAGTCCCGTCGGGATAACCGATGAATCGTGGATCGGCGGGGTCGATGAGGATGGTCAGCGTCCGCCCGATGGCATAGTCGGGCGAGTGGCTGATGGTGTGCGAGTAGCTCTGGCCGCCGTAGGAGTAGGCGATGATCGCCTGCGGATTGCGACCGGACGTGCGGCCGGTGTAGGTCGCCATGACGGCCACTCCGACCCGCTGGATCCGGGCGTCGTCCGCGTTGGCCGTCGCCTCGAGGGCGGGAGCTGAGAACACCGACACGAGCAGCAGGGCGACCAGGAGCACGTCGATCCAGTCGAACCACCGCCAGGTGGAGCGCAGCGCCGGGTCCTCCCAGGCCGGATCACGGGGCACTCCCGAGTCCAGCTTGAGCTCGGCCGCGTCCCCCACGGTGCTCGCGCGCGGAATCGGCGCGTGCCATTGCGGATAACTCATCGGCATACCCCCTGGTTGTGCGTGCGCAGAATGCGGCGCGCAGCGCTGATTCTCGGCTTCATCGTCGCAGGTCGGTCGGCGATCATCGAATGTGTAACCACTCGCGGCCGGCGCTCGCCGAGCGGGGAAGCACGGCGAGGAAGGCGCGCTGACCGGGCAGGACGACAGCCACCGTCCGCCCTGGCTGGGCGACGATCGTCGCGGGGACATCCTCGGGAGTGCGCACGAGCGAGCCCAGGCTCACCCGGGACCCGAAGGCCCGCCGCAGGACCAGGTGGGTGCCTGGGTGATTGGGCTCCTCGTGGAAGAGCAGGCGCACCTGGATCGAGCGGTTGTCACGGCCGATGATCCCGGCGCGCCCCAGGACCCGTGGCACACCGGGCTGGGACTGCAGCAACGAGGTGAGCCGATAGCCGTAGACCGCCCGCTGCACCATTAACAGGCCGAGCGCCGCCGCGAGAAGGAACAGTCGCCACTGCCAGCGACGCTTGGCGTTGCCGTCGTTGGAGGTGCCGTCGAGGAAACCGACGAAGCCGGGATGCGCGGGATCGATGAGCACCCGCACCTTCTGGCCGACGGTGTAGCCGCTGCTCGGGACCGCCAAGCCCACGCTGTAGCCAGCCGTGATGTTGTTGCCCTCGTCGATCTGGAAGGTGATGATCGGGTCGGAGGCCAACAGGTCTTTCGCGATGACCACGCATGTGGCGTCGATCGGGACTCCGACGCGTTGGATGCGCACGTCGTCCTCGGCGGCGCTCGCGCCGAAGATCGGCGCGGCCACGAGCAGCGCGGTCACCGCGAGCGTCACCAGCAGATCCCACCAGTGCAGCAGGTGCCAGCTCCGGCGCACGGTCGGGTCTTCCCACGCCGGATCGCGCGGGCGTTCGGCGTCGGCCGGTGGCATGAGTTCGCGGCCGTCGAGGACCACCCTGCTCAGAGCAAACCCGATGCGGATCATCGGCGCCTCACCTCGCCGCCCTGCGAGATGTGGGGTGACATCACGGGAGCTTGGACGCGCCT
Source organism: uncultured Intrasporangiaceae bacterium (assembly GCA_964558825.1). Taxonomy (GTDB): domain Bacteria; phylum Actinomycetota; class Actinomycetes; order Actinomycetales; family Dermatophilaceae; genus Phosphoribacter. Next base: position 3,059 of record CAZLGB010000212.1, read on the forward strand.
GGAGTTCTTACGGTTTCACCGATTCGACTGGCTCCGCGCCAGCGCCGGGCGGTGCGAGCCGTCGCGCAGCAGGACCAACCAGGGACCGCTCCCGGCGACCACGGTGCTCTCCCAGGGGCCCGCGGCCGGGCGACCACGCACGGGGTCGTCGACGCTCGGCCAGCCGGCGTCGACGACGCGCGCGATCTGCTCGGTCCCGCTCGGCGGCTGCACGCGCACGAGGTGGCGGCGCAGACCCGTGACGGTGTGCTCGAGGACCGCCCAGCGCTCCGCGCTGCCCGACTGCAGCACGGCGCGAATTCGCCTCGCGTGCAACCACATCAGCAGCGCGACGCCGAGCTGCTCACCGGCGACGGCCGTCGCGATCCACGCCCACCACCCCGGCCGCTCGACCCAGAGGGCCACCGCGATGACGCCGACCGCCAGGCCGATCTGGACCGGGGAGGTGAGCCGCCCGGCATACGCCCGCCAGGCCTCGGGGACACCCTCGGTGTCCCACGCGGGTATGCCGTTCACTCAGGCCCTGCCCGATTGCTTGAGCTCCTCGGCGTTTGCTCCGCTGCACGCCATCGTCG
>CAZLGB010000212.1:3733-5857 GCA_964558825.1 uncultured Intrasporangiaceae bacterium
CGATTGCTTGAGCTCCTCGGCGTTTGCTCCGCTGCACGCCATCGTCGCTCAAGCCCTGCCCGATTGCTTGAGCTCCTCGGCGTTTGCTCCGCTGCACGCCATCGTCGCTCAAGCCTGACCAGTAGCGCGCAGGACGTCCTGGAACCACTCCACACTCGTGTCGAAGGCCTTGTGCCCGGCGATCCGCGGGAACTCGATGGCCCGCAGCTCGTCGCCGTGCTCCTCGTCATGCCCGATGACGCCGGGGGTGCCGGCCATCGCGGCCTCGACGGCCTTGTCGCACATCGCGGCGATGAGCTCGAGGTCCTGGGCGTTGGCGGCGGCCGAGCGGCTGAAGTAGCCGGACTTCTGGACCATCGTCTTCTCGGCTCCGAGCTTGGCAGCGAACGCCTTGGCGAACCACTGCCCGGGGTTGATCATGTCGAGCTTGACGTGGCCGAACGGGTCGCGCGGGACCTCCTCGCCGGCCGCCTCCATCTGGGCGACGATGTCGGAGACGCCGGCGCCCTCGGACAGGAAGAGGTTGACGCAGCCGATCTCGTCCATGACGGCCTTGAGGCGCGTCGCCTCAGCGTCGAGGTCGATGTGGATCTCGGGGACGTAGACCCCGTGGATGGCCCAACGCGCCGGGGTGAGCCCGAAGCTCGGCACCCACTCCTGCGCGGCATGCCAGGCCTGGTAGTTGGACGCGGCCTTGCCGGTCAGCCAGCCACAACCGCGGCCCATGACCTCGTGGATGATGAGCATCCGAGGGTTGGAGCCGTGCTCGGCGAGGATGTTCTGGGCGAAGATCGAGGCCTGCTCGGCGGCCGTGTAGGCCCCCAGCGACTGGCGGATCGGCACGACGTCGTTGTCGATCGTCTTGGGCAGCCCGACGACGGTCAGCTCGTAGCCCTCCGCGTGCAGGTATGCCGCGAGGTCGGCTGCCGTCGTGTTGGTGTCGTCGCCGCCGATGGTGTGCAGCACGTCGACGCCGTCGGCCTTGAGCCGCTCGGCGGCCACCTGCAGGGGGTTGTCGCCCTCCTTGACCAGCCCGCGCTTGACGAGGTCCTTGGCATTGGTCAGCTTGACCCGGCTGTTGCCGATCGGGCTGCCGCCGAACTTGTGCAGCCGGTGGGCATTGGCGCGGGTCTCGTCGTCGACGACGAGGTAGTTGCCCGCGAGCACCCCGTGATAGCCGTGGAGATAGCCGATGATCTCGGCGTCGGGCAGCAGCTTGGTGTAGCGCTCGATGAGGCCGCCGACGGCCGAGGACAGACACGGGGCATAACCCCCGGCGGTGAGCAGCGCGACGCGGCGGATCTCACGGGACATGGCTGGACCTCTCGAGCTCGGCAGGCGGGTGTTCGTCGTCTCCAACCCTATTGCCGTATGCCGTGCGCCTCTCGATGGCGTGGGGCACGCCGCATGCCGGGCGATCGGTGTTCACGGCATGTTCACCGGGCAGGCGGCACCCGGTCGACCCGGTCACCCGAAGCTTTGGACGATCCCGTAACAGACGCCGGCAAACGCGATGATGCCGAGCGCCCAGATGCCGATGACGAGCGCGAGGACGAGCAGGACGGTCTTCCATGTCTTCCTCGGCGTGCCCCCCGCGCCGGGATAGGGCTGCGGCGGCGCTGCATAGGGAGAGCCCGACGGCGGGGGCGGCCCGGCATAGGGGGAGCCCGACGGCGGTGGCAGCACGGCATACGGCGGCAGCGCACCGTGGGGCGGCGGCTGCGGCCCGGAATACGGGGGCTGGGGTGGGCCGGCGAACGTGCCGGCGGGGGGCGGGGCGCCGAAGGGGCCAGGCGCCGGCGGTGGGGGATAGTGCCCAGGCTGGGGTGGCGGGAAGGTCGCGGGCGGCAGCTGCGGTTGGGTCGGATTTGGCTCGGGATGCTGGCTCATAGCGGGTCACGCGCTCCTGGTGAGGAATTGGACGAGGGTCCAGCAGGCCAAAGCGAGCACTCCAACGGCCGCACCGGCGAGCAGGCCCTCGCCGCGTCGACGCAGCTGGGGGATGGCAAGGATCACGATCGCGGCCAGGGCCAAGGCGAGGACCGTCGCACTGAAGAACGCGCTCGGTGGGCGGAAGACCAGGGCGATGACCAAGGCCAGGCCGACGGTCGACAGCGGCGCGAG
>CAZLGB010000213.1:0-5822 GCA_964558825.1 uncultured Intrasporangiaceae bacterium
CCAGTGGCTCGGTGCCGGCCCGGGCCCGCTCGGAGTGCAGCCGACGCGCCAGGCTCTCGCCCTCGATGTCGAGCACGGGCAGGGCGCGATCGAGCCACCGCGGCAGCCACCAGGCGCGCTCGCCGAGCATGTGCATGAGCGCCGGGACGAGGGTCATCCGCACGAGGAAGGCATCGACGAAGACCCCGACGGCCAGCCCGAGCGCGATCGGCTTGATGTAGAGCGCCCCGTGCGGGACGAAGGCCGCAAAGACCGAGACCATGATGATCCCCGCCGCCGTGACGACGCGCCCGGCGTCGACGAAGCCCGTGCGGACAGCCGTGCGCGCCCCGCCCTCGTGGACCCATCGAGCTCGCATGCTCGAGACGAGGAAGACGTGGTAGTCCATGGCCAGCCCGAAGAGCACGCCCATGATGATGATCGGCATGAAGGCGATGACCGGCCCGGTCTGCTCGACGCCGAGGGGCCCGGCGAGCCAGCCCCATTGGGTGACGGCGACGACGGCGCCGAAGGCGGCGCCGAGCGAGAGCAGGTAGCCGAGGGCCGCGGTGACCGGCACGAGCAGTGACCGGAAGACCAGCGTGAGCAGCACGAGCGAGAGCCCGACGACGACGATCCCGAAGGGCAGCAAGGCCCCGGCCAGCCGGTCGACGACGTCGAGTTGCGCCGCCGTGTAGCCGGTCACCGCGAGGTCCACCCCGAAGCGCTCCTTGACCTGCGGCGCCAGCGCGCGCACCGCTGCGACGGCGTCCTTGGTCGCATGGTCGTTTGCCGCTCCCGCCGGGATCGCGATGATCACGCCGGTGTCCGCGCTGCGGTTGGGCGTCGCGACGGTGGTCCGGACGATCCCCGGGGTCGCCTCGACGAGACGCTTGACCTCGGCGACGACCCCGAGCGGGTCGGTCGTCGAGACGATGTCGAGGGTGACGATGAGCGGGGCGGTCGCCCCTGGTCCGAAGTCGCGCGAGATCGTCTCGTATGCCGTGCGCTGGGTCGTGCCGACCGCGGCGGTGTCGTTGCCGGGCAGCGACAGGGCGAGGTCGCGGGCCGGCAGGGCGGCCACGGCGAGCGCGCCGATGACAAGAGCGGCGGTGAGGATGGGCACGCGGGTCACCGCGCGCACCCACCGGGCCGCAAAGCCCGACTCGCGACTGGCGTGATGAGCGGCGGCCACGCGCTTGGGCGTCAGTCGGGCACCTGCCCAGCCGAGGAGGGCCGGGAGCATGGTCAGCGCGACGAGCACGGCGCCGACGACGGCCAACGCCCCGGCGATGCCCATCTGGGTGAGGAAGGGGATGTCGGCCAGCCCGAGGGCGAGCAGCGCGATCGAGACGGTCGCGCCGGCGAAGACGACGGCCGATCCCGCGGTGCCGGTCGCCTGGGCGGCCGCCTGCTCGGGCGTCAGCCCCTCGGCGAGCAGGTCACGGTGGCGCGACAGGATGAAGAGCGCATAGTCGATGCCGACCGCCAGCCCGATCATCAGGGCGAGGAAGGGCGCGGTCGAGGTCACCTCGACGAACCGGGTCGACGCGACGATGAGCAGCAGCGCGCTCGCGACTCCGGCCAGCGAGGTCAGCAAGGGTATGCCGGCCGCCAGCGCCGACCCGAAGGTCAGCACCAGCACGACGACAGCGACGAGCACCCCGATGCCCTCGGTGAGGCCGACCTTGGGAGCGGTGGGCATGAAGATCGAGCCGCCCACGGCGGCCGGTAGCCCGGCCTTCGTCGAGGCAGTCGCGGCGTCGACGATGGTCGCCCGCTGGGCCTCGGTGATCTTGGAGGACTCGACGTCCAGCTGCAGCGAGATGATCGCCGCCGATCCGTCCTTGGCGACCGCGCCCGAGACGTGCTCGTCGAAGGGGCTGGCCGCCGTGCGGACGTGCGGGAGGGCGGCATACGTCGCCGTGAGCGACTCGATCTCGGTGCGGACCGCGGGGTCGGTGACCGACGCGCCCGCCGGGGCCGAGACGACGACCTGCGCACTCGCCCCGGCGAACTCGGGGAAGCGCGCCGAGAGCGAGTCCATCGCCCGTTGGGCCTCGGTGCCGGGGATGGTGAAGACGTCGGCCGTCGTGCGGTGCAGGGCTCCGGCGAGGCCGCCGAGGGCGACCAGTCCGACGAGCCACAGGGTGAGCACGAGGCGCCGGCGGCGCACGCACCACTGGCCGAGCGCAAAGAGGGCGGACGACATCTCAGGGGCCTCCGAGGAACCGGGAAGTTCGATACGTTGATGTATCCGATACAGTAACGTATTCAGTACAGTGATAAATCCAACGTCTCTCGGTGAGGTGGCCCACAGGATGTCTAGGCTTGGTGGCGCCATGGTGGACGCCCCGACCCCTGCCCCGACCGCTGCCCTCGCCGCTGCCAGTGAGCCCCCCAAGCGCAGCCGCAGCGTCACCCGCGAGCGGCTGCTCGACGCCGCGGCGGCGGTCTTCGCCGAGCGGGGCATCTCGGGTGCGAGCGTCGAGGAGGTCTGCGAGCGGGCGGGCTACACGCGCGGGGCGTTCTACTCCAACTTCGTGTCCAAGGACGACCTGCTCGAGGCGCTGCTCGATCGCGAGGAGAGCGCCCTGCTCGAGCGGCTCACCACTGCGGTCGCGGCGGCCTTCGACCACCCCGCGCCGCTGCAGGCGGCGGTGGCCAAGCTCTTCGAGCTGCGGCCCTTCGGGGCGGCCAATTACGCGCTGCGCACCGAGCTCACCCTGCTCGCCGTCCGCGATCCCCAGCTCGCCGCTCCCTATCTCGCGGCACGCAGGTCCTTCCGTGAGCGCTTCCAGCCCTTCCTCGAGGCGGCCCTGGCCGGTGCCGGTCTCGTGCTCACGGTGCCGGCCGACGATGCCCTCGACACGCTCGAGGCCCTCTTCGAGGCGAGCGTGCGCTCGGGGATCGTCGCGGGCGATCCCAACGGGCGCGACAACCTCGCCCGGCGCATGTTGCCGGTGCTGCTGGAGGCGATGACCCGCCCCGCGGGCGAGGCTCCGCGCTGACTTCGGTGAGGTTCACCGCACTTCGGTGAGGATGCAACCTCACCGAAGTGGAGGGAAACTCACCGAAGTGCAGGCTGAAGCTCAGCGAAGTGGCGCCAACCTCAGCGAAGTGCAGGGAAGCTCAGCGAAGTGGCGCCAACCTCAGCGAAGTGCAGGGAAACTCACCGAGGTGCGGGGAAGCCCACCGAAGTTGCGGCCGAACCTCGGCTGGACGCCGAAACCTCAGCAGCCGTCGGCGCCGGTGGTGGGCACCGGGGCCGTGGGGGTGACGAGGGCGGCATACCCCTCGCCGAGCACGAGATCGACCGATGCGTCGGCGCGGGTGTCCTTGACCGGGACGGCCCCGGCGACCAGGGCGACGACCAGGGCAGACGCCCGCTCACCCGCCGGCCCGAAGCGCACCTCGGCCGGGCCCTTGATCTGCTTCTTGGACGAGTCATTGGCGACCGTGCCGAGGATGAAGCCGCGATCCTTGACGAGCTTGCCGACCGAGGCCGCCAGCCCCGTGCGGTTGGTCGCGTTGTAGACGTTGACCGTCACCTGACGCGGTGAGATCGGCCCGCTCGGATCGATGGTCGGCGTGCAGGTCGCCGTCGAGCGTCCGGCCGGCTTGTTCCAGTAGGACGACGCGTAATAGAAGGTGCCGGCGAGGATGGCCGCGACGACGAGCAGCGTGATCGCCGTCCGCTTGCGGCGCCTCGCGCGCGCGACCGACGCCGACTCGACGGTGATGCTCACCGGCATACCTCCGGATGTGGTGGGGGGACGCCCCGAGCGTCCCTGCCGGTCCTAGTCAAGCACGAGCACCCGTGCGTGCAGTGTGGCGCGCTGGGCGAGGGCCGCCCGTAATGCCCGGTGCAGCCCCTGCTCAAGATAAAGCGTCCCTTGCCATTGCACGACATGGGCGAAGAGATCGCCGTAGAAGGTCGAGTCGTCGGCGAGCAGCTGGGCGAGGTCGAGGGTGCGTTTGGTCGTCACCAACTCGGCAAGTCGGACCTGGCGCGGGGGCACGTCGGCCCAGTCGCGCGTGGTCAGCTTGCCGTGGTCCGGATATGGACGATGCTCCCCGATCCCCTTGAAAATCACGCTCGTCAGTCTAGGCAGCCCGCCTGGGTATGCCGGGTGGCCGCCGCCCGCGAGCCACCCAGGCCGACCAGTTTCGCCGTCAGTGTCAGGGTGGGTGGCACCACCCACCCTGACACTGACGGCGAAACTGACTGATGGGGGCGACGGCGTCTAGAGTGCGCTCTGTGACCGACATGCCCGCGCAGGTTCAGCAGATCAAGGCCGGCTACGAGTTCAGCGGCGGTGCCCTGGAATTCGGGGCTGCGGTGGTGGACAACACGGCATACCCCGATGCCAAGGTGCGCATCCCGCTCGGGGTCATCAACCGCCACGGCCTGGTCGCCGGCGCCACGGGCACTGGCAAGACCAAGACCCTGCAGCTCATGGCCGAGCAGCTCTCCGCCAACGGCGTGCCGGTCTTCCTCGCCGACATCAAGGGTGACCTCTCCGGGGTCGCGAGCCCCGGAGTGAGCAACGACAAGATCGCCGCGCGCGCTGCCGAGATCGGCGAGGAGTGGGTCGGCACGGCATACCCGACGGAGTTCTACGCGCTCGGCGGCCAGGGCAAGGGCATCCCCGTGCGGGCGTCCATCTCGTCCTTCGGGCCGACGCTGCTGTCCAAGGTGCTCGGGCTCAACGACACCCAGGAGTCCTCGCTCGGGCTCGTCTTCCACTATGCCGACCAAAAGGGCCTCTGGCTCGACGACCTCAAGGACCTGCGCGCGGTCGTGCAGTTCCTCACGAGCGACGAGGGCAAGGACGACCTCAAGAACCTCGGCGGGCTGTCGTCCGCCACCGCGGGGGTCATCCTGCGTGAGCTCATCACCTTCGCCGACCAGGGCGCCGACGTCTTCTTCGGGCTGCCCGAGTTCGAGACCGCCGACCTGCTGCGCACCGCCGCGGACGGGCGCGGGATGGTGTCGGTGCTCGAGCTGCCGGCGGTGCAGGACAAGCCCGCGCTCTTTTCGACGTTCCTCATGTGGCTGCTCGCCGACCTCTTCCACGACCTGCCCGAGGTGGGCGATGTCGACAAGCCCAAGCTCGTGTTCTTCTTCGACGAGGCGCACCTGCTCTTCGACGGGGCGAGCAAGGACTTCATGCAGTCGATCGAGCAGACCGTGCGCCTCATCCGCTCCAAGGGAGTCGGCGTCTTCTTCGTCACCCAGTCGCCCAAGGACGTGCCGTCCGACGTGCTGGCTCAGCTGTCCAACCGGGTCCAGCACGCGCTGCGCGCCTTCACCCCCGATGACGCCAAGGCGCTCAAGGCTGCGGTGTCGACCTATCCGACGAGCGGCTATGACCTGCAGACCCTGCTGACCTCGCTCGGCATCGGCGAGGCGGTCATCACCGTGCTGTCCGAGCGTGGTGCGCCGACCCCGGTGGCCTGGACCCGGATGCGGGCCCCGCAGTCGCTCATGGGCCCGTCCGACCCGGCGTTGGTCGACCAGGCGATCGCCGCCTCACCGCTCTCGGCGAAGTACGGCACTGCGGTCGATCGTGAATCGGCATACGAGAAGCTCACGGCGGCCCAGGCCGCGCAGCCCGCCCCGCAGGACGCCCCCGCGCCCGCGCCGGCACCCGCGCCGGCTCCCGCACCCCGCCAGGCTCCGGCTCGCGAGGAGCCGACGGCCATCGAGCAGGCGATCAACTCGCCCTTCGCCAAGTCGATGCTGCGCTCGATGGGCACGGCCATCGGCCGCCAGATCACGCGGTCGATCTTCGGCACCTCCCGCCGCTGAGGCGGCCGCGCGGCGGAGTGCTTCCGCA
>CAZLGB010000214.1:0-5794 GCA_964558825.1 uncultured Intrasporangiaceae bacterium
GCTGCCGCAGGGGCCTGCGCGACCGGAGCCGCTGCGGGCGCCGGCGGGTAGGCCGGCACGACGGGGGCGGGCGGCATACTCGCTGCGGGCGCAGCCGGACGCTGGTAGGGGTCGGTGACCCGACCTGCATCCCCGCCCTGCGGACGGCGGCGGGTCGACCCGCGCCAGATCCACCAGATCAGCCCGAAGACGACCAGCAGGATGAGCAGCAGGATCCAGGCGTTGCGAGACATCTTCACTCTTCCCCACGTCGGCTCAGGCCGCGCTGACGCACGACCCCAGCGCAAGATACCCCGCCTGGGCCGAAGTGACTCGTCCAAGGTGCGAGTTAGTGCGAAAGCAGGCCCAGACGGGCGGCCGATGCCTCGCGCATCTCGACCTTGCGGACCTTGCCGGTGACCGTCATCGGGAACTCGTCGACGATCTCGACATAGCGCGGGATCTTGTAGTGGGCGAGCTTGCCGGTGGCGAAGGCGCGCACCGACGTGGCGTCGAGCGCCTGGGTGCCGGGCTTCATCCGGATCCACGCGCACAGCTCCTCGCCATACTTCGGGTCCGGGACACCGATGACCTGGGCGTCGAGCACGTCGGGGTGCGTGTAGAGGAACTCCTCGATCTCGCGCGGGTAGATGTTCTCGCCGCCGCGGATGACCATGTCCTTGATCCGGCCGGTGATCTGCACATAGCCCGCGTCGTCCATGACCGCCAGGTCGCCGGTGCGCATCCACCCGTCGACGACCGACTCGGCCGTCTTGTCGGGCTGGTTCCAATAGCCGAGCATCACCGAATAACCCTTGGTGACGAACTCCCCCGACGTCCCACGCTCGACGAACTCACTCGTCGACGGGTCGATGATGCCGATCTGCAGGTGCGGCATGACCCGCCCGACGGTGCCGACCTTGAGGTCGAAGGAGTCGTCGGTGCGCGTCTGAGTCGACACGGGCGAGGTCTCGGTCATGCCGTAGCAGATGGTCATCTCGTTGACGCCCGCGCTGATGAGCTTCTTCATCAGCTCGGCCGGGCACGGCGCGCCGGCCATGATGCCGGTGCGCACCGAGGCGAGGTCGTCGGTGCTGGCCTTGCCCTCCTCGATGAGCTGCCATTCGGCGACGAACATCGTCGGCACGCCATAGAGGCTCGTGCACTGCTCGTCACGCACCACGGAGAGGGTGATTGCCGGGTCGAAGCCGGGCGCGGGGATGACCATGCAGGCCCCGTGCGAGGTCGCCGCGAGATTGCCCATGACCATGCCGAAGCAGTGATAGAAGGGCACCGGGATGCAGATCCGGTCGGCCTCGGTGTAACGGCAGATCTCACCGACGTGATAGCCGTTGTTGAGGATGTTGACGTGGCTGAGCGTTGCGCCCTTGGGGAAACCCGTTGTGCCCGAGGTGTATTGGATGTTGATCGGGTCATCGGGCGAGAGCCCCGCGGCGATCGCCTCGAGCTGCTCCTGGCTCACCGAGTCGGCCGCGGCCCAGAGCGCGTCCCAGGAGTCACGCCCGATGAGCACGACCCGCTCGAGCGTGGGCACCTCGCCCTTGACCTCCTCGATCATCCCCGCATAGTCGGAGGTCTTGAAGGACGGCGCCGCGACGAGCACCTTGATGCCGGCCTGGTTGAGCACGTATTGCAGCTCGTGCGTGCGGTATGCCGGGTTGATGTTGACGAGGATGGCCCCGATCTTGGCCGTCGCATATTGCACGAGCGTCCACTCGCCGCAGTTGGGTGCCCAGATGCCCACCCGGTCGCCCTTGACGACGCCCATCCCGGCGAAGCCGCGCGCCAGCCGGTCGACATCGGCGCCGAGGGCGGCATACGTCCAGCGCTTGCCCACCGCGCAGTCGACCATCGCCTCACGCTCGGGGAAGCGCGCGACCGTCGCGTCGAGATTGGCCGAGATGGTCTCGTGGAGCAGCGGGACGTCGGTCTCGCCGGTGGCGATGGACTGGGTCATGGCAACGGCCTTCCGTCGAGCAGGGCAGGGCTGTGCAGCTTCCAGGGGGCAGTTCACCGCCTGCGGGCTTGTCGCGCAACCAGGCATAGGTCCTGTATGCCGCCCTGCCGAACGGTGCATCTCAGCCGCCGAGACGCGACGCCCGCCGATCGGGACCGCCGGCCTGGACTCGGGCGACACCGCCTGGCTGCTCGCCTCGTGCGCACTCGTGCTGCTCATGGCGCCCGGGCTCGCGCTGTTCTACGGCGGGATGGTGCGCTCCAAGAGCGTGCTCAACATGATGATGATGACCTTCGGGGCACTCGCGGTCATCGCGATCATCTGGACGCTCGTCGGCTATTCGCTCGCCTTCGGTGACGACCTCGGCGGCGGGCTGCTCGGCAATCCGCTGCCGTATGCCGGCCTCGGCCAGCTGCTCGACCCGGCCAGCAATGGCACGGCGACCGTGCCGACGATCCTCTTTGCGATCTTCCAGGGGCTCTTCTGCGTCATCACGGGGGCGCTGGTGTCGGGGGCGATCGCCGACCGGGCTCGCTTCGGCGCCTGGCTGGTCTTCGTGTCGCTGTGGACGCTGCTCGTCTACACGCCCGTTGCCCACTGGGTCTTCGACGCCTCGGCCGGCTCGCACGTCGGCGGCTGGCTGCTCAACAAGATCGGCGTCATCGACTTCGCCGGCGGCACGGCCGTCGAGATCTGCTCGGGCGCCTCGGCGTTGGCCCTCGCCATCGTCATGGGCAAGCGGATCGGCTTCGGCCGCGACCCGATGCGCCCGCACAACCTCACCCTCGTGATGATCGGCGCGGGGTTGCTGTGGTTCGGCTGGTATGGCTTCAACGCCGGCTCAGCCCTCGGGGCCGGGCACAAGGCCGCGGTCGTCTTCGCCACGACGACCCTCGCCGGGGCCGCGGGCACGCTCGGCTGGCTGCTGCTCGAGCGGCTGCGCGACGGCAAGGCGACCTCGCTCGGTGCCGCGTCGGGCATGGTCGCCGGGCTCGTCGCGATCACCCCCTCGGGTGCCTCGCTGTCGCCGATCGGCTCGATCCTCATGGGCGCGGCGGCTGGGGCGATCTGTGCGGTCGCGGTCGGGCTGAAGTTCCGCTTCGGCTATGACGACTCGCTCGACGTCGTCGGCGTGCACCTCGTCGGCGGGCTCGTCGGCACGTTGGGCATCGGGCTCATCGGCACGGCCGCGGCGCCGACCGGCGTCGACGGGCTCTTCTACGGCGGCGGCTTCGGTCAGCTCGGCAAGCAGGCGCTCGCCGCCGGTGTCGTGCTCGTCTACGCCTTCGTCGTCTCCGGTCTGCTGGGGTATGCCGTGCACAAGGTCATGGGCTTCCGCCTGGTCCGCGAGCACGAGCTCAGCGGCATCGACCTGGCCATCCACGGCGAGACGGCCTACGACTTCAACACCGTCACCGCGGGCCGAGCCGGGGGGCACGGCATACTGCGGTCACTCACCCATCCCGAGGAGGACTGAGGCATGAAGCTCGTCACGGCGGTCGTCAAGCCGCACATGTGGGACGGCGTGCGCCAGGCTCTTGAGGCGCTCGGCGTCGCCGGGATGACCGTCTCGGAGGTCAGCGGGTCGGGTCGGCAGAAGGGGCACACCGAGGTCTATCGGGGCGCCGAATATGACGTCACCCTCGTGCCCAAGGTGCGCATCGAGGTGCTCGTCGACGACCTCGACGTCGATGACGTCGTGCGGACCATCGTCAGCTCCGCCCGCACCGGGCGCATCGGTGACGGCAAGGTCTGGGTCACCCCCGTCGAGACGGTCGTGCGGGTGCGCACCGGCGAGCGCGACGAGGCCGCCGTCTAGGTCTGTCCCACGGCGGCGCTGCTGTGCGCTCGGCCGCCGGACGCTGCGATGTATTACCGCTCGCCGCAACGGTTCTGCGATGTAAAAACGCTCGGGATTCCGTGCAGTAATACATCGCAGCAGCGACCTCGCGAACGGCTCACGTCGGGTCGGTATGCCGTGGCCTCCGACGCGGGGAGTCGGCGCGGCGGCGGGTGCTGTCGCGGATGCGGCGCAGCTGGCTGACCAGCGGCCGGCCGAGATAGACCCCGAGGCTGGCGCCCGCGGCGATCCCCAGGGCGACGCCGAGCGCCAGCCCGAGTGTGGCCTCGCCCTCGATGAAGCTGCCCGGGGTGTCGTGTGTGCCGACCGCCTGCAGCAGTCCGTTGTAGAGCGAGAGCCCGGGCACGAGCGGCAGCAGCGCCGCCGAGATCATGGCAAAGCTCGGGATCGTCGTGCGCCGCAAGGCCACGGTGCTGACGAAGGCGACGAGCAACGCGCCGGCGGTGTTGGCCGGCATCTCGCCGAAGCCGAGCGCGATGGCGACGAGATAGCCCACCCACCCGAGCAGCCCCATGAGCCCCGCAATGAGCGCCGGCAGCGGCCCGGCATAGCAATAGAGCGCCCAGGCGGCCGAGATGATGAAGGCCCCGACCAGCTGCGCGGGGACCGGCCCGAGGGCGATCGGGTCGGGGTCGACGTGAGTGCGGATGCCGAGCGCATTGGTCAGCTGCAGGGCGAGCACGATGCCCACGACGATGCCCGCCGTGCGCATCGCGACCTCGAAGAGCCGTGCCGTGGCCGTGACATAGAACTGGTCGATCGCGTCCTGCACCGCGCCGACGACGAGCATCCCCGCGACGAGCATGACGATGCCGCCGACGACGATGAGGGTCGGGTCGAGATTGGCAAACAGGGGTATGCCGTGCGCCCCCGCCGCGGAGACGGCGACGGCCACGAGGGTGATCGCCAGCGCCGCGAAGGCCTGCTGGAAGAAGGGCGGCACCCCGCGGTCGTCGAGCCAGGCGACCAGCCGGTCGGTGAGGCAGCCGACGACGAAGGTCAGCACGACGATCCGGACCGAGGTGGTGAAGAGCAGGGCGACGCCGGCGCTCACCCCGGCGTTGCCGATCATCGACACCCACCACGGATAGCGTCGCGGGCTGTCGCGGATCTCGTCGAAGGCCTCGACGGCCGCCTCGATGGGCAGCCCCCGGACGATCCGCTCGGTGAGCACCGACGTGCGCTGGGCCTTGTCATAGTCGGGGAAGCCCGGTTGGACCACCCGCAAGAGGCTCAGCGGTGCGGCATACGACTCGGGGTGATAGCTCATCGTCACCGAGGTCGACGTGAGGTCGATGTGCACGCCGACCAGGCCGTAGGCGTGGGTGATGCGCAGCATCCGCTCGACGATGTCATTGGCCGACATGCCGGCGTCGAGCAGCAGATCGGCGATGTGCAGGCAGAGCAGCGCGACCTTGCGGGCGGTCGCCGGGTCGGGCTCGGGCCCGGAGCGCGAGCGGGCGGTCTCTCCGGCGCCGGCCACCGGGGTCAGACGACCTCGACCCGGGGATAGGTCGGCTGCCACATCCGCGAGTAGATGTCGTTGATCGGGTCGGTGAGCGGCCGGCGGGCCACGCCCTCCTCGGCGGCGGCGGCCGCGACGGCGAGCGCGACGTGCGCCGAGACCGGGCGCAGGTCGCGCACCGAGGGCAGCAGCGAGGCGCCCGGACGGTAGGCGTTGACCCGCCCGGCGAGCGCCTCGGCCGCCGCGACGATCATCCCGTCGGTCACTCGGGTCGCCTGGCACGCGGCGACGCCGAGTCCGAGACCGGGGAAGATCAGCGCGTTGTTGGCCTGGGCGATGAAATGGCGGATCTCGCGGTGGTCGACCGGCTCGAAGGGGCTGCCGGTGGCGACGAGGGCGCGGCCGTCGCTCCACTCGAGCACGTCGGCCGGCACGGCCTCGGCCCGCGACGTGGGATTGGACAGCGGCATGATGATCGGCCGCTCGCAGTGGGCGGCCATCTCCTTGACGA
>CAZLGB010000215.1:0-5766 GCA_964558825.1 uncultured Intrasporangiaceae bacterium
GGTGGCGGGGGCAAGCGCAGGCGCAGGCTGGGCGGGCGGGGCGGGGCGGCATACCTGCCGAGTCATAGGCCCCTTTGACTGTCAAGACTGACATCATCTAGACGTGAGCTCATCCACCGACTCGACGGTCAGGTCCGATGCCTTCGAGGCCGCCGCGGCAGCCAAGATCGCCCAGACCCACCCGCAGGCCGACCTGCTGGCCCTGCGCGCGTCCTTCAACCTCGTGCGCCTGTCCACGCTGCACATGCACCGGCTCGAATCCGAGGTGCACCACGAGGCCGGGTGGAGCATGGCCGGCTTTCGGGTGATGTTCTGCGTGTGGGTGGCCGGTGACCTCGAGCCCCGCGAGATCGCCCGCTTCTCCGGGCTGTCCCGGGCCGCTGTCTCGAGCGTGCTCAACACTCTCGAGCGCGACGGCCTCGTCGCGCGCCACCGCGAGTCGAGCGACCGTCGCCTGGTCACCGTGCGGCTCACCGAGACGGGCGAAAGCAGGCTGGCTGCGGCATACGGGCAGGAGAACGACGTCGAGCGGAGCTTCTTTGCCCCCCTCGCCCCGAGCGAGCTCGACACCTTCGTCGTGCTGCTGCGCCGCTTGCTGCGCCAACGCGGCGACTGAGCGCGCAAGCGCGAGCCGCACGGCATACCGTCAAGACTAAGGTCATCAAGATCTAGACCATCTCCCCTGGAACACTCTAGGCTCCGGCCATGGCATCCAAGGAACGCTTCGCCCAGCAGATGGAGCTCCCCCCGGCGACGGAGCAACCCAACGTCTATCCGCTGTCCTGGCACCGTGAGACCGCGAAGATGGAGGAGATCTGGGCCTCCGCGCAGCGCGACCAGTGGGACCCGCTCAAGCTGCCGTGGGACAGCTTCGACCCGAGCTCCTACACGTGGGAGCAGCGCGAGGCGATCGCCTATTGGTGGACCCTGCTGTCGGTCTTCGACGCGTCGGCGCCGCCGGTCTTCGCCGAGGCGCTCATCAAGACCTACGAGGTCCACGAGGAGGACCCGGTCCGGCGCTGCTTCTTCTCGGTGACGCGTGACGAGCAGATGCACGAGCAGATGTGTGGCCTGTCGATCACCAAGCTGCTCGAGCACCCGGACCCGCTGACCTACGAGCCCAAGACCGACATCGGCCGCCGGCTGCAGAAGAACGCCAAGTGGCTCTACTTCAACGGCGGGCGTTACTGGGCCGGTTACAAGACCGCCGTGCCGCGCTATTCGCTGGCCGTGCTCTTCTCGTCCTTCCTCATGGGCGAGATCGCCGCGGCGACGATCTTCCACCAGATGGCCGCGGGCTGTAAGGAGCCCGTCTTCCAGGCGGCCTTCCGCAACATCGGCCGCGACGAGGGCCGCCACATGGCGATCTGCATGTCGCTGATGGAGCGCGACTACCCCAAGCTCGACCTGTCGGAGCGCTCGATCATCACCAAGCAGATCCGCGCCGGCTATCTCTTCCTCTCGGCCGTGCTCTTCGAGCCGCCGATGGAGTTCTGGGACCTGCCCGCTGACTTCATCGACAACCAGCGTGAGAGCGAGACCATCGCGCGCGAGGCGGGCTTCCACATCCCCGACTACGACACCAAGAAGCAGAACTGGCGCAACGCGATCCTCAACCTCAAGGGCGTCCTCGACCGCTACGAGATCCCTTTCCCGGCGATCCCCGAGGTCGACATCACCGGCGAAGAGGTCAACGACGTCGACCTGGACGACATCATCCCGGTCTTCTGACTACTCTCCCCGAGCGGGTATGCCGCGCGTCCGACCCCCTGCGGCGCGCGGCATACCCTTTGGGGCGCTTGCTGTATGCCGTGAACCTCACCTCACGAGACCCTGACGAGAAGGAAGCATGTCCGCGACCATCCGCCTGCAACCCTCCGGCAAGGAAGTCGTCTGCGAGCCCGGCGACACCGTTCTGCACGCGCTCGAGCGGGCGGGCTACATCATGCCCAACAACTGCCGCGCCGGCGCCTGCGGTGAGTGCAAGACCAAGGTGCTCGACGGGGTCTTCGACCAGGGCATGGTCCTGGATATGGCTCTCTCGCAAGAGGATCGGGGCAAGGGCTATGGCCTCATGTGCATGGCCAAGCCGCTCAGCCCGAGCCTGGACATCGAGTTCGGGACGATCGACGCACTGCAAAAGCTCTTCCCGCCGCGGGAGTTCGTGCCCTTCGTCGTGACCGACAAGGTCATGCGGACGCCGTCGATGGTCGAGGTGAGCCTGCGGCCCTTGGGTGACAATCTGCGCTTCTGGCCGGGGCAATACGTGATGATCGGCGACGAGCGCGCCGGCGCGCCGCTGCGGTCCTATTCGATCGCCAACGCCCCGCGGCCCGACGGCGAGCTGCACCTGTTGGTGACCAAGGTCGATGGTGGGCGGACGTCTGGCTGGGTGCACGATGTCGTCGGCGTCGGTGACCAGCTGCTCGTCCACGGGCCCTATGGGACCTTCGTCGGCGACCCGTCGGTCGAGACGCCGGTGCTGTGTCTGGCCTCGGGGTCCGGGCTCGGGCCAATCCTCGCGCTGGCTGATGGCGCGCTGCGGCGGGGCTTTCCGCACCAGGCGACGCTGATCTTCTCGGCGCGCACGCCTGCCGATGTCTTCGATCAGGGGCTGCTGCGGTGGTGGGAGCGCAAGCACCGCAAGTTCCGCTCGATCGTCACGCTGACGGGGGCGGATGCGCCGGCGGATGCGGAGTTCACCGGGCGGATCCCCGCGATGCTCGACCGGGTGTTTGCGTCGCTGGCCGATCACTCGGTCTTCATTGCCGGCAACCCGGACTTCGTGGACGCCTGCAAGGCAAGGGTTTTGGAGCTCGGCGCGCAGCCCGAGCTGGTGCACGTCGAGGGCTACTTCCCGCACTGGCCTGCCGAGGTCCCACCTGCCGAGCGCCTCGACGCCTCACCCTTCTGAGGGGTATGCCGCCCCCGGCGCGACCCTCAGCGCACGTCGGTCTCGACGACCTCGGCGCCGTCCGGCCCCTGCTCGATCCGGCCCGCGAGGGTCGGCCGCCCGGCCTTCTCCTTGACCGCCCGCCCGGCCGCCTTGACCGCGTCACCGACGCGATCGGCGACATAGGGCACGGCCTGGGTCTTGACCGCTTGCCCGGCCGCCTCGATCCGGTGCTGCACCGGGTCGGACTGCCACAGCTTGCGGCTGCCGGCCTTGATCTGCTCGTAGCGCGCGCGCCCAGCCCGGGTCCCCAGGACATAGCCGACGGCCGCCCCTGCGACGAATCCGATCATGAGGGTCACCCTCTCACGGCCCACCCCCGCAGCGGCGAGGAGCATCCCAGGGGATGGGCCCGAAGTGGACCCCCAGATAACGATGTGTTGGAATATCCATAACGCCACCGGGGTTGCCCGGGGGACAACCACGAGTGGCGGGTATGCCGTGCGGCAGCCAGCCACCCGGCATACCCAGCGGAACGCCTCACGAGCAGAGCAGAAAGCGGAGCACCCACGGCCATGCCCATCTATGACGACGTCACCGCCCTCATCGGCAACACCCCGCTGGTGCGGATCAACCGACTCTTCCCGGACGCGGCGCCGGGCGCGCAGGTCGTGGCCAAGCTCGAGTTCTACAACCCCGCCAACTCGGTCAAGGACCGCATCGGCGTCTCCATCGTCAACGCCGCCGAGGCCGCGGGCGAGCTCAAGCCGGGAGGCACCATCGTCGAGGCGACCTCCGGCAACACCGGCATCGCCCTGGCGATGGTCGGCGCGGCGCGGGGCTACAAGGTCGTGCTGACGATGCCCGAGTCGATGTCCAAGGAGCGCCGTGCGCTGCTGCGCGCCTTCGGCGCCGAGCTCATCCTCACCGACCCGTCCAAGGGCATGAAGGGCGCCGTCGACCGCGCCGACGAGGTCGTCGCCGAGCGCCCCGGCGCCATCCTTGCCCGACAGTTCGCCAACGCGGCCAACCCCGAGATCCACCGCCGCACCACCGCCGAGGAGATCTGGCGCGACACCGACGGCGGCGTCGACATCGTCGTGGCCGGCATCGGCACCGGCGGCACCATCACCGGGGTCGGCCAGGTGCTCAAGTCGCGCAAGCCCGGCGTGCGCATGGTCGCCGTCGAGCCCGAGGAGAGCCCGATCCTCAACGGCGGCGCCCCCGGCCCGCACAAGATCCAGGGCATCGGCGCCAACTTCGTCCCAGAGATCCTCGACCGCGAGATCTATGACGAGGTCATCGACGTCAACATCACCCAGTCCGTCGAGCTCGCGCGCCGAGCCGCCACCGAAGAGGGTCTGCTCGTCGGGCTCTCGTCCGGTGCGGCCCTGTATGCCGCGGGTCAGGTCGTCGCGCGCCCCGAGTCGGCGGGCAAGACGATCGTCGTCATCATCCCGAGCTTCGGTGAGCGTTACCTGTCGACCGTGCTCTTTGAGGGCTTGGTCGATTGAGATGACGCTGTTGGCCACGCTGACGAGCACCCTGCGTCGCGATCGCCCCGGGCGAGGTGACCGCTGGGAGGTCGCGGCCGACCCCGACACCGGGCTGACCTCGCGGGTCGAGCCGGTCGGCCCCGCCGGGCCGGTCGTCACGCCGCACCGGCATATCGTCAAGCGGTCGCTCGCGATGATCCGCGAGGACATCGACGCGGCGATGCGGCGCGACCCGGCTGCGCACTCGCGGGTGGAGATGTTCCTCGCATCGTCGGGGCTGCACGCGATCTGGGCCTATCGCCTCGCGCACATCCTCTGGGCCAATCCCGCGACGCGGCTGCCGGCGCGGCTGCTCAGCCAGATCGTCCGCGCGATGACCGGGGTTGAGATCCACCCCGGCGCGACGATCGGGAGGCGCTTCTTCATCGACCACGGGATGGGGGTCGTCATCGGCGAGACCGCCGAGGTCGGCGACGACGTCATGCTCTATCACGGGGTCACCCTGGGCGGGCGCTCGCTCTCGCGCACCAAGCGTCACCCCACCCTTGGCAACCGGGTGACCATCGGCGCCGGGGCCAAGATCCTCGGGCCGATCCTGCTCGGCGACGACGTGCAGGTCGGCGCCAACTCGGTCGTCGTCAAGGACGTGCCCGCCGGTGCCGTCGCGGTCGGCATCCCCGCGCAGATCCGCGAGGCCGTGCCCGGGCTGACCCCCGAGGAGCTGCTCGACCACAACCCCGCCATCTGGATCTGATCGGCGCCGACGTTTGACTGACCCGGGCCGCCACGCCGGTGGCCTAGCCGGCCGCCTAGCCGGCCACCCAGTCGGCGCCGAGGCACGTGAAGGCGCGCGCGAGCGGCGCCAGGTCGGCGCCAGCTCGCGCGAGAGCCAGCGCGCTGTCGGCTCCGCCCGCCAACTCCCGGTGGTATGCCGTCATCGTCTCGGCCGCGAGCTCGTCGGGGATGCGGCTGGCCGCGGCGACGACGGTGCGCACGCCCGTGCTCAGCAACACCGCTGCCAGACCAAGGGATTCGTCGCCGGCGCGCACGGTGGCCCGGCCCACCTCGCACGCCGACAGGACGATGTGCGAGGCCGTGACACCCGCGTCGGGCAGCTCGTGGGCGAAGGCCGGCCCGTCGGCCAGGCGCAGCGTCGAGAAGAGCGGGCTCTGGTGGTGATGGCGCCCGTGCGCGGCGATGTGCACGAGGTCCTGGTCGGCGAGAGCCCCGACGACCGACCCCAGGCTGGCCTGCGCCGAGGACACCAGCTGCCCACCCCAGATCCGCGCGACCTCGGCCGCCTCGGCGTCGGCATGCTGCAGGTCGGGCCCGGCGATCGCCAGCACCCGCGGCGCGCGCACCGGCGCCAGCGAGGTC
>CAZLGB010000216.1:0-5759 GCA_964558825.1 uncultured Intrasporangiaceae bacterium
CCGCACCGTTGGGGCCGATGAGCGCCATGATCTCGCCGGCCTTGACGTCCAGGTCCAGATTGTCCAGGGCCGTGACCCCGCCGTAGCGCTTGGTGAGGCCGCGGATCGACAGGATCGTCTCGCCGGCCGGCATATGGTCGGCGCGGGCCAGCAAGGTGAGCGACTCGTCGAGCAGCGCGCGTTGCTCCTGCTTGGAGATGGCGTGCTCGTGCTCGCCTCGGTCGAGCGGGTGATTGCGCGCCCGCACCGCCGAGCGCAGCGTGCCCCACAGCTGGGCCAGTCCCCCGGGCATGAGGATGATGACGAGCACCAGCACGACCCCGAAGCCGATGAGCTGGATCTCGCCCTTGGCGCCGGGGATGATCAGCGGGATGAGCCCGCGCAGTCCATCGTCGAGCAATTGGACGGCAACGGCACCGATGAGCGCGCCCCAGACCGTGCCGAGGCCGCCCAGCACGACCATGAGCAGGATCTTCACCGACAGCTCGAAGTGGGCCACCGACGGGTTGACGATGGTCAGCCAGTGCGCGTAGAAGGACCCGGCCAGCCCGGCATACGCGGCGCTGACGACGAAGACCCGCAACCGGAGGGCGAAGGTGTCCACCCCGAGGCACTCGGCCGCAACCTCCGAGTCGTTGACTGCCGACAGCGCGCGACCGGTGCGGCTGTGGACGAGGTTGCTGGCCAGCCATAGGCCGATGACGATGACGGGGGTGAGCAGCAGGAAGTACTCCTGGCTCGAGTCGTAGACCCGCCCCCCGAACTCGAGATTGGGCAGTCCGTAGATGCCCGAGGTCGCGCCGGTGAAGTCCTGCTCGGTGACGAAGACCCCGACGATGATGCCGAGGCCAAGGGTGGCCAGGGCGAGGAAGTGCCCCCGCAGCCGCAGCAGTGGGAGGCCGACGAGCAGGGCGACGAGCATGGAGGCCAGGACGGCGACCGGCATGGCCAACAGGGGGTTCCAGCCGGCCTTGGCCACGAGGATGGCCTGGGTATAGGCGCCGACGGCGATGAAGGCCGCATGGCCGAGGCTGACCTGGCCGGCGAGACCCATGAGCAAGGACAGGCCGATGGCGGCCAGCCCGTACATCAGCGCGTAGACCCCGACGTCGACCATCGAGGTCGGCGCGAACCCACCGAAGAGCATCAGGGCGACGAGCAGCCCGACGAAGGGCAGTTGCCGCCGCAGCAGCGGGTTCATACGCGCACCGCCGACGGCTTGCCCGCGAGGCCGTGCGGCCGGAAGAGCAGGACGAGCACCAGCACGACGAAGGCCACGGCGTCGCGGTAGCCCGACGACAAGTAGCCCGCGACGAGGTTTTCCAACACGCCCAACATCAGGCCACCGACCATGGCCACCCGCAACGACGTGAGTCCGCCGAGCGTGGCCGCCACAAAGCCCTTGAGCCCCAGCGACAGGCCGCTCTGCCACGAACTCAGATAGATCGGGCTGCCGACGACGCCGGCGATGGCACCGGTGAAGCCGGCCATGGCGAAGGCGACGACCGTCGCCGTGCGGGGTGAGATCCCGACCAGCCGGGCCGCCACCGGCTGCTCGGCGCAGGCGCGCAGGGACTTGCCCCGCACCGTGTGCTCGTAGAACCAGATGACGGCATACGACACGACCGCCGCGGCACCGAGCACCCACAGCTCCTGGCTGCGGATGCTCACCCCGCCCACGGTGACGTCCGTGCCGGGGAAGGTCGGAAGCGCCTTGGCCTCCGGCCCCCAGATGAGCAACATGACCGCCTTCACCGCCGTCGAGACACCCAGGGTGAGGATGATCGACGTGAGCGGCGTCATCTTCTTGATGGGGGCGATGGTCAGCCGTTCGAGCAGGACGGCCACGCCCATGACCAGCGGGACGGCGACGAGGACCGCAACGAGCAATGGCAACCCGGCCCCGACCGCGCTCACCGCGGTCAACCCGGCCAGGGCGGCATATTCGCCCTGGACGAGGTTGACGATTTCGCGGACCGCGAAGATCGCGACGAAGCCGAGTGCCACCAACCCGTAGACGGATCCCTGCGCCAGCCCGGAGAAGACGAGCTGGAGAAGGTCGGTCATGAGTGCTTAGCCTGCGACCTTCCAGGCCTTGTTGTCGACCGTCACCAGCACGAGGGCAGACTTGGTGAGGCCGGAGTGGTCGGTCGGGGTCATCGTGAAGACCCCACTGATGCCCGGCCACGCGCTGACCTGCTCGATCGCGTCGCGCAGCTTGTTGGGGTCGGTGCCGACCTTCTTGAGGGCCTCGACGGCGATCATGAAGGCGTCATAGGCGTGCCCGGCGAAGGTCGACGGACCGGCGTTGTACTTGGCCTTGAAGTCGGCGATGAACTTGGTGACCACCGGCTTCTGCGGGTCATCGGCCTTGAGCTGGTCGGGGACGAGCATGCGCCCGAGCGGGGCCAGCAGGCCGTTGGCCGAGTCGCCGGCGGTGTCGAGGAACGCCTGGTTGCCGATGCCGTGCGACTGGTAGACCGGGACATTGAGGCCCAGCTGCTTGAAGGCCTTCTGGGCCAGCGCGGCGGCCGGCGGGATGCCCCAGATGACGACCGCCTGCGGCTGCGAGTCACGCAAGCCGATCATCTGCGAGGTGAAGTCGGTGGCGTCCGGGGCGAACTTCTGGACGGTCGCCACGGTGATGCCGGCGGCCTTGCCCACATCGGTGAGCATCTCGGGGATGCCCTCGCCGAAGCCCGAGGCGTCACGGGCGATGGACACCTTGGTGAAGCCCTTGGCCTGCATGTCGTCGACCATCTTCTCGATGACGACTCGGTCGTTCTGCGCCGTCTTGAAGATCCACTTGGCGTCCTTGACGATGGCGACATTGGCCGCCATGGAGATCATCGGCTTGCTGGCCTTCTCGGCGATCGGGCGCATGGCCAGGCTCGGCCCGGTGCGCGAGGCGCCCAGGAGGATGTCGACGCCCTCGGTATTGAGCAGCTTGGTCGCGGCCTTGGCCGCGCCGTCCTCGGTCGACTGGTCGTCCTCGACGGACAGCTTGATCTTGCGGCCGTTGATGCCTCCAGCCGCGTTGACCTGGTCGGCGAGCATCTCCACCGTCTGGCGCTGGGGCCCGCCGAGGCTGGCACCCGCGCCAGTGATGTCGAGGACCACTCCGATCTTGATGTCGCCACCGGCGTCGGTGCCGGACGAACTCGTGGCGGCCTTGTTCTCGGAGCAAGCGGCCAGCGAGACCGCCAATCCTGCAACGAGCCCCACCGACACCAACCGCATCCTGCGCTGCATGTCGCCTCCTGAACCAGGGCGGGGTCGTCCCGCCGTCTGCGTGCGTGCGTTTCGGACAATCCGTGCGTGGATCCCGCGCCCTACCGCGATGACGACCGATGGCTTAGAGTCGTTCTATTATCGGACGACATTGTTCGATATGGGAATGTGACCGCTGATCGGTCACTGTAGGGGGACCGGGAGTCGATGGCAACGGGTGTTCCACCACACCGCTCCGACCCCGCGCGACCCGCGTCCCAGACCCTCGACCGTGGGCTGCGCGTCCTCGAGCACATCACCGAGGCCGGGTCGGCGTTGTCGGTGGCCGATGTCGCCCGCGAGGTCGGCATGCACCGCTCCATCACCTACCGGATGCTGCGCACCCTCGAGGACCACGGCCTGCTGACCCGTGACGACGGCGGGCGCTATCTGCCCGGGGCCGGGCTCGCCGTGCTGGCCGGCCGATTCACCCCGGCGCTGCGCGCCGTCGCCGGCCCGCACCTGCTCCAGCTGGCCGTCGGCACACACAAGACCGCCTTCCTCGTCGTGCGTCACGGGGTGGAGGCGGTGACCATCGAGGTCGTCGAGCCTCCCGCGGCCGCCGCCCACGTGAGCTATCGCCCGGGCCTGCGCCACCCCATCGACAAGGGAGCCCCGGGGATTGCCCTGCTCGCCGGCGAGGCGCCGCAGCCGGGCGAGCGCGAGCAGGTGACCCTCGCGCGCGAGCGCGGCTGGGCGATGAGCCTCGGCGAGGTCATCGACGGATTCCGCTCTGTCGCAACGCCGGTCTTCGACTCCTCAGGGGTATGCCGGGCCGCCCTGGCCGTCGTCTTCGTCGGCGCCAGCGCGCTCGAGCCCACCGCCTCGCAGGTCATGGCGGCCGCCGCAGCGCTCGGCGCCGACCTCTAGCTCACCCGGCAGGCGCGGTCTTGCTCTGGTCGCAACGCCTGCTCGCGCGAACGGCAGACGCAGGCTCGCCCTAGCGGGAGACGCGCTCGGAATCGGCGAGCGACGACGGCGCCGACGCCGCGGTGCCCTCGGCCGCGGGGCGCCCAGCGGCCTCACCGCGATCGCGCATCTCCTCGGCCTTGTCCTTGGCCGCGTCGACCCGCTCGAGGGCGGCATCCTTGGCGGCGTCGACCTTGTCCTTGGCGCTGGTCACGAGGTCTCCGGTGCGCTCGCGCACCTTGGCGACGACCTGCTCACCGTGCTGAGTCAGCACATCGCGGCCCTCCCGACGCGCGGGCACGGCGACGGCCAGCACGACCGCCAGTCCGAGCACGAGGCACAGGATCATCGCGATGACGAGAGCAACCATCCACCCAGGGTCGCAAGAAAACCCTGTCTCAGCCAAACCGACGCGCCTTCGACGTGGCATGGATCACGCTGATCTCGCCCGCCCGGCCGGGCTGGGCGGCATACCCCATGGGCGGTGAGCGAGCCGGCGGGCGCTCGGGTCAGGCGCTCGCAGCCGCGACGTCGCGCATCCGCTGGGAGACGACCGCGGTGACGCCGTCGCCGCGCATGGTCACGCCGTAGAGGGCGTCGGCGATCTCCATCGTCTTCTTCTGGTGGGTGATGACGATGAGCTGGCTCGAGTCGCGCAGCTCCTCGAAGAGGGTGAGCAGCCGCCCGAGGTTGGCGTCGTCGAGGGCGGCCTCGACCTCGTCCATGATGTAGAACGGGCTCGGGCGGGCCTTGAAGATCGCCACGAGCAGCGCGACCGCGACGAGTGAGCGCTCGCCGCCGGAGAGCAGCGACAGCCGCTTGATCTTCTTGCCCGGCGGACGCGCCTCCACTTCGAGGCCGGTCGTCAGCAGGTTGTCGGGGTCGGTGAGGGTGAGGCGGCCCTCGCCGCCGGGGAAGAGCCGCGCGAAGACCCCCTCGAACTGCTCGGCCGTGTCGCGGAAGGCGTCGGCGAAGGCCTGCTGGACCCGCTCGTCGACCTCGCGGACGATGTCGAGCAGGTCGCGCTTGGAGTTCTTGAGGTCCTCGAGCTGAGTGGTGAGGAAGGTATGCCGCTCCTCGAGAGCAGCGAACTCCTCGAGGGCGAGCGGATTGACCCGACCGAGCGCGGCGAGCTTGCGCTCGGCCGAGCGCAGCCGCTTTTCCTGGACCTCGCGGACGAAGGGCTGACCCTGCGCCTCGTCGAGCTCGTCGGCCGCCGCGGGCGCCGGTGCGTCGGGGTCGGCGATGACCGGCACGAGCTGGTGCGGGCCGAACTCCTCGATGAGCGTCTCGGCATCGACGCCGTATTCCTCGAGCGCGCGCCCTTGCAGGGTCTCGATGCGCAGCCGCTGCTGGGCCCGGGCGACCTCGTCGCGGTGGACCGAGTCGGTCAGCTCGCGCAGCTCCTCCTGCAGCACCCCCATCTCGCGACGCACCTGGGCGAGCTCGCCATCGCGAGCGGCCCGCGCCGTCTCCCCCGCGCGGCGCACCTCGTCGGCATACTCGGCGCTCGCCCGCAGCCGATCGGCGGCGTATGCCGCGCCGGCCCGGACAGCCGTGGCGACCTGCGCCTCGCGGGC
>CAZLGB010000217.1:0-5585 GCA_964558825.1 uncultured Intrasporangiaceae bacterium
CCGGTCGGCATCGAGATCGACCTCAAAGCCCACCACTCCACGGGACTCTTACCGACTTCCTCCCCCCTAGAGCGACTTCCTCGCGCTGAATGCGCTCGGGCTTGCGCTGGAACTGGCCGGTGGCTCAGCGAGGGGCGCGGCATACGAGCGCGGCGCACAGCGCACGGCGCGCGCCCGACGCAGGGGGACGTGCGGGCGCGCGCCGGCCTTCACCTCGGCGGTGGCTCTCGCCTCACGCCGAGGGAGCGTCGGTGCTCGCACCGCGTCCTCGCGTGTCGCGGGGGCCTGTCGCTGAGGTGGGTGCGGCCACGGCGGTCGTGGCGGCTGTTGCTGGGGCGTTTGCGGACACGGCCCCGGAGGCGGGGGAGGTGCTGCCAGCTGGCGGAACCTCCTTGGCCTGCGCGATCGTCGCGCCGCCCAGACCGAGACCCGCGGCAGCAGCGAGCGCCACGCCGGCCCTGCTCATCGACATGAATCTCATGACCGCTCCTGCCCGCCCCGGGGCTGACGCCCGGA
Organism: uncultured Intrasporangiaceae bacterium; assembly: GCA_964558825.1. Classification (GTDB taxonomy): domain Bacteria; phylum Actinomycetota; class Actinomycetes; order Actinomycetales; family Dermatophilaceae; genus Phosphoribacter. Next base: position 517 of record CAZLGB010000217.1, read on the forward strand.
TGTCTACGACTGTGTCGAGCGGGGCTATGGCCGAGGTGGCGGCCACCCATGAGCCTGCTGTGAGGTCCTCTGCAGGGGCCGGTAGGCTGCCTGCTCCGGGGCGGTAGCTCAGCCGGTCAGAGCAGCGGACTCATAATCCGTCGGTCGTGGGTTCAAGCCCCACCCGCCCCACGACACCAGGCTGCTCGGGCGCCATGACTGGGCACGGCGGCCCTGGCGCGGATGGATGGCTGGCAACAAGGGGGGGCTCATGAGCGACCGGATCGATCCGACGAACGCCGTCTTCACTTTCGGCAAAGTGTTGGTGGGCGCCGGCGTTGTCGTCGTCGGCGCCTTCCTGCTTTTCCTTTGGTCCTGGAACAAGTCGGAGTACGACCACTACGACAAGGTGTGGACCCAGGCGAGCTATCTGTCGGCCACCTGCACGGATTGGCAGACCTTCCATCCGGCCGACGAGGGGTCGGCCATCGCTGAGGCGAAGGATTACGTCCTCGCCGAGCATCGGTTGCGCCAGACCCCCTATGCCGACAAGGAACGTCAGCCACTCGACGAGGTCGAGGCGCTCATCCGCAAGACCTGCGCCAAACCGGGGACGGTGACCTTGCGTGAGCTCGCCGACCAGGCGTATGCCGCGTCGCCGGCGATCCAGGGGATGCCGACCAAGTCGTGACGCGCGAAGGGTCAGACGTTGCGGAAGGCGAGCGCGACGTTGTGGCCGCCGAAGCCGAACGAGTTGTCGAGGGCGAGGATGTCCCCGGCCGGTAGCTGGCGGTGCGCACCATGGATGACGTCGAGGTTGATCGCCGGGTCGGGGTTGTCGAGGTTGATCGTCGCGGGCGCGAGCCGGTGGTGCACGGCGAGGATGGTGAAGATCGCCTCAAGCGCACCGGCGGCGCCGAGCAGGTGGCCGGTCATCGACTTGGTCGCGCTGATCGCCATCCTATCCGCGGCATCGCCGAAGGCGCGGCGGATTGCGTTGGCCTCAGCGACATCCCCGACAGGCGTCGACGTCGCGTGGGCGTTGATGTGGATGATGTCCGCCGGGGTGGCCCCAGCCGAGGTCACCGCCTCGAGCATCGCCCGCGACGCGCCGGCACCCTCGGGCTCGGGCGCGGTGATGTGGTGGGCGTCGGCCGACATGCCGACTCCGGCGAGCTCGGCGTAAATGCGCGCCCCACGCGCCACGGCGTGCTCGTAGGACTCGAGGACGATGATCGCCGCGCCCTCGCCGAGGACGAAGCCGTCGCGGTCGACGTCATAGGGCCGCGAGGCGGCGGCGGGGTCGTCGTTGCGCGTCGACAGCGCCTGCATCGCAGCGAAACCCGCGATCGGCATCGGGTGGACGGCCGCCTCGGTGCCGCCGGCGACGACGACATCGGCGCGGCCGCTGCGGATCATCTGCACGGCATACCCCATGCCCTCGGCGCCCGAGGCGCACGCGCTGACGGGGGTGTGCGCCCCGGCCCGCGCGCTCAACTCGAGCGAGATGGCCGCGGCGGGCCCGTTGGGCATGAGCATGGGCACAGCGAGGGGGTAGACCCGGCGAGGGCCCTTCTCCCGCAACGTGTCCCATTGAGACAGCAGCGTCCACACGCCGCCGATGCCCGACCCGACGACGACCGCGAGGCGCTCGGGCTCGACCTCGGGCGAGCCGGCGTCGGCCCACGCCTCACGGGCGGCGATCAGCGCATACTGCGAGCTCGGGTCCAGGCGCCGGGTCTCGACCTTGGCGAGGACCTGGTCCGGCGGGGTGTGGATCTGCGCCGCGAAGGTCACCGGCAGCTCGTATTGCGACACCCAGTCGAACTCCATCGGCCGTGCGCCCGAGCGCCCGGCCAGCACGGCCTCCCACGTGTCGGGCACGGTGCCGCCGACGGGCGTGGTGGCACCCAGGCCGGTGACGACGATGCGCGTGGGGGCTGACATGGATGGTCTCCTCATTGTCGCAGAACGAAATTCAGGTCGTATGCCGGTCGCTCCCGGCCACAGGCCGGGTCACCCCGGCGGGATGCCGGGTGCGCTCGGTCGGGCGGTCACCCGGCCGAGCGCACCTCGGGCAGCACGAGCGTCAGCCCTGGGCGCCGGCGATGAAGTCGACGGCGTCGCGGACGGTCTTGAGGTTCTTGACCTCGTCGTCGGGGATGCGCACGCCGAACTTCTCCTCGGCGTTGACGACGATGGTCATCATCGAGAGCGAGTCGATGTCGAGGTCGTCGGTGAAGGACTTGTCCAGCTCGACCGATGCGGTGTCGATGCCGGTCTCCTCGTTGACGATCTCGGCGAGGCCCTCGAGGATCTCCTGGTTGCTGTGTGCCATGTGGATGACTCCTAGGTGTCGGGCGATCCGGTCGATCGCTCGGTGGTGCCTCGAGTGACCCGCCGAGGCGCGGGAATCGTTGGGGGCTAAGGCAACACGATCACTTGCGCGGCATACACCAGGCCGGCGCCGAAGCCGATCTGCAGCGCGAGGCCGCCGTGGGGGATCTCGCCCTCGCGCAGCATCCGCTCGGTGGCGAGCGGGATCGAGGCGGCCGAGGTGTTGGCCGTCTGGATGATGTCGCGCGCGACGGGGATGTCGGCCGGGAGCTTGAGCTGCTTGATCATCGCGTCGATGATCCGCAGGTTGGCCTGGTGCGGGATGAAGGCGTCGAGATCGTCGGGCGTGATGCCCGCCGCCTCGATGGCCTTGAGGGCGACCGGCGCCATGCTCCACACGGCCCACCGGAAGACCGACTGACCGGCCATCGTCAGCCACGGTCGGGTGCGGTCGCCGTCGCGGATCTCCAGCCAGTTGGGCACCTGCTTGATGGTCTCCCACGCCGAGCCGTCGGAGCCCCAGATCGTCGGGCCGATGCCGGGGGTGTCGGACGGCCCGACGATGGCCGCGCCCGCCCCGTCGGCGAAGATGAAGGCGGTGCCGCGGTCGTCCATCTTGGTGAAGTCGGTGAGCTTTTCGACGCCGACGACGAGGACGTATGCCGCGCTCCCGCCGCGCACCATGTCATTGGCGAGGGCGATGCCGTGGCAATAGCCGGCGCAGGCGGCCGAGATGTCGAAGGCCGCGCAGCGCAGCCCGAGCCGGTCGGCGACGATCGGCGCCGCGGCCGGGGTCTGATAGGGGTGGGTGACCGTCGAGATGATGACGCAGTCGATCTGGCCCGGCTCGATGCCGGCGGCAGCAATGGCCTCGCGCGCGGCAGCCTCCGACATCGACACGACCGAGTCCTCGGGCCCCGCCCAGCGCCGGGTGCGGATGCCGGAGCGCTCCTGGATCCACTCGTCGGAGGAGTCGATCTGCTCGACGAGCTCCGAGTTGGGCACGACCCGCTCGGGCCGGAACCCGCCGACCCCCCAGATGCGCGCATGCCGCGCGCCCTGGGAGCTGGTGAGGGTGCCGGTGCCCTTGGGGGTGCGGGACTGCGGCTGGTCGCTCATGCGAGGGCTCCCTTCGGGGCCATGCGCAGGACAGGTTGACCCGGGGCGACCTCGTCGCCGTCGCGCACGAGCCACTGACTGAGCCAGCCCGAGTGCGGAGCGGCCACGGGGATGTCGCCATGCCCGGTGCGGACGTGGGCGAGGACGGTGCCGGTCTCGACATGGTCGCCGATGCCGACCGAGCTGAGGCCGAAGGTGCCCTTGGTCGGGGAGATCACCAGGCTCCACTCGGGGTCGGCCGACGGGTCGGGGCGGTCGCCGTGCTCGATGACCATGGTCCGCGCCTTGTCGAGGTCGTCGGGGGTCCGCAGGGCGAGCAGCTCGACCCCGGGCATCGAGCGCTTGGCCAGCCCGACGAGAGTGCCGGCCGGCGGGATCTCGATGAGCCCGGTGACGCCGAGGTCGAGCATCGTCTGCATGCACAGGTCCCAGCGCACCGGCGAGCTGACCTGGCTGACCAGCCGGCTCAAGACCTCACGTCCCGAGCGCACGACATGCCCGTCGCGGTTGGAGATGAGCCGGGTGTGCGCCTCACGAGTGGTCATCGCGCGGGCATAGCCGGCGAGCCGGTCGACCGCCGGTGCCATGTGCGCCGTGTGGAAGGCCCCCGCCACCTGCAACGGCACGATGCGGGTCTTGGCCGGCGGGTCGGCAGCGAGGGCGGCCAGCTGCTCGAGCGTGCCGGCGGCGACCACTTGGCCACCACCGTTGACATTGGCCGGCGTGAGCCCGTGCCGCTCGAGCGTGGCGAGCACCTCGTCGGGGTCGCCGCCGAGGATCGCGCTCATCCCGGTGGGCGTCGCCTGGGCGGCCCGGGCCATCTGCAGCCCGCGCTCGCGGACGAAGACGAGCGCCTGCTCGGCGGTGATGACCCCGGTGCCCGCGGCGGCGGTGAGCTCGCCGACCGAGTGGCCCGCACCCACCGATACCTGGGTGAAGGCGGTGGCGGGGCGGGGGAAGAGCTCGAGCAGCGCAGCCAGCCCGGTCGCGACGATGAGCGGCTGGGCGATCGCCGTGTCGCGGATGGTCTCGGCGTCGGACTCGGTGCCGTGCTCGAGCAGGTCGATGCCGGCGACCGTGGTGAACCACGCCATCCGGTCGCGGTAGCTGTCCAGCTCGAGCCACGGGGAGAGCAGGCCGGGCGCTTGGGAACCCTGTCCAGGGCAGACGATCGCGAGCACCCACCCAGACTGTCACGCTCCCGTGACCCAACCGTGACCTGAAACCGACCAACCTCGACGGCCCGGATTTGTAGGAGTCCTACAAAGTGGTGTCCCCGGACCGCCCGACCGCTCCAGCCCCGCCGGCCGCGGACGCGAGGTGCGCCAGCCCGAGAGCCAGCCGCACGGCATACGCATCGCGGGGGAGGGTGAGGTCATATCCGGTGAGGTCGGCGATGCGCCCGAGGCGATAGCGCACGGTGTTGGGGTGGACGAAGAGCACGCGCGCCGCGGCCTCCAATCCGGCCGTGTCGAGGAAGACCGCCGCGGTCTGGGCGAGCGCCGGGGCGTCGCGCAGGGGGGCGACGATGCGCGACACCAGCGCCCGCCGAGCACGCTCGTCGCCGACGAGCACCCGCTCGGGGAGCAGCTCGTCGGCCGCAACTGGCCGCGGTGCCTCGGGCCAGGCCGGCG
>CAZLGB010000218.1:0-5481 GCA_964558825.1 uncultured Intrasporangiaceae bacterium
TACGACTTCGGCGGCCAGGCCAATGTCGTCGAGCTCTACATCTCCTACCTGCGCAAGAAGATCGACGCCGGCCGCGATCCGATGATCCACACCATGCGCGGCGTCGGCTACGTCCTCAAGCCCGCCTGATCGGGCGCTGCCCACATGTCCCACATGCCTGCGAGTATGCCGCCCGCTCCGCCCTCCGCGCCGTCGTCGTCCCCGCCCGGGTCCGCGGCTGCGCCGGCGCCGGCCGTGCCGGTGCCCGCCGTTGCCTTCGAGGCACCGCCGCCGCCCCGGTCTTGGCGCCACCCGAGCTCGTGGACGCTGCGCACCAAGATCGTCGCCTCGATGCTGGCGCTCTTCACCGTGATGACCCTCGTCATCGCCGCCGCGTCGGTGGTGTCGCTCAACCGCTTCCTCGTCGGGCAGCTCGACGACCAATTGCGCAACTCGCTCAACCGATTCAGCGTCGACCCCGATGGCGACCAACCGCTGCCGCTGACGGGCGGCGGACGCGGGCCTGGCGACGAGGGCCTGGTGGCCTTCGTGACCGGCGACGTGGTGCGCTACCGCGTCATCGCCCCGGGTGGCGCCCAGGGCACCCTCACCGAGGCCCAGGTCGTGCTGCTGGAGGGCGCGGGCCTGGGTCGCGACGCCAAGGACGTCAACCTTGGCGGAGACCTCGGGGTCTACCGCTTGATGGCGACGACGCGTGGCAGCTCGACGGTCTACGTCGGCCTGTCCCGGGCGCGCCTGACCGACACCGTCGCCAACGCCCTGCGCAATGCTCTGTTGGCCTCGCTGCTCGGTCTCGTCGCCGTCGGCGTCGGAGCTGCCTGGCTGGTCAAACGCAACCTGCTCCCCCTCACCCGGGTCGCCGAGACGGCGACCCGGGTCTCCAAGCTGCACCTGTCCTCCGGTGAGGTCGCCCTCGCCGAGCGGGTGCCGGCCGAGGACACCGACCCCCGCACCGAGGTCGGCCAGGTCGGCGCCGCCCTCAACGAGCTGCTCGACCATGTCGACAGCGCCCTCAACGCCCGCCACGAGAGCGAGCAGCGGGTGCGTCAGTTCGTCGCCGACGCCTCCCACGAGTTGCGCACGCCCCTCGCCTCGATCCGGGGGTATGCCGAGCTGACCAAGAAGGAGCGCGAACCGGTCCCCGAGTCGGTCACCCATGCCCTCAGCCGGGTCGAGTCCGAGGCCCGGCGGATGTCCTCGCTCGTCGAGGACCTGCTGCTGCTCGCCCGCCTCGACGCGGGCCGGCCGCTGGACCAGACCGAGGTCGACCTCAGCGAGCTCGTCGTCAATGCCGTCAGCGATGCCCATGCGGCCTCACCCGAGCACAAGTGGCAACTCGACCTGCCTGAGGAGCCCGTGACCGTCCGTGGCGACGCCGCCCGACTGCACCAGATCGTCGCCAATCTGCTGGCCAACGCCCGGGTCCACACGCTGCCCGGCACCGTCGTGCGCACGAGCATCAGCCGTGAGCCAGGCGTCGTGCGCCTCACCGTGCGCGACAACGGCCCCGGAGTGCCACCGGCGTTGCAGGCCAAGGTCTTTCAGCGGTTCTCGCGGGGCGACACCGCCCGCACGCGCAGCAATGGCAGCACCGGCCTCGGGCTGTCCATCGTCGCAGCCGTGGCGGCCGCTCACCGGGGCAAGGTCGAGCTCACGAGCAAGCCTGGCGACACGTCGTTCTCGGTCATCCTGCCGGCGCCCGACGACGCCACCTCCGCGCCCGCCTGGGCCGGCCGCGTCACGCCCTGATCGTGGCCGAGGCACTCATCGGGGAGGCTGAGGCACCCCACAGCAACCCCACAGATCCGACCGGGATCGTCAGTGCCATGACCGAGATGACCCTCACCCGAAGCCCAGGCGCTGCAACGGATTCCGCGTTGCCCGCCCCAGTGCAGTCCGCGACCACGGACGGACGGGCCGGCGGGTCCGCCCGGTCCCGACTCCAGCGTCTCTGGCGCGGACCCGACAACGACCCGACGTGGGCCCGGCCGGCCCTGCTCGGCCTGCTGCTCGCCACGGCCGTGCTCTACTTCTGGAATCTCACCGCGAGCGGCTACGCCAACTCGTTCTATTCCGCTGCGGCACAGGCTGGTTCGCAGTCATGGGAGGCCTTCTTCTATGGCAGCTCCGATGCCGCCAACTCGATCACTGTCGACAAGCCGCCGGCCTCGCTGTGGTTCATGGCGTTGTCGGTGCGCCTCTTCGGGCTGAGCTCCTTCAGCATCCTGCTCCCGCAGGTGCTCATGGGCATCGCCACGGTCGGCGTGCTCTATGCGACGGTCAAGCGCCAATTCGGCGCTGCCGCAGGACTCTTGGCGGGCGGCATACTCGCCCTCACGCCGATCGCCGTGCTGATGTTCCGCTTCAACAACCCCGATGCACTGCTCGTGCTGGCCATGGCGCTCGCCGCCTGGGCGACGATGCGCTCGATCGAGGCCGCCTCTCCCAAGTGGTTCGCCCTCGTCGGCGTCTTCATCGGGCTGGCCTTCCTCACCAAGACCCTGCAGGCCTTCCTCGTCGTGCCGGGCTTCGCGCTGGCCTACCTCATGGCCGCCAACATCCCCCTGCTCAAGCGCATCTGGCACACCATCATCGGCGGGCTCGCCATCGTCGCCAGCGCCGGCTGGTGGGTCGCGGTCGTCGAGCTCATGCCCGAGTCGATGCGTCCCTATATCGGTGGCTCGCAGACCAATTCGTTCCTCGAGCTGACCTTCGGCTACAACGGCCTCGGTCGCATCAGCGGCAACGAGACCGGCTCGGTCGGCGGCGGGGGCGGCAACGGCGGCAACTGGGGCGCCACCGGCCTGCTGCGGATGTTCAACGCCGACAACGGTGGACAGATCTCCTGGCTCATGCCGGCGGCCTTCCTGCTGCTCGTCCTCGGTCTCGTGCTGCGCGGCCGTCGGCCCCGCACCGACCAGCGGCGCGCGGCATACGTCGCCTGGGGTGCTTGGCTGGTCATCACCACGCTGACCTTCTCGCTCATGGCCGGCATCTACCACGCCTACTACACGGTCGCGCTCGCTCCGGCCGTCGGCGCGCTCGTCGCCATGGGCGCCCGCGAGGCGTGGGAGCGTCGCGACCAGGTGATCGCGAGCTATGGGCTCTTCCTCGCATCGATGGCCACCGCGGTGTGGGGCTTCCTGCTGCTCTCCCGCTCCGTCTCGTGGAACGGCTGGCTGCGGGTCGTCGTCCTCGCCCTCGGCATCGCCGCGGCGATCGGCTTCCTGCTCATCGGCAAGCTGCACCGCCGCGCCGTCCCCGCCGTCGCCGGCCTGGCGATCGTCGCCGGACTGCTCGGCCCGGCGGCATACAGCCTGCAGACGGTGAGCGTCGGGCACTCCGGCTCGATCGTCACGGCTGGTCCGAGCACGGGCGGCCAGGGCGGCCCCGGCGGTATGCCGGGCGGCGGCCAACTCCCCGGTGGCCAGGCCGGTGGGCAGTTCCCCGGCGGTCAGGCCGGCGGGCAGTTCCCCGGCGGCCAGACCGGCACGGCTCCGGGCGGCCTGGGCGGCACGACCGGCACGGCCCCTGGAGGCCAGGGTGGCGGCATGGGCGGCCTGCTCGACGCCAGCACCCCCAGCACCGCCGTTGTCCAGGCCCTCAGCGTCAACGCCAGCAGCTACACCTGGGTCGCCGCGGCCGTCGGCTCGCAGACCGCAGCCGGGCTGCAGCTCGGGACCGGGCTGCCGGTGATGGCCGTCGGCGGCTTCAACGGCTCGGACCCCAGCCCGACGCTGGCGCAGTTCAAGGCCTACGTGGCGGCGGGGCAGATCCACTACTTCGCAGCCGGCGGCGGCTTCGGCGGTCAGCAGGGTGGCAGCAACTCGTCCTCGGCGATCGCCAGCTGGGTCTCGGCCAACTACACGGCCGTGACGATCGGCGGGTCGACGTTCTACGACCTCACCGCGCCGCTGTCGACCTCGACGACGACCGGCACGACCGGCGCCTCCGGGACCAACTGAGATGGCCATGGCATCCACGGCACCCCCGGCGTCCATGCCGCTGCGTGGCCAGCTCGCCCGCTTCGCCGCGGTCGGCGGGTTGTGCACGGTCATCCAGCTCGGGCTCTTCGCGGTCCTCGACCAGCTCATGCCGGGCCAGGCGGCCAACCTCGTCTCGCTCGTGCTCTCGACGATCGTCAACACGACGCTCAACCGACGGTGGACCTTCGCGGTGAGCGGTCGTGGAGCCTTCGCTCAGCAGGCGCAGGCGTTCGCCGTCTTCCTGCTGACGTGGGGCGCGACGGCGGGTGGCCTCGGGCTGCTCGATGAGCTGTGGCCCGATGCGAGCACGGCGGTCCGGGTGGTGGCCTTGGCGCTCGCCACGGGGCTGTCGACGGTGGTGCGGTTCGTCGCCATGCGCCGCTGGATCTTCGCCCGGGCCTGACCTCTGTCCCGCTGCCGGGTCGAGATTTCCGCTACCGCGTGGCGGTAGCGGAATACCTCGACCCGGCTTTGGTGACCGGCGGCCCTCACTGGACAAGGTTGGAACGGAGAACGGTGGAATCGGGTGAGTCAGGTGCTGCGGGCGGCCCGGCGCCGGTGAGTATGACTGTGTTCCGTTACAATTATGAGATGAGCGCGCATATTGAGGAGGGGATTAGGACTCGCTTGGCGGACGCGAGGCTGCTGTGGCTAGCCGGTCGTAAAGAGTCGGCATTTCTTTTGGCGCTTGTTGCCTTGGCTGCGCGCAGTAGGTTGGAGCGTCCGAACGCCTCGGGCGACCGGGATGCTTTCGAGTCTTATCTTCGATCTACTCACCCCTGGGCAATCCAGGTTGAATACAGAGGCAAGCTCTTCACAACCGATCAGCTTCTCTACAAATGGATGCGCTGCGAGCTGGTGCACACCAGCCGCCTGCCCATTGACCTGGTAATCGATGAGACGTTCGCTTCCGATGATCTGGCTGTCCGGGCTGGTGGGGCGCCTGAGTACCTTCTGAAGATGTCACCCGCTTGGTTCGAGTACATCTGCAGCGCAGCGGAGTGCGGTAGCCAGACCTACAACGGTTCGCCTGGCTGAATAACGATCAGGCGTCCTTGGCTGATGGCCGTGGCCCACTGGGTGAGTTCTGGATCGCTGATGGTGCCACCGGTTTGTTCCCAGGCTGTCTGCAAGGCAACCTTCACTTCCTCGACCGGCTGGCCTGCGTTGGCGGCCACCACCCCATCCACCATGGCTTGTAGTTCCTCGGCCTTGGCTTCGGTGACCTGCTTCGCCAAGCGCCGCAGGGCGTCATCGTCGAACTTGAGCTCCATGTTCAGTGCATCCCGTCTTCAAGAGGGTGGGTAGCGACCCAAGTCAAGCACCAGGCTCTGACAGTCGCCCTACCGCTCGCTGTACCGGTCGTGTGGTCGAAGATGGCCCGCTGAACAGCGTAAACGCTGGATCTGCGGACAGGACTCACATGCTTAGTGCATGTCACTAGCCTCGATCTTTCATCGGGGCTCTCGGGCGGGGTAGTCGGCGCTGGTGTTCG
>CAZLGB010000219.1:0-5448 GCA_964558825.1 uncultured Intrasporangiaceae bacterium
TCGCGGTGATGCTCGGCGCGGCGGTGACGGCCGGAGTGAGCGCGCCCGCGTGGGCCGACTCGACGCCTGCTCCGAGCGCCCCTCGCGCGCCCGTCACGACGGCGACCTCCACCCATCCGACCAGCCGGACAACGCCGACCACCCAGGCGCCGACCGGCACTGGCGCGACGACGCCCACCTCTTCGCCCGAGGGCACCCCCGTCGACGCCGAGCCGGCCGACACCGCTGTCGCGCCGCCCACGGCGACGAGCATCGGCGTGGCTCCCGATCCGCACTTCATGCCCGGTGGCGCGCCGTTGCAGCCACCGCTCACACCGTCGAGCACCGATGCTCCCGAACGACCCCGGACCGATGTCCCGGCAGCACCGGCACAAACAGCCCGGACCGCGCCGCCGGCCGCACCCGCTGCGACCGTGACCGTCCGCCGCGGAGACACCCTGTGGAGCCTCGCGACCCACCGCCTCGGGCCCGGGGCCACGCCGGCGCGGATCGCGGCCGAGTGGCACCGCTGGTATGCCGCCAACCGCGCCACCATCGGCTCGGATCCCGACCGGATCACGACCGGGACGACCCTTGTCGTCCCCGCTGCCGCTCCCGAGGCGGGCGATCGATGATGACCGAGCTCGCCTCGCGCACCCTCCCCCGAGCGCCCCTTCGGCCCCCGATCCTGCCGCCCGACGAGGTCTTCGGCGTGCGCCCCAGCCCTTATGTGCAGGAGTGCCTGGCCCTCGACTTCGACCCCGACGACGAGATGGAGTCGCCACGCACCCTGCGCCAGGACCTCCCCGACCCCGAGCCGCTGGTCGTGCAGCTGGCCCAGGCGCTGGTCGAGGTGATGGCCGGATTGCGCCCGCCACAACAGTTGGCCAAGTGGGCCTCGCCCGAGGTCTATGACCTGCTCTGCCGCCGGTCCCATGTGGCGGCACGTCGTCCTGCGGTGTCACGCCGCCCAGCGGTGGTGCGGCGGGTGCGGGTCCAGGAGCCGGCCGACGGGATCGTCGAAGCCTGCGCCGTCGTCGTCCATCACGACCGGGTGCGAGCACTCGCCTTACGGATGAGCGGCTGGGGTCGGCGCTGGATCGTCACCGAGTTGCAGATCGGCTGACACCGACCACGCGCGCCGGCCCCGACTGCGTTGCGCCGCAAATGATGCCGTGCCGATCAGTTGGCCCCGGCAGCCTGAGCCTCCGGGACGAGCTTGCCGGGGTTGAGCAGACCGTGCGGGTCGAGGGTGTGCTTGATGGCGGCCAGCAACTCACTGCCCAGCGGGCCGATCTCGGCGTCGAGGTAGGCGCGGTGATCGGTGCCGATGGCGTGGTGGTGGGTGATCGTCCCGCCGCCTTCGACGATGGCGCGGCAGGCAGCGTCCTTGACCGAGCGCCATTGCGCGAGCGGGTCGGCGGCCTCACGGGCCACGACGGTGAAGTAGAGCGAGGCCCCCGTCGGGTAGACGTGCGAGACGTGGCACTGGACGATCGGCGCAGTCCCCCACTCGTGGCAGGCCGCGGTGATGGCAGCGCCGACGCGCTCGTGCAGGGCAACGAGATTGCTCCAGGTCGTCGCCGTCTCGAGGGTCTCGGCGAGCACGCCATGCGCGAGCAGCTCCTCACGCAGATAGGGGCCGTGGAATCGGCCATGCTCCCAGCCACGCGCCACCCGTGCGGGCAGGCTCAGGCCCCCCGCCGCACGGAGGACCGCCTCGGCTCGGCGGCGCCGGGCTCGCAGCTCCCCGGCGTCGGCCCCCTCCCAGACGAGCACGAGCAAACAGGGCTCGCTCATCCGGCGAACCTGCAGATAGCTCTCCAGCGCCGCCCCCGAGCGCCCCGCGAGGGCCAGCGCCACACGGGTCTCCTCCGGGTCGGAGAGCCGGCACACGTCGGGCAGCACGCCGTGCCCCAACTGGTGGGCCATCGTGCGCAAAGCCCCAGTCGCCGTGGCGAATCCGGGCAAGGCCCAGGCGGCATACATCTTGGCGCTCGGTCGCGGACTGAGCCGCACGGTCGCCTCGGTGATGACGCCGAGGGTGCCCTCGCTGCCGACGACGAGGTCGAGCAGCCGCGGCCCGGCGGCCGAGGCGGGAGCCCGTCCGCCGAGGACGAGCTCACCGCGCGGAGTGACCAGACGCGCCCCGAGCACCATCTCCTCCACCCGGCCGTATCCGGTGGAGGCCTGCCCCGCCGACCGGGTGGCGACATAGCCGCCGAGGGTCGCCTCCTGGTGGCTCTGCGGATAGTGCCCGAGGGTGAGTCCGTGCGGGCGCAGGGCCGCCTCGATCTCGGGACCCCGGATGCCCGGCTGGAAGGTGGCGGTCCGCGACACCGGGTCGACGTCGACCACGGCATTCATCCGCGCGAGGTCGAGCACGACGACGGCCCGGTGGGCGCCGGCGAGCGGCTCGAGCCCACCGACGACGCTCGTCCCCCCACCGAAGGTCACCACCGCGAGGTCGTATGCCGCGGCGACCGCGAGCACCCCGGCCACCTCACCCGCGTCGCCGGGATAGACGACGACATCCGGGGCGTGGCCGGCGTCGCCGGAGCGCAGGCGGCGGACATCGGCATACGACTTGCCACCGGCATGGACGATGCGGGCCGCGCGGCCGGTGCGCACGTGCGCCGCCCCGACGACGGCCTGTAGGGCAGCCGCAGCATCGCTCGCGAGCCGCGAGTCGGGCAGGCGCACGTCGTCGATGGCGACCGGAGGCACCGGTGCTGCTGACCGGTCGACGCCGAGGTCGGCAGCCAACCGCGCCCACGCGCGCGCGGCCAACGGGCGGGCTTGGGCCGGGTCGCCCCAGCCCCACCACACCGAGCGAGGAATGGAAGTCGTCAGCAGATCGTCCATAGAGACACTGTTACATATTTCGTCTCATTGTTACAATGACGATCATGGCCAGCACCAGACAGCGCCCGTCCACCCCCGCCGCGGCCCCGACCCCTGCCGCCGTCGAGGCGGCACCCGGGTCGGGGGGAGATGCGGGGATCGCCGACGAGGTGCTCATGCGCGCCGTGCGCGAGGAGGTGCTCGCCTACGGCATTCGCCGCGCCACGGTGACGTCGATCGCCAAGCGGGCCGGCGTCGCCCGAGTGACCGTCTACCGACGCGGTGGCGGCAGCGAACGGCTCGTGCTCGACTGTCTCAGTGCGGAATTCGCCGAGATCGCCAGCCGGGCGGCCGCTGCGGGCGCATCCGCAGCGACGGGCCGGGCCCGACTCGTCGCGACGATCAGCAGCGCGATCGACCAGCTGCGCGAGAGCGAGCTCGTCGCCGCCGTGCTGCGCCACGACCCCGAGTTGCTGCTCACCTATGTCGTCGATCGGCTCGGCCAGAGCCAGCGGACCATGCTCGCCCTGCTCGAGCGACTGCTCACCGCCGGCATCGCGGACGGCTCGATCCGCGCCGACGCCGACCCACGCGCCGGGGCCCTCACGCTGTTGCTCGCGGTCCAGTCCTTCGTCGTTTCCGCGGAGATCCTGCGCAGTGAGGGTGCGCTCGGAGCGGTCGACGAGCAGATCCGCGCCCTCGTCGACGGCTACCTGCGGCCGGAGCGGTGAGCCCGATGACGCCCCTGCGGACCCCTCCGCTGCCCACCGCGACCGCGAGTGCGAGCTCCCGGCTCACCGCCGCGACCCGCACGGCGGCGCTGCAGCTGCTCGCCGAGCACCCCTTCGACATCATCGTCGTCGGAGGCGGCGTCACCGGTGCCGGAGTCGCGCTCGACGCGGCCGCACGAGGGCTGCGCACGGCCCTCGTCGAGCGCGTCGACCTCGCCGCAGGCACGAGCCGCTGGAGCAGCAAGCTCGTCCACGGCGGACTGCGCTATCTCGCCAAGGGCGACATCGCCCTCGCCCGCGAGGCGGCGATCGAGCGCCACCATCTGTTGACGACCATCGCCCCCCACCTCGTCGAGCCGCTCGCGACGGTGGTCCCGCTGGACGCGGCCACCGGCCCGGCCGCCGGGCTGGTCACCGAGGCGGGGATCCGTTTCGCCGACGCCCTGCGGCTGGCCTGCCGCACCCCTGAGCGACTGCTCCCCCGTCCCCGCCGGCTCAGCGTCCGTGACACCCTCGTGCACGCCCCCGGCTTGCGCCCCGAGGGGCTGCGTGGCGGCATCCTCTACTTCGACGGCCAGGTCGTCGACGACGCGCGCCTGGTGACGGCGCTGGCCAGAACGGCCGCGGCATACGGCGCTCGCATCGTGACCCATTGCGCCGCAAGCCAACTCACCGCGGACTCGCTCACCCTGACAGATCTGCGCACCGGCGAGTCATTCACCGCGCGCGGCTCGGTCGTCAACGCGACCGGCGTGTGGGCGGGTGATCACGAGCCCACCCTGACGATGACCCCGAGCCGGGGCAGCCATCTCGTCGTGCGCGCCGCCAGCCTGCGGTGGCCGCGCGCCATGGTCACGGCCCCCGTGCCCGGGCACTTCGGGCGGTTTGTCTTCGCCATCCCCCAGGCCGACGATCTCGTGCTCATCGGGTTGACCGACGAGCCCGCGCCGGGCGTCGACGGCATCGCTCCCGACGTGCCCGCCGAGGACGAGCGATTCCTGCTCGACGTCGTCAACCGGGCGCTGCGCACGCCCCTCACGGCCGACGACGTGGTCGGACGCTTCGCCGGGCTGCGACCGCTGCTGCACCGCACCACCGAGGCGCAGGGCGATGCACCGGGCGAGGGCGCCGGCGCAGGCACCGCGGACCTCTCCCGCCATCACCTGCTGCTCAACGAGCCGGGCCGCCCGGTGACCATCGCCGGCGGCAAGCTGACGACCTATCGGCGGATGGCCGAGGACACCGTCGATGTGATCGCCCGTCGAATGGGGCAGCACATCCCGTGTGCCACCAGGCGACTCCCCCTCGTCGGAGCCGCCTCACGCACCCAGCTCGACCAGATCGCGGCCGACCCGCGCCTGGTCCGCCGCTACGGCGTCGAGGCCCCGAGGGTCGCGGCGCTCGCGCAGCGCCACCCCCACCTTGCCGCCCCGGTCGTGTCCGGGCGCCCGACGATCGGCGCCGAGCTGCTCTGGGGGGTGCTCGCCGAGGGAGCGCTCGACCCGGCGGATCTCGTCGAGCGGCGCACCCGGCTCACCCTCATCGACGCCGACCGCGAGCAGGCGTATGCCGTCGCCACAGAGATCCTCGCCCTTGCCGGCGAGCTGACGACCGCGGGCATCACCGGCTGACCGACCGAGCCGGGGTGCGTTCTGCTCGGCACTGTCGCTACGTCACCCGTTGCGCGGCAACGGCATACGCCATCGGTGTCACTTGCCGCGGCGGCGCGCCTTCTTGCTCGAGCGGCGCGGCGCCGTGCGGCGGAAGCCGCCGCTGGCCGTCGCCGAGCCCTGCTCGTCGACGTCGCGCTCGTCGGTGCCACCGCCCTCACCCGGCGCCGAGTAGTGCAGCCGCGAGGCGGCCGGAGCGTCGAGGCCCTTGGCCGAGATGACCG
>CAZLGB010000220.1:0-5414 GCA_964558825.1 uncultured Intrasporangiaceae bacterium
ACCGACACGCCCAACCGAGGGATCAACCTCGTACACCACCCCAACGGACTTGACCTCCGGAACTCCACGTCGTACTTCTTCGGTGCCGCCATGAGAAGAGTCTCCCTCGCTGAATCAGCACCCTCCGGGAATCTCAGGACGGTTCAGTCTGTCCAAGCGCCGCCTTACTCGGTTCGACGTCTGCTGGAGCCATCAGCGGAAAGGAACCACGTCCTTCGGCTGTTGTCCGAGAACTCGCTGCCCGTGGACGCCGACCTTGCGGTGGCTGACCCGAAGACGTTGTCGACCATGGCGGAGTTGCACGAGGCGTTAAAGGCCTACTTCTTGACCGCGCAAGCCACGACAAAGAACCCTTGGGTCACCGCGTCGAAACTGTGCGCGCGCAAGCGGCCCGATCTGTTCCCCGTCCGGGACAGTGTCGTCTGCGGCTACCTGGACTGGGCCGCAACTACCAAGTCGACTGGCAGGTCCTCCGCGGGATCATCCAAGAGGACGGCATCCGGAGCGCTATCAATGACCTTGTGGACGCCGCGGCAGCCAAGGGCGCGTCGATTGGCCATCCCTGCAGACGGCTGAGACACCTCGACGCGATCGTCTGGATGCACGCCCGGCATCGACCCGGACCGGCGACGGGTGGGGCAGATCAACCGGAGCAAGAGCCCTTGCGCTGAAGGCGCGGCGGCGCGCTCGCTCACGGGTGTTGCTCGAAGACGTGCCGCCGCACCCAGGCATGCATGGCGATCGCGGCGGCGGCGCCGGCGTTGATCGAGCGGGTCGAGCCGAATTGCTCGATGTGCAGCACCACCGCGCACGCTGCCTGCATCGGCGGCGACAGCCCCGGCCCCTCCTGACCGAAGACCAGCATGCACTCGCGCGGCAGGTCAGCCGTCTCGAGGGGCACCGAGCCGGGCAGGTTGTCGATGCCGATCAGCGGCAGCCCCCGCTCCCCCGCCCATGCCGCAAAATCCTCGACCGTCGGGTGGTGGTGCTCGTGCTGATAGCGGTCGGTGACCATCGCCCCGCGACGGTTCCAGCGCCGCTTGCCGACGATGTGAAAAGCCTTGGCGCCCATGGCATTTGCTGTCCGCACGACCGAGCCGATGTTGAAGTCGTGCTCCCAGTTTTCGACCGCGACGTGGAAGGTATGCCGTCTCGTGTCGAGGTCCTCGACGATGGCCTCGTGGCGCCAATAGCGATAGCGGTCCACGACATTGCGCCGGTCGCCCTCGGCAAGCAGCTCCGGGTCGAGCCGCTCGTCCGACGGCCACGGCAGCGGGTGTGGACCGACGCCGACCACGTGCCCGCCGGCGGCCTCGGCGGCGGACTCGGGGGGCACGGCATACCCCTCGCGCGCCACCCCCTCACCGTCCACCCGCACACGGTAGCGTCGCGCCGGGGCGCCCCGCGCCTGAGATCCACAGCCGCCGCACCGGCGACGAATAGGGCCAGAGGCGGGGCACGGCATACCCTCGTATGCCGTGAAGCCCTCTCTCGGACCTGACTGGATGCAGCCTGAATGGCTGCTGCAGACCTTCGGCGGCGCGATGTTCTGGGTGTCGTGCGCGATCATCTTCGTCGAGTGCGGGCTCTTCTTCCCGATCCTCCCCGGTGACTCACTGCTCTTTGCCATCGGGATGTTCATCAAGATGCACGACAGCGGCCAGGCCGGCATCCCCATGAACATCCTCGTGGCCTGCGTGCTGCTGTCGGCCTTCGCCTTCGCGGGCAACGTCGTCGGCTACGAGATCGGGCGCGCGGTCGGGCCGGCCCTCGAGCGGCGCAACGGGCGCTTCACCAAGAAGGAGTACTTCGACAAGACGCACGAGTTCTTCGACAAGTATGGCAACAAGGCGCTCGTGCTCGGGCGCTTCGTGCCGATCGTGCGGACCTACATCACCATCGTCGCCGGCGTGGGCGGGATGGAGCGGCGGCGGTTCTTCACCTGGTCGGCGGTCGGTGCCGTGCTGTGGGCGACGCTGCTCACCTTGTTGGGGTATTTCCTCGGCGGGATCACCTTCTTGCAGAAGAACATCGAGTATGCCGTCGTCCTCATCGTGCTCGTCTCGGTGTTGCCTATGGTCGTTGAGTGGTGGCGGCACAAGCGCCAGAGTGCTGGCAGAGCGGCTGCTGGTGCTGAGGGTGGGGCAGCTGGCGGGGACGGCGCGTCCTCCTGAGCTGGGTCCCGCCACAGCGGCTCAGCTTTGCCTCAACCTGGCCCCGGCTGAGGACCGAATAGCTCCCGACGTGGCACTTGCCGGGGTCTATCCCGCGGGACCCGGAACAACTCCCCAGGTGGGCCTCTTGCCGGCCGGATCCAGCTGAACCAGCCCGACAACTCCGCACGTGAGCCCTGCCGGGGGTCTTCCGGCGTGCCTTGCCCGAACAACTCCCCACGTGAGCGCTTGCTGGCCGCCGGCCGAACGACGTGCCGCGCAGTAGCACCCGCGTGGCCCTGGCAGCCACCGCCACCTGAAGCACGCCCTGAAGCACGCGTGGGTGGGGTGATCACCACACCCACCCGGGCTTCAGAGCGTGCTTCAGCACGGGGGCGGCTCAGACCAGCCCGAGGAGGCTGGCGGAAGAGGACAACTCCACACGCGAGGACTGCCTGGGAACTTCTCGCTGAAGCACGCTCTGAAGCACTCTCAGCTGTGGTGATCACCCCACCGGACAGTGCTTCAGCGACGTCTTCAGCCCCGAGAGGACAGGAGGCACAGAAGTCGGCTCACGGCATACGGGCGAAAACGAGGCCCCTCCGAGCGCAGGATCGCACCCCGAGGCGGCTGAGAGCGCTGCGACGACGGCAGCGCCAAACGCTTACTGAGCCGGTGGGGCGGGCGGGGCCGGGGGCTGCTGCGGCCACGGCGAGGGCGCGGGAGCCGGAGCAGCCGCGTCCTGGATCGGCGAGGGAGCCGGCATCGCGGGCGGCAGCTGAGCCTGCGCTCCGGCAGCAGGCGCCGGGTCGAAGGACACCTTGGGCGCCTCGCGCTCGACCGACCCCGAGTCGAGCTCGAAGTATTCGGCCTTGGTCACCGACGCGATCCCCGCGACAAAGTTGGTCGGGATCGACTCGACCTTGGTGTTGAGCTCGCGGACGTTGGCGTTGTAATAGCGCCGGGCGCTGGCGATGCGATCCTCGGTGGCCCCGAGCTCGGCCTGCAGTGCGGAGAAGTTCTGGTTGGCCTTGAGGTCGGGGTAGGCCTCCGTCACGGCGTTCAGCCGCACGAGCGCCTGGCTCAGCGCGGCCTCGGTCTTGGCCGCCTGCCCGGGCGACTGACCCGGCGCCATCGCCGCCGCGCGCGCCTGCGTCACGGCCTCGAGCGTGCCCCGCTCGTGCGCGGCATACCCCTTGACCGTCTCGACGAGGTTGCCGATGAGGTCATGGCGACGCTTGAGCTCGACGTCGATCTGTGCCCACGCCTCCTGCACGAGGTTGCGCAGCTTGATGAGGCCGTTGTAGGCCCCGAAGAACCACAGGGCCAACCCGACGACGATAACCAGCAGGATGACGAAGAAGATCATGAGGGCACTCCCCGGGTTGAGATGACGCGAAGCTGACGCAAAGCCTAGGCGAGACCGAGCTCGACCAGCCCGAAGACATAGCGATAGGCGACGCCCTCGGCTTCGACCCGCTCGCGCGCGCCAGTGTCGCGGTCGGCGATGACGGCCACCCCGACGACGTCGGCGCCGGCCTCGCGGGCGGCCTCGACGGCCTCCAGCGCCGACCCGCCCGTGGTCGAGGTGTCCTCGACGACGAGCACCCGCCGCCCCGTGATCGAGGGTCCCTCGATGCGCTGCTGCAGCCCGTGGGCCTTGCCCGCCTTGCGCACGACGAAGGCATCCAGCCTGTCGCCGCGCACGTCCGTGTATGCCGCGGCGTGCAGCATCGCGGTCGCCACCGGGTCGGCGCCCATCGTCAGCCCGCCGACGGCCTCGATGTCGAGGTCGTTGACCAACTCGAGCATGACCCGGCCCACCAGAGGGGCGGCCACGGAGTCGAGGGTGACTCGGCGCAGGTCTACGTAATAGTCGGCCTCCTTGCCGGAGGAGAGGATCACCCGGCCGTGGACGATGGCCTGGTCCTTGATGATCTGCAGCAGCTGGGCGCGGTCGGCGGCGAGGTCGGTCACGATCCCCCAGCCTATCGGCGGATGTATGCCGGCCCGGATCCGCGGCTGGGGGTATGCCGCCCCACGCCCATGGCCGGACGCGCAACTGGGGCATCCCCGCCGCCCGACGCGCGGCTGGGAGTATGCCGGCCACGGCATACTCCCAGCCGCGTGAGCGGCGGCCCTCAGACCGGCGCGTCGGCGAAGTCGGCCTCGACGATCGCCAGGTCCTCGGGGTCGGCGACGGGGACGGCCTTGGCGGTGCGCCAGGCCTCAGCCGCCTCGTCGGAGCGACCGAGCGCCCCGAGTGCCCGGGCTCGCAGCTCGTGCGCATAGGCGAGGTCGAAGTCGACCAGTCCGTGCTCGGTGCACTGGGCGAGCGTCCGGTCGCCATATTCGAGCCCCAGCTCCGGCCGCCCGTAGGCCAGCCAGGCCTTGCCGATGAGATAGCGCGCGCGGGCTTCATTGGCCGGCGTCGCCCCC
The DNA here is from genome assembly GCA_964558825.1 of uncultured Intrasporangiaceae bacterium. GTDB lineage: Bacteria > Actinomycetota > Actinomycetes > Actinomycetales > Dermatophilaceae > Phosphoribacter. The sequence goes on from CAZLGB010000220.1 coordinate 4,593, forward strand.
CGCGCGCGCTCCCAGTGGTATGCCGCGGCATACGCCGAGCGCACGACGCCTGCCGCGGGAGCGGTGCCGGCCTTGATCGCGTCGAGCAAATCCCACGTGGCGTTGTTGGCCTCGATGCCCTGCATCCGGTGCCAGTCCTTGGCGACGCCCGCGGCCTGAGAGGCGGCATCTCCCCCAGCCGAAGTCGCGGACTCCTCGACCGCCGGAGGCAGGGCCGTGCCGGTCTCCAGCAGCGACTTGAGCGAGTCGACGATCCACACCCAGCCGTCCTTGACCCGGGCCCAGGTCAGCGGGCTGAAGGCGAGGTCGCCATGCGTGAGCCGCAGTCGGGTCAGCCCCGGACCCGCCTCGGTCAGCACCCATTCGACGCGGCTGGCCGGCTCGGCCGCCATCTCAGGGTCATAGAGCGTGTGCCAGGTGTAGGCCAGCCGATGCGGCGGGTCGATGACCTCAATGGTGCCGTCGACCGCGGGGTGGCCCTCGGACGTGGTCGTCACATAGGGCTGGCCCTCCACCGGCGGCTCGGTGAAGGCCGTGTCGTGGAAGTAGGCCCGGGTGAAGGCCGGGTCGAGCAGGGCGCCCCAGACCGTCTCGATCGAGGCTCGGATATAGATCTGGTAGACGTGCGTCGTCGTCATGGCGTCTCCTCGACGGTGGGCGGGGTCGGCTGGTCTCGTGGGGTCGGCTGGTCTCGTGGGGTCGGCTGGTCTCGTGGGGTCGGCTGGTCTCGTGGGGTCGGCTGGTCTCGTGGGGTCGGCTGGTCTCGTGGGGTCGGCTGGTCTCGTGGGGTCGGCTGGTCTCGTGGGGTCGGCTGGTCTCGTG
>CAZLGB010000221.1:0-5382 GCA_964558825.1 uncultured Intrasporangiaceae bacterium
GGACTGGTTGCCGACGTCCGCGAGGGCATGGCCCGGCGCGAGGCCGAGCTGCGAGTGGCGATCGGGCTGGACAGTCCTGCCCCTGGCGTCACCCCTGACGAGCACGCGGCTGCGGTGCGCGAGCTGCTCGACGACCCGGCCGGCTGGCGAGCTCCGAGGGGGTGAGGGCGCCACGCCCGCGCCCCACCCCCCCCCCCCCGCCCCCCCCCCCCCCCCCCCTCACCCCCCCGCCCCCACCCCCCCCCCCCCCCCCCGCCCAACCCAGAGGCAGGGAAACGCCCCACCCCGCCCGCTTGACCCCGCCGCCACCCCGCAATGACCGACCGGCCGTGACCACACGGCATACCCCCAGCAAGGACGAGACGATGGAATCCGCCGAAATCAGGCGCCGCTGGCTGCGCTTCTTCGAGGGCAAGGGACACACGGTCGTCCCGAGCGCCCCGCTGCTCTATGACGACCCCAACCTGCTCTTCGTCAACGCCGGCATGGTGCCCTTCAAGCCCTATTTCCTCGGCCACGAGAGCCCGCCCTTTGAGCGCGCGACGAGCGTGCAGAAGTGCGTGCGCACCGGCGACATCGAGGAGGTCGGCAAGACCAGCCGGCATGGCACGTTCTTCCAGATGATGGGCAACTTCTCCTTCGGCGACTACTTCAAGAAGGGCGCCATCAAGATGGCGTGGGAGTTGCTCACCACGCCGCAGGACAAGGGCGGCTACGGCATCGAGCCCGACCGGCTCTGGGCGTCGGTCTATCACGACGACGACGAGGCCGCCGAGCTGTGGGTCAAGCACACGTCGATCCCCCGTGAGCGCGTCGTCAAGCGGGGAATGAAGGACAACTTCTGGTCGATGGGCGTGCCCGGCCCCTGCGGTCCGTGCTCGGAGATCTTCTATGACCGCGGGCCCGAATACGGCAAGGAGGGCGGACCGGAGGTCGACGAGGACCGCTACCTCGAGATCTGGAATCTCGTCTTCATGCAGAACATCCGCGGCGAGGGTGGGGCCAAGGAGGACTATCAGATCCTCGGCGAGCTGCCGGCGAAGAATGTCGACACCGGTATGGGGCTCGAGCGCATCGCCGCCATCTTGCAGGGCGTCGACAATCTCTACGAGATCGACGAGGTCTATCCGGTCATCGACAAGGCGGCCGAGCTCACTGGCAAGTCCTACGGGGCGCACTCCGGGCACGCGGCCGCCGAGAGCCACCCCGACGACGTGCGGCTGCGCGTCGTCGCCGACCACGTGCGCTCCAGCCTCATGCTCATCGGCGACGGCGTCGTCCCGGGCAACGAGGGCCGCGGCTACGTCCTGCGCCGGATGCTGCGTCGCGCGGTGCGCTCGATGCGTCTGCTCGGCTTCGAGGAGCCGGCGCTGCCGCACCTGTTGCCGGTGTCGATGGAGCGGATGAGCCAGTCCTATCCGCAGCTGCGCACCGACTTCGGGCGCATCTCGGCCATCGCGTATGCCGAGGAGGAGGCCTTCCGGCGCACCCTCGCCGCCGGCACGACCATCCTTGACGGCGCCGTGGCGCGGGTGCGCACCGCCCCTGAGGGAGAGCGCGTGCTCTCCGGAGACGCGGCCTTCGCCCTGCACGACACCTATGGCTTCCCCATCGACCTCACCCTGGAGATGGCTGCCGAGCAGGGCGTGCAGGTCGACGAGGCGGGCTTCCGGCGGCTGATGAAGGAGCAGCGCGACCGGGCCAAGGCCGACGCCAAGGCCAAGAAGACCGGCCACGGCGACACCGGCATCTATCGCGAGCTCGCCGACGCGCTCGGGCGGGCGGTCGAGTTCACCGGCTATGACGAGGTGGTCTCCGAGGCCCGGGTCGCCGGGATGGTCCGCGACGGGGCGAGCGTGCGCTCGGCCGGGGCGGGCGACACCATCGAGCTGGTCCTGGACCGCACTCCCTTCTATGCCGAGGGCGGTGGGCAGCTCGCCGATGGCGGGCGCATCGAGCTGGCCGGCGGCGCGGTCGTCGAGGTCCGCGACGTGCAGAGCCCGATCACCGGTCTCTCCGTCCACCGGGCCGTCGTGCTCGAAGGCGAGGTCAACGTCGGCGAGGAGGCCCATGCCCTCGTCGACATCGAGCGGCGTCGGTCGATCTCGCGTGCTCACACCGCAACTCACATGGTGCACAAGGCAATTCGCGAGGCGCTGGGCGACACCGCCACGCAGGCCGGATCGGAGAACGCGCCCGGTCGCTTCCGCTTCGACTTCAACGCCCAGGCGGCGGTGCCGCTCTCGCAGCTGCACGACATCGAGGCTCGGGTCAACGCCGTGCTGCTCGACGACCTGCCGGTCCACGCCGATGTCATGACCCAGGACCAGGCCCGCGAGATCGGCGCGATGGCCCTCTTCGGCGAGAAGTACGGCAACGCCGTGCGGGTCGTCTCGGTCGGGGAGTGGGCCCGTGAGCTGTGCGGTGGCACCCACACGCAGCGCACCAGCCAGCTCGGGGTCGTCAAGCTGCTCGGCGAGGCCTCGATCGGCTCGGGCGTGCGTCGGGTCGAGGCGCTCGTCGGCGCCGACGCCTACACCTTCCTCGCCCGTGAGCACGCGATCGTCGGTCAGCTCACCGAGGTGCTCAAGGGCCGCCCGGAGGAGTTGCCCGAGCGGGTCAACGGCATCATCACCCGGCTGCGGGACGCCGAACGCGAGATCGCGGCGGCCCGCCAGGCTCAGGCGCTGGCCGTCGCCCCGGCGCTCACCGCGAGCGCGCGTGACATCGGGCCGGTCCGACTGGTCACCCACGACGCCGGTGAGGGAGTCGGAGCCGACGACCTGCGCTCGCTCGTCCTCGACGTGCGCACTCGGCTCGGTCACGAACGTCCGGTCGTCGTCGCCATGACCGCCGCCACGGCCGGCAAGCCGGTCGTCGTCGTCGCCACTGACGAGGGCGCTCGGGCTGCCGGGGTCCGGGCGGGGGCGCTGGTCAAGCTCGCAGCCAAGGTCCTCGGTGGTGGTGGCGGCGGCAAGGACGACCTCGCCCAGGGCGGTGGCACCGACGCGACCCGGATGGGTCAGGCGCTGGGCGCCATCGAGGAGCACCTGCGCGCGGCCGGCCGCGGCTGAGGGCCGCAGGTGTCGTCCGCAGGAGGGCGGCGCTCGCTCGGCGTGGACGTCGGTGAGGCCCGCGTCGGTGTCGCCGAGAGCGACCCCGATGGCATCCTCGCGACCCCGGTCGTCACGCTCGCGCGCGATCACGAGCCGGCCGCCAGCGACCAACAGGCCATCGCCGAGCTGGTGGCCGAGCGCGGTGTCGGCACCGTCTTTGTCGGGCTACCGCTCTCGTTGGACGGCAGCGAGGGCCTCGCGGCCCGACGCGCCCGGGAGTATGCCGTCGGGCTTGCTGCGCGGGTGGCCCCGGTCCGCGTACGGTTGGTCGACGAACGACTCACGACGGTCAGTGCCCACCGCCAGCTGCACGACGCGGGAGAGCCCGGGCGCGGGCACCGACGGATCGTGGATCAGGCCGCCGCGGTGCTGATTCTGCAGGGAGCGCTCGACGCGGCACGATCGACCGGTCGCGACCAGGGGGAAGTGGTCGGCACACGGCGCAAGCCCAGGACGAAGGAACGAGGATGACCGACGGTAACGGACACCCCGAGCACGACGAGGGTGTTGTCGACCCGTTCGCCGACGGTTTTCCGCAGCACGAGACCGAGGCCGAGCACGTGTGGCACGAGCAGGCCGGCGAGCCCCATTGGGGTGAGCACGCCTATCACGAGGGTGAGTTCGGGCACGAGGTCGCGCACGACCCGGCATACGACCAGCACGACCCGGCATACGACCACCACGACCCGGCATACGACCACCACCCGCTGACGGGAGTCGGCGAGGGACAGCACGAGTTGTTCGGGCCGGAGACGCGCCGCTCGCGTCGGGAGGGCCGTGCGCCGCGGCGGGGGCGGCGCTTCCTCGTCCTGCTGCTCGCGCTCGGTCTGGTCGGTGGCGCGGGCTATCTCGGTTTCACCGCGCTCAAACCCCTGCTCAACCGCACGACCGAGGTCGCCGACTATCCCGGGCCAGGCGGGGCGGCGGTGACCTTCACCGTCAACGACGGCGACACCGGCCGCACCATCGCCACCAATCTCGAGAAGGCCGGCATCGTGCGCACGGCCAAGGCCTTCGTCGACGCCTGCAATGACGACAGTCGTTGTGCGGCGATCCAGCCGGGGGACTACGCGCTCAAGAAGGAGATGCGCGCCGCCGACATTCTCGCGATCCTCGTCGACCCGAAGAACCGCCAGAACGGCAAGGTGACCATCCGCGAGGGCCTCTGGGCCAACGAGATCTATGCCCTGCTCGGCAAGGCGACCGGCCACCCCGTCAGCGACTACCAGGCGGCCGCCAAGAGCCCCGAGGTGCTGGGCCTGCTGCCTCCCTCGGCCAAGGGGATCGTCGAGGGCTATCTCTTCCCGGCCACCTATGAGTTCTCCTCCAAGGACTCCGCCGTCGTGCAGCTCAAGGCCATGGTCGCCAAGACCGCCGCCACCCTCACCCAGCTCAACGTCCCGGCCGACCAGGCGGAGCGGATCATGACCATCGCGAGCATCGTCGAGGCCGAGGCCCGCCGCGACGAGGACCGACCCAAGGTCGCCCGGGTCATCCTCAACCGGTTGGCCAAGCCGATGCGGCTGCAGCTCGACTCGACGGTCAGCTATGGCGTGCAGAAGCGTGCCCTGACGACGACCGACGCCGAGCGCGCCACCGTCAACGCGTGGAACACCTACACCAAGGACGGGCTGCCGGACACCCCGATCGCCAACCCCGGGGTCGCTGCCATCCAGGCGGCCGCCAACCCGGCGGAGGGTGCGTGGCTGTTCTTCGTCGCGGTCAACCCCGAGACCGGGGAGACGAAGTTCGCGACGACCCAGTCCGAGCATGATCAATATGTCGCCGAGTTCCAGGCGTGGTGCCAGAAGCCGGAGAACAAGGGCAAGTGCTCCAGCAGCTGAGCCGCTCGATCCACTGGCGGGCGGGGGTGCGTGGATCGCCGATCGAGCACTCCCTCTCGCCGGTCCTGCACCGGGCGGCATACCGCGCCCTCGGCCTCGTCGACTGGCACTACGACCGCGTGCGGGTGGAGGCGGACGAGCTCGCCGACCACGTGCGCGGGCTCGATGACAGTTGGCGCGGCCTGTCGCTGACGATGCCGCTCAAGGAGGCCGCCTTCGACATCGTGCACTCGGCCTCGCCGCTGGCCACCCGGGTGGGGGCGATCAACACGATCGTCCGCGACGAGCGCGGCTGGCACGGCGACAACACCGACGTCTATGGGATCGTCGAAGCGCTGCGCGAGGCCGGCGTTGGCCGGGTGTCCACGGCGGCGCTCGTCGGAGCCGGCGCGACCGCCCGCTCGGCGCTCGCGGCGCTGGTC
>CAZLGB010000222.1:0-5313 GCA_964558825.1 uncultured Intrasporangiaceae bacterium
GGGAGCGTCCCCAGCAGGCGCCGCTCATCGACCTGGCGTGGTGGACCCGCGCTGCCGCGGTGGTCCTCACCCAGTCCGGCGAGCTGCAGGCCGGGCAGGAGGCGGCGCTCGAGGCGGTGGCCGCCTGGTCGGCGATCGGCTGGCCGCTGGAGATCAGCCGGTCGCGGTTGGTGCTCGCCGAGACCCTGCGGCGTCTGGGCGACCACAGCCGGGCCGAGCGCGAGGCAGGCCTGGCCAAGGCCGCGGCCCTGCGGCACGGGGCGCTCGCGGTGGCCCAACGCGCGGTGGTCCTGCAGAAGCGGATCGCCGCCAGTCAGTCCCGCGGGCTGCGCGGGGGCGAGTTCGGGCTCAGCGCCCGAGAGGCGGAGATCGCCCGACTCGTCTGCTCGGGTCGGACCAATCGGGAGATCGCCGGGCAGCTGTTCCTCTCGGTGCGCACCGTCGACTCCCACGTGGCCAAGGTGCTCACCAAGGTCGGGGTGCAGACCCGGGTTGCGCTCACGGCAATGTTCGCCAGTCTCGAGCCGGCGGTGGCGTGACCCGCCCCTCACCGGTCCCGATCAGCGGGCAGACGCCAAGGAGGGCCGGCCACGTGGTGGCCGGCCCTCCTGAGCGACGTCGATCAGAGAAGGACGATGCAGGTCGAGCTGGACTTGTAGGAGGCGGAGCCCTCCGGCAGCGCGGCGGTGTCCTCGACCGCGGTCACCTCGAGCTCGTCGAGCTCCAGGTCGGCAATCTCGAAGGCCTTGTCGTTCATGATGGGTCCTTTCGGTCGATGGTTCGTTGCGGTGATATTCGGTCGGCGGTGGTGGTGTTTCCGCTGCCGCCTGACGGAGAGTTTGTCCCGGCGCCCCACCCCCCTACACCCGCAGAACTACCCATCCGGCATACCGACCTTCGCGGCGGGCTCCATGCGGGAGGAGAGCCCCCGGCTCCCGTGCAACCTGCGCGGCCTGCCGGGCCGACCTCAGGCGAGGGCGAGTCGTATGCCGTGCTGGCCCACTATGCGGCCGGGCCGGTCGCGACCGTGCGGCTCGAGCCGGCGTGCGGGGACGCCGTGCTCGGTGACGTGCTGCAGGGCACCGATCCGGCCAGGACGGTGCAGGCTGCCATCAAGGCCGCGACCGGGTGGTGAGCCCGGACGTCGGCGACAGGTGGGCTCACTGCCGATTGAGGGTGATCGGCGGCGCGCTGACCACAGGGCTCCACGACTGGCCCGCGCTCCCGGTGGCCGTCAGCGAGGCCGAGGACCACCCGTTGCCGTTTCTCGAGGTGTAGCTGAAGGCGATCGTCGCCGCGCCGCTCGCCGGGAAGCTCGGCGTCGTCGGTGGCGCGAAGGACCCGTTCGTCGCGGCGAGGGTGATCGCCTTGCCGACGTTCTGGGCGAGGTTGTCGTAGGCGTCCAGTGCGGAGACCGAGCCGGTGGCCGTCACGTTGCTGCCGAAGGCGTTGATCACGCAGGTGATCGACTCCGGCGTGCACGGGGTGCTCCATGATGCGCCGCCGGGCAGGGTGAAGCCCCAGGACAGCTTGGTCGGCGTGGCCGCGCTGACGGTCACGGTCGTCGAGGTGCCCGCGATCGACCCCTGGGTCGCCGTGAGGGCGATCGACTCGGCCTTGAAGAGGGTGATCGACACGGGGCTTGCGACGCCGGCGGTGAAGGTGACCGAGCCCGGATAGCTCGGCCCGGTGCCGATGGGGCTGGTGCCCGGTCCGCTGAAGGTCACGGTCTTGGTGCCGGCATAGGTCGTGTCGGTCGCGCCGGTGACGGTCTTGGCCGTGATGGTCCACAAGGTCGCGGAGCCGGCGGTCGCCGACGCCTGTCCGCTGAGCGCGAAGGTGTCCGTGGTGTTCTTCAGCGAGGTCCGGGTCGCGGTCGCGGTGTTGCCTGCGGCATCCGTGGCCGTGGCGGTGAAGGTGATCGTGCCGTCGGCCAGCCCGCTGACGTCGAGCGCGGCCGACCAGGTGGATGCCAGGACCGTGGCGGTGACCGGTGCGGTCGTCGTCGTGCCGTCGGAGGCGCTGACCGTCACCGTCGCGCCCGTTTCGACGGTCCCGGAGACACTGGTTGCGGCCTTCGTCGGGTTGGTGATCGGCGAGGTGGATGCCGTGGCGGCGACGGTCGGAGCGACCGTGTCGATCCGCACCGCCGTGGGCACGGTCGCGCCGACGTTGCCTGCTGCGTCGGTCGCGAAGGCCGACACCGTGTGTATGCCGTTGCCCGTCACCGAGGCGCCCACCGAGGTGCCGGCCGTCGTCGTGTGGCTGCCGGCGTCGACCCACCAGGTGATCGAGGCGACGCCCGATCCACCGGTGTCGGTGGCTGTGAGGGTGACCGTGGCCGGGTTGACGCGGACCCAGCCGTTGGCGTTGGGCGTGGGGGTGACCACGGCCGCGATGCTCGGCGGGGTCGTGTCGACCGCGATCGACGTGACCGCGGACGTCGCCGTCCACGACCGGAACACGGCGACGACGACATAGGTGTGCGTCCCGGTCGTCGCCGTCGTGTCGTCGCAGTTCGTCGTGGCGACGAGTGAGGAGGCCGAGCCGCAGCTCGTGGCCAGGCCACCGTCGCGAGTCGCGTAATAGCCGGTGACGGCGGCACCGCTCGACAGGGTCGCGGGCGACCAGCTGAGGTGCACGTGCCCGGCCACCATCGTCGCCGTGGGTGCCGACGGACCGACCAGGGTCGCATTGGCCGCCTGCCCCGTGCCGTGTCCGACCGTGGTCCAGGAGCCCTAGGCGGCATCGGCGCCGAGGATGCCGCCGGCGAGCAGGATCGCCAGAAAGGCCAGGCGCCGCAACGAGATCCGCAGCGTGGATCGGCGGGCACGGTGGCGGCCCCGCCGCCGCAGGACGAGGCGGGCCATGTCAGAGCCCCTGTCCCGAGCCGGCATACCCGAGGGCGATCGTCGCGCCCTTGCAGCCGTCCTGGTTGAGCGGCCGGTCGAGCATGGTGATCGCCGGCAGCTGTCCTGCGGTGACACCGAGCTGGCTCAGCGTGCGGGTGGCGCCGGCGGGAATGACCAGGGGATAGGCCCCGGCGAACTGTCGGGTCGTGTAGTCGGCCGCCGTGCAGCCCAGGCCCGCCGCGATCGCCGCGGGCGTCCGCGTGATGGTGCCGATCGAGACGGACAGCCCGACGATCGAGATGGCCTTGTTGTTGGGATTGCTGATCGCCAGGTCGACCGTGCGGGTGAGGCCGGGGGCGAGCAGCCCGGCCGGCGTGCCGGCGATGGTGAAGGGAAAGCCCTTGGTCGACACGACGAGCGTGATCGTCACGCTCGCGGCGCGGGTGACCCCGCCGGAGTCGACGCCGACGGCGCTGACGACGAGGGGGTAGCTGCCGTCGGCGGTCGTCAGCGTCGTCGAGACGGTGACGGTCGCCGACGTCCCGGAGGTGGGATTGGGGGAGCTGCTCGCGCTCACCCCTGACGGCGCACCGGTCACGGTGAAGGTCACCGGGCCGGGCACGTTGGTGCGCACGAGCGTCAGCCCGTATGCCGCGGCCGAGCCGGGTTGCACGGTGAGGGTCGAGGGCGAAGCGGTGATGCCGAGCGAGCCGGTGACCGGGGCGTTGACCATGAGCGTGGCGGTGATCGCCGAGCTGACCTTCCCGCTGGTCCCGGTGATCGTCAGCGCATAGCTGCCGGTGGGCGTCGCGCTCGCGGTCGCGACGGCGAGCGCGACCGTGGCGGCCGAGCCGGTGCCTGAAGCGGTGAGCGTGACCGAGGCGGGAGTGAAGGTGGCGGTCGCTGCGCCCGGCAGCCCGCTTGCCGTGAGGGCGACCGCTCCGGCGAAGCCGTTGACCGAGGTGAGGGTGACGGCATACGTCGCCGTCGTCCCGCGGACGATCGACTGGCTCACCGGAGCCAGCGCGAGAGCGAGGTCGGGTTTGTTCGGCACGGCCAGGCTCGTGGAAGCCGCGACGAACAGCGCCGAGAGCAGCGCGACGAGCACGCCGAGGACGCGCTTGGCGGTCACCTTCGAGCTCATCGGTCGGCCTCGCAGATGGGGGAGAGAGGGAGGCGGTGGGGCGGGTATGCCGTGGCCCGGGGTGCGGCGAGCGCGTGCTGCGCCCACCGCACTCCGGGCGTGGGCGTCAGTTGCTCGACAAGGTCAGGGTGATCGTCGCTCCCTTGCACGCGTCCTGGTTGCTCGCCGAGTTGGCCATCGACAGGGTGCCGGTGCCGAGGGCGAAGCCGCTCGCACCGTGGGGGATCGTCGTGTTGGAGACGACGTCGGCGATGGTGAAGTCACTCGCGAGGCAGGCCGGGTCGGAGGTCGAGACGACGGAGGAGATCGTGCCGACGCGCAGGTCCGAGGCCCCGGCGTTGTCGCCGGTGAAGGTCACGGTCTGCGAGCCACCGGGGTAGAGCGCCCCGGCCGCCCAGGCCGCGTGCAGGGTGATGGTGCCGTTGCTGCTCGCGTTGGCGGCCGAGCCGGTGCCGGCGCCCGTCGTGGTCCAGTAGGCGTAGGCGCCGCCGGCCACGCCGAGGGTGAGCGCGCCGGCGGTGATGGCGACGGCGGTCTTGCGCTTGATCGAGAAGAGGGGAGAACGCATGGTGGTGCCCTTCTGTCAGCCTGAAGTCGGGCCAGCCGTCCGGTCATCGCCGGCCGGACTGCCCGGGACGCCTCCGACGTGGAGTGTCTCGACGCCGACGATTCCGCCAGCGGGGCCGTCCCGGCATTCCCCGATTTGTCCGATATGGGCGTTCCAAACGGTTCGCCGTGAATGCCCGATTGGCCGATCCTCTCAAGATGCGCCCGCGGCCAATGGGCGTATCCTGCGCGCGCGCCCGCCCGGCATACCGCACACCGCCTCGGCATCGCGCGGGGTGGGGCGATCGGCCCGAATGGGTCCCGCGCGCTGATGCGCCGGCGCTCAGCGGCGCGGCATCAGCACGGTGTAGTCGAGGTCGAGGACGACCTCGGGCAGGTAGCGCCCGTCCTCGCCGCGCAGCGGGTGGTCGGCGCAGGCGCGGTCCTTGGTGGCGACGGTGCGCAGTCGCAGCGCGCCGACATCGGTGCGCCCGGGCAGCTCCATCCGGTCGAGCACCTCCGACCAGGCATAGACGGTGTGCCCGGCGAAGGTCGGGTTGGCGTGGGTGCCGCCGTTGATGGCGGCGATCGACAGGGCGTTGCCCAGGCCGTTGAAGGACAGCGCCCGGGCGATGGAGATGACGTGGCCGCCGTAGACGATCCGCCGGCCGTTGCGGCCCTGGCCCTCGATGTGCTGGTTGAAGTGGACCTTGGCGGTGTTCTGGTAGAGCCGGGTGGCCATCATGTGCTCGGCCTCCTCGATGGTCATCC
>CAZLGB010000223.1:0-5311 GCA_964558825.1 uncultured Intrasporangiaceae bacterium
CTGTCCGACGCCGCTGCCCGGGTGACGGCCGCCGGGCGGCTCGCCGCGGCGCACCCGCGCGATCCGAGGTTGGCCTTCGAGTGGGCCTGCGCCGTCGACGCCAGCGGCGACCGGGGGATGGCCTTGGGGCTTTACGAGCGGGCCCTCGACGCCGGTCTGCGCGAGCCGCACCGCCATCGCGCCCTGCTGCAGTCGGCCGCCGTCCATCGCGACCTCGGCGAATTCGACTCTGCCCTGGACCTGCTCGATCGGGTGCTATCCAGCCACCCGACCAGCTCGGCGGCCAGCGCGCTGCGCGGGCTGACCCTGCTCGAAGCCGGCCGCGGGGGTGAGGCCGTCGCCGATCTTGTCGAAGCGCTGCTCGACCACGCGACCGACGAGGACGCGGTCACCTATCGGCCAGCGCTGCACGCAGCCGCCGGAGAGTTGCGCCGCACCGAAGACCTCGACTGAGACCGTCGGCGCGGCGGAGGGTCCGCGTCCTGATCAAAACCCGCCGCGCAAGCGCTTCCTCCTCGTCGGAGGGTCCGCGTCCTGATCAAAACCCGCCGCGCAAGCGCTTCCTCCTCGCCGGAGGGTCCGCGTCCTGATCAAAACCCGCCGCGCAGGCGCTTCCTCCTCAGCACCGGCAGTGGCAGGGCTCGGGGCCAGGCTCAGGCTCAGGCTCAGGCTCAATCACCCGTCCTGGGTCGTCGGCTCCGGCTCGTCGGCAGGTATGCCGTTGCCCTCACCCGAGCCGCTGCCCAGCGCGACCGAGCCCGCGGCCGCGCCCGACGCCTCGGCGGCGCCGGAGAGCGACGCCGGGTCGAGGTCGGGGTCGGCAACGCCGCCGTGGGCGCCGGCCTGGGCCTGGTGGGTCATCGCCTCGAGGGCAGCAAAGACCTCGGCAGACTTGTCGACGCACACGACGACGAGGTCGCCGGGATTGGACCGGGCCATGATGTGGTTGACGGCCTGCAGCTCGTCGAGGACGGTCTCGACTGCCCGGCAGCGCGCCCCTGCGGCCATGGCCGAGCGCACGCCCTCGGTGATGAGCGCCGCCGCCTCGCCGGGCTTGCGGCCACGCAATCGCGAGTCCTCGCGGACCACGAGCACGTCGAAGTGTTTGGCAGCCTCGGCGCCGAGCTCACGCAGGTCGGAGTCGCGCCGGTCACCGGCCGAGCCGATGGCCCCGATGCGGGAGGTGCGCCCGAGGTCGGAGCGGCCGGCGCGCGAATCGGCATACCGATCGACGAACTCGCCGAGTGCACGCATGCCAGCAGCGTTGTGGCAGTAGTCGACGAAGACCTCGACGTTGTGCACCTCGATGAGGTTGAGGCGCCCGGGGGAGAGGTAGTAGCTCGTCGTGAAGGTGCGCAGACCCTGGCGGATGTCGTGCAGGGGCGCGCCAGCGGCGAAGGCGGCCGCCGCCGCCGCGAGGGCGTTGGCGACGTTGAATCGGGCGGCCCCGGCGAAGGTCGACGGCAACAGGTGCGTCCACGCGAGCTGCATGGCCCGGCGGCCGTGCTGGATGACGATCATCTCGCCCTTGTCGGTGGGCTCGAGATAGACGGCGCGCCCGCCACGGCGGCAGTGCGCGTCGACGAACTCGCGGATCTCGCTGCCGGGCGCGGCGAGCGTGAACCACACGACCTCGCCGGCGCACTTGCGGCGCATCGCCCGCACGTGCGGGTCGTCGGCGTTGAGCACGGCATACCCATTCTTGGGGACCGCCTCGACGACGACGCTCTTGACCGCGGCGAGCTGGGCGAGAGTGTCGATGCCGCGCAAGCCGAGGTGGTCGGGGGCGACATTGGTGACGACCGCGACGTCGTTGCGGTCATAACCGAGGCCCTCGCGCAGGATGCCGCCGCGGGCGACCTCCATGACGGCGAAGTCGACGCGCGGGTTCATGAGGACCATGCGGGCGGACTTGGGGCCCGAGGCATCGGCCTTGATGACGAGGCGCTCGTCGATGACGACGCCGTCGGTCGAGGTCATGCCGACCTTGCGGCCCAGCCCCTTGAAGATGTGGGCGATCATCCGTGCGGTCGTCGTCTTGCCGTTGGTGCCGGTCACGGCGACGATCGGCACCCGCGAGGGCGCACCGGGCGGGAAGAGCAGGTCGACGACCGGCTTGGCGATGAACTGCGGCACACCGACGGTCGGGTGGGTGTGCATGCGGAAGCCGGGAGCGGCGTTGACCTCGACGATCGCGCCACCCGTCTCGCGCACGGGAGCGGCGATGTCGGGGCAGATGAAGTCGATGCCCGCGACGTCGAGCCCGACCATCCGGGCCGCTTCCTCAGCGATCTCGATGTTGTCGGGGTGGGCGTCGAAGGTGCGGTCGACGGAGATGCCACCCGTCGACATATTGCCGGTGAGGGCGAGCTTGACCATCTCGCCGGAGGGGGGCACCGAGTCGAGGGTGTGACCCTGGCTGGCGAGCACCTCCTCGGCCGCGCCGTCGACACGGATGCGGGTGAGGACCTTCTCGTGGCCGACGCCGCGGCGCGGGTCGGAGTTGGTGATGTCGACGAGCTCCTTGACGGTGTGTATGCCGTCGCCCACGACGTGGGCGGGGACGCGCTCGGCGATCGCCTGCATCTTGCCGCCGACGATGAGGCAGCGATAGTCGCGGCCGGTGACGAAGGACTCGACGACGAGGATGCCGCTGCGCGATTGCTCCTTGGCGATGTCGTAGGCCTTGTCGACGTCGTCGAGCGAGCGCAGGTCCAGGCACACGCCGCGGCCGTGGTTGCCGTCGAGCGGCTTGATGACGAGGGGGAAACCGATGCGTCGGGCTGCGTCGCGCGCGCCGCGCAGGGTGCGCACGGACTCCTGCTTGGGGGTGGGCAGGCCGGCCGAGGAGAGCAGCTTGCCGGTGAGGTCCTTGTCGCTGGCGATGTCGACGGCCAGGGCGCCGGTGCGCGAGGTCATCGTCGCGCGGATGCGCTGGGCGTGCACACCCTGGCCGAGCTGGACGAGGCTCGCCGCGTTGAGCCGCAGCCAGGGGATGTCGCGGCTGACGGCCTCCTCGAGGATCGCCGCGGTCGACGGGCCGAAGGCGGCGCGCTGGGCGCGGCGGACGAAGTCGTCGAGCTCGGTCGACCAGTCGAAGTCCGCGCTCGGCTCGACGAGTTGGTTGACGATGCGCACGGCGAGCTCGCCGGCCGCCTGGCCCACGGTCTCGTCGACATAGCCGTAGACGACGTTGTAGACCCCGGTGCGTCCCTTGACCATGCGGGTCTTGCCGCGGCGCAGGTCATGGCCCGCCTCGGTCTGCAGCTCAAGGGCGACGTGCTCGGCGACATGGCCGAGCCAGGTGCCCTCACGCATCCGCTCGACGAAGCCCCCGGCGCGTCCGACCGAGCAGGTATGCCGGGCCAGTCCCGGCAGCAGCTCGAGCAGCCGGTCGGTGAAGCCGTCGATGCTGTCGGTCGGATAACCCTCGAGCACCCCGAGGTCGACGACGAGATGGATGGCCGGCTCGTAGGACCAGATGTTGGGACCGCGATAGACCCGGCTCTCGAGGATGCGCAGCTCGGGGGCCAGTGGTCCGGTCGGGGTGGGGCGGTCCTTGGCCATGCGTGCTCCTGGGGAGGGACGGGACGAGAGGGACGTGCCGGTCAGAAACGCAACAGTGCGGCCGTGAGGCCGGGTTTGGGGGAACCCTACTGGTCAGGCGGGCGGCGGCGCAGCAGCGTGCGCAGGCACGATGGGCGAGCGATCCTTCGCCGCGACGACGGCCACCTCGAGGTCGGGATGGCGCTCGACGAAGCGCATGAGCCGCACGCCGGCCAGGTCGAAGACGGCCCCCGTCGGGAGGGTGTGCACGACGGCACCGGAGACGAGCAGGGGAGCGCCGCGGCGGGCCTCGGGTGCGTCGGTGACGGCCTTGCGGGCGTCGAGGACGAAGACCGATCCGGCGCCGACGACGGTCATCATCCGCTCGTCACGGATCTCTGCCGCCGTGTTTTCGTCGATGCCCATGCCAATCAGGCTGGGGGAGTTGGCGACGATCGACAGCAGCCGGCCATAGCGCCCGCGCTGGTCGAAGTGCTGGTCGACGACGACGCCACCGAGCAGCCCCAGCCCCACCGAGAGCTGGCTGGTGCGTTGGCGCGGGGTGACGCCCTCGTCGCCGAGGGAGATCATGTGCTCGCTCATGATCGAGGCGCCCGCCGACGTGCCCGCGACGACCGCGCCGCGCTGGTAAGCCCGGTGGATGGCCTCTCCGATGGGGGTGCCGACGATGTTCTGGCTGAGCTTGAGCTGGCTGCCCCCCGTCATGAAGACGCCGGTCGCCGCATCGACCCGCGCGACGAGATCGGCGTCGTCGGCTGCGGCCCGCGTCGGTGCGTGGACGATGTCGACTGCCCCCGCACGCAGCCGGCCGAAGACCGACGTATAGAGCGCCGCCGCCTCGGCTGAATATCCCGATGCCGTGGGGATGACGACGATGCGCGAGCTGCGCCCACCGGCCAGGCGCACGAAGCGGCGCAGGACGACCGAGCGACCGAGTTTGTCCTCGGCGCCACCGATGATGAGCAGGGTCCGCCGGGCCGGTCGCGCTGACGCGTCGGCTAGCGGTGGGACGGCGTGCGGCACCGTCCCACCCTAACGGGGCGACGCCGCAGGTCGTGGCACCGGCGGGGCCGAGAGGGGTATGCCGTCGCGCTCGTCGGCCTCCTCGATGTCCTCGCGGGCGATGCCGAGCAGATAGAGGACGGTGTCGAGATACGGGACGTTGACCGCGGTGTCGGCCTGGGCCCGGACGACGGGCTTGGCGTTGAAGGCGATGCCGAGCCCTGCGGCAGCGAGCATGTCGAGGTCGTTGGCACCGTCGCCGATCGCGACGGTGCGCGAGAGCGGCACGCCGGCGTCGGCGGCATACTGCCGCAGCGCGCGCGCCTTGCCGGCGCGGTCGACGATCTCACCCTCGACCAGACCGGTGAGGCGGCCGTCGCGCACCTGCAGGTGGTTGGCGACCACATGGTCGATGCCGAGGTCGCGGGCGATCGGCTCGACGATCTCCTGGAAGCCACCGGAGACCAGGGCGATGGTGTCGCCGAGGCGTTTGAGGGTGCGCACGAGCGTGCGGGCGCCGGGGGTGAGGACGATCTGCTCGCGGACGTCGTCGAGGACGCTCACCGGGAGTCCGGCGAGGAGCGCGACCCGGGCGCGCAACGACTCGGCGAAGTCGAGCTCGCCGCGCATCGCGCGCTCGGTCACCGCGGCCACCTCGGCCTCGCAGCCCGCGTGACCGGCGATGAGCTCGATGACCTCCTGCTGGATGAAGGTCGAGTCGACGTCCATGACGACCAGCCGC
>CAZLGB010000224.1:0-5279 GCA_964558825.1 uncultured Intrasporangiaceae bacterium
CTGGCCCGCGCCCCGCGGATGCGCGACTCGGCCGCGCACTCGGGCACCCGCCGCCGCAGCGCCTCGTGCCAGCGCAGCGCCGTGCACGCATCACGGGCGGATTCCACCGCCTCACGCACCCCGTCCAGATCGAGCAGGGCAAGAACGGCGGCAGACGGATCGGACACGCAGTGCAGCGTATGCCGTGCCGGCACCCGGCCGAGTCACGCGGGCCGGTCACCCCACTCGGCCGCTCGAGCCCGGCCCCCCGCGCAGGGCCGGACGTGGGCGACTGCCTGCGCTGCCGGTGCCGCCCTCCTACAGTTGGCGCGTGCCCACGACGCAGCCACCCGCCGAGCTGCTCGTCGGGCTGCTCGCCACCCTGCTGCTCATCGGCGGCCTCATCCTCGCCATGCGCGGAGTGCGACGGCGGCGCTTCGTCGACCCGGCCGACCGGGCGACCTACGAGACCCTCCACACCGCCTCCCTGGCCACCCGCTCGCTGCGTGAGGGCCTCACCCCCGAGGGCGCGACCCGCGCGACCCGACACCTGCGCTCGATGCTGGGCTCGACGGCGGTCGCCATCACCGACACCTCGGTGACCCTCGCCTGGGACGGGGCCGGATCTCACCATCGCAAGGACGTGCACCGCCACGCCGAGCCGGTGCTCACCTCCGGTCGCACCCTCGTGCTCACCGACGACGAGATCACCTGCGCCGATCCCGACTGCTCGATCCGCTCGGGGATCATCGCCCCGATCGTCGCCGACGAGCGGGTCGTGGCGGCGCTCGCGGCATACGGCCGCACGACCTCGACCGGGCTGGTCCGCGCGACCGAGGAGCTCGCGGCCTGGATCTCCACCCAGATCGAGCTCGCCGAGCTCGGACGCCAGCGCACCCGCCTCATGGAGGCCGAGCTGCGCGCCCTGCGCGCCCAGATCAGCCCCCATTTCATCTACAACTGCCTGGCGGCGATCGCGAGCTTCGTGCGGACCGATCCCGACCGCGCGCGCGAGTTGCTGCTCGAATTCGCCGACTTCACCCGTTATGCCTTCCGCCGCGGCGGCGCCTACACGACGCTGCGCGACGAGTTGCAGAACATCGAGCGCTATCTCGCCCTGGAAAAGGCCCGCTTCGGCGACCGGCTGAACGTCCAGCTGACCATCGCCCCCGAAGTCCTCCCGGTCGCGGTGCCCTTCCTCGCCATCCAGCCGCTCGTCGAGAACGCCGTGCGCCACGGCCTGGAAGGCAAGTCCGGCCCGGGCCACGTGACGATCACCGCCGCCGACGTCGGCGCCCTCGCCGAGATCAGCATCGAGGACGACGGCTCGGGCAGCGATCCCGAGGTCATCCGGGCGGTCCTCGCGGGAGCGAGCGAGCGTGACAGCGTCGGCCTGGGCAATGTCGACGCCCGCTTGCGCCAGGCCTTCGGCGACGAATACGGCCTCGTCGTCGAGACGGCTCCCGGCGCCGGGACGAGGGTGAGCTTCCGGGTGCCCAAGTTCGCGCCGAACGTCCGCGCCTCCGGCTGAGCCCGTATGCCGTGCCCCCGGCGCGAGCCGGCTGCAGCCCCCGCGAGCGGCGTGCCGGCCGTATCCTTCCCCCCATGACGATGCCGTCGACCCCTCCGGTGCCAGCGGCCGGTATGCCGCTCACCGAGCCGGCGGCGGCGGGAGCATCAGCTGCCGTGCCCACCCCGGGCACGGCCCCGCTGCGGGCGCTGCTCGTCGACGACGAGGCCCCGACCCTCTCCGAGCTCGCCTGGCTGCTCGGCCAAGACCCCCGCATCGGGGAGATCCACACGGCCAGCTCGGGCACCGAGGCGCTCAAGGCCCTCGACAACCTCGTCATCGACGTCGTCTTCAGTGACATCTCCATGCCCGACCTCGACGGGCTGGCCCTGGCCAAGGTGCTCTCGCGATTTGCCCAGCGCCCTCAGGTCGTCTTCGTCACGGCATACGACGAGCACGCGGTGACGGCCTTCGAGCTGGAGGTCACCGACTACGTCATGAAACCGGTGCGGCCCGAGCGGCTCGCCGAGGCGGTCCGCCGCGTCGTCGCCCAGCGGGTCGAGCCCGAGCCCACCGCGGCGGCCCCTCAAGAGCAAGTCTCCGACGAGACGATCCCCGTCGAGTTGGGCGGGGTGACGACCTTCGTCCAACGCAGCGCGATCCTCTATGCGCAGGCCCAGGGCGACTATGCGAGATTGCACACCGCCAAGACCTCGCACCTCGTGCGGGTCTCGCTCAACGCGCTCGAAGAGCGTTGGGGCGCACACGGATTCGTGCGAATTCACCGCTCCACCCTCGTGTCGACGAGCCACATCACCGCCGTCACGGTCCAGGCGGGACGGTGCAAGGTCCGCCTCGACGAGGACATCGAGCTCGAGGTGAGCCGCCGGCATACGCGCGCCTTGCGCGACCGGCTCATCCGCTCGGCGTCGCGCTGATGCCCGGCCCGCCCACGCCCGCGACCGACAGCGGCGGGGGCCCCGCCCCCCGGCGGGTGCGGGTGACCTCCCCGCGGCGGGATGCCCGGGCCCGCACCGAGCGACGCTCGGGCGCCGTCGAGCTCACCGAGCAGACCGGCCTTGGCGAGGTCTATCTCAACGCCCTGTTGAAGGCCCAGCTCCGGCTCGCAGCGATCGTCCTGCTCGGGGTCTTCGCGCTCGTCGGGGTCGTGCCGGCGATCTTCCTCTTCGTCCCCGAGGTGGCGACGCTGATGGTCGGGCCGGTCCCGGTCATGTGGCTCGCCGTCGGAGTCGCCCTCTATCCGCTCGTCCTGCTCGTCGCCCGCGTCCATGTGCGCCAGGCCGAGCGGATCGAGCGCGAGTTCGCCGAGCTCATGGCGGGGCACTGATGGTCGGCGCGTGGGGCTCGGCCGCCATCGTGCTGGTCAGCCTGGCCACCCTCGCGGTCGGTGCGCTGGGGCTGCGGCTGTCGCGGACGACGAGCGACTTCTATGTCGCCGGCCGCGTCGTCACCTCCGGCTGGAACGCCTCCGCCATCGGCGGCGAATATCTCTCTGCCGCATCGTTTCTCGGCGTGGCCGGCATCGTCTACTCACTCGGCACGCAGATGCTCTGGGTGCCGGTCGGCTACACGCTCGGCTATCTCGTCCTGCTCGTGCTCGTCGCGGCGCCGCTGCGTCGCTCCGGCGCCTACACGATCCCCGACTTCGCCGAGGCCCGCCTGCAGTCGCCTCGGGTGCGCCGGATGGCGTCGCTGCTGGTCATCGGCATCGGCTGGCTCTATCTGCTGCCGCAGTTCCAGGCGGCGGGCTTCGCCCTGCACACGGTGACCGGCGGGCCGCCCGCGGTCGGCAGCTTCCTCGTCGCGCTCGTCGTGCTGCTCAGCGTCACCGCAGGCGGGATGCGCTCGATCACCCTCGTGCAGGCGATGCAGTATTGGATCAAGCTCGCCGCTATCGCCATCCCGGCCTTCGTCCTCATCTGGCTGTGGGTCCGCGACGGGCAGCCGTTGCCGCAGGTCACCGACCCGGCCGGACCCTTCGGCGCCGCCTTGCCGGCATACCCGAGCCGCGAGCACCCGATCTACCAGACCTACTCGACGATCCTCGCGCTGTGCTTCGGGACCATGGGGTTGCCCCACGTGCTCGTGCGCTTCTACACCAACCCCGACGGCACGGCGGCTCGGCGCACGACCGTCATCGTCATCGCGCTGCTCGGGGCCTTCTATCTCTGGCCGCCGATCTTCGGGATGCTCGCCCGCACCTACCTGCCGGCGCTGCCTGCCGATGCCCGCTCCGACTCGGTCGTCCTGTTGCTGCCATCGCTGATGGCCCCCGGGGCGCTCGGCGATCTGCTGTCGGCGGTCTTGGCCGGCGGCGCCTTCGCGGCCGTCCTGTCGACGGCCAGCGGCCTCACCGTCTCGGTGGCCGGGGTCATCGACCAGGACCTGCTCTCCGGCACGCTCAACCGCCGCCTCGGTGGCGATCTGCCGCCGACCCACAGCTTCCGACTCGCGTCCGTCGTCGCCATCGGCGTCCCCTACCTCGCCTCGTGGCTCACCCCGAGCGTCGCCCTCGCGGACCTCGTCGGCATGGCCTTCGCGGTGGCCGCCTCGACCTTCTGCCCGCTGCTGCTGCTCGGGGTGTGGTGGCGCGGGTTGTCGGTCCGCGGGGCCGCCGCGGGTCTGGCCGTCGGCGGCACGCTGGCCATCGGCGCCACTCTCGCCACACTCGTCGGGGTCCCGCCCAAGGCCATGGGGGGCTGGCTGGCCGTGCTGCTCGCCCAACCGGCCGCCTGGAGTATGCCGGCTGCCTTCGCCGCCGCTGCCATCGTGTCCCTGGCCACCCCCGGCTCGATTCCGCGTAATGCGGCGCGGACCCTCGTGCGCCTGCACGCCCCGGAGACGCTCACCGCGGCCTCGCCACCTTCGGCGCCCTCACCTCCCCCCGCGGCCGGGTCGAGGTAATCCGCTAGCTCGAGAAGGTCGAGCAATACCTCGACCGACACGGCGTGCGGCGAGCGACACGGCATACGCCCACGGCGACCGCTCGGCGGGCGACGGCGACCGCTGAGCGAATCCGCTCTCCATCCGGCGCGCGGCATCTGGTCAGCCGCCGTCGGCACCCCCACAGTGTGACCCACGACACTGCGGAGTCCGTTCTGCAGGCCTGCCCCCATCGGAGGTCAACACCTTGTCCAGTCACGACGAGATCAGCGAGGAGAGGGCGGCGCGCTATATCGCCGTCCAGAACTCGCCAGAGTTCGCCGAGCTGCGGCGCAAGTTCCGCAGATTCGTCTTCCCGATGACCGGCGCCTTCCTCGGCTGGTACTTCCTCTACGTGCTGCTCGCGTCCTACGCGACTGGCTTCATGAACACCAAGCTGTTCGGGCAGGTCACCGTGGGCCTGGTCCTCGGTCTGCTCCAGTTCGCCACGACGTTCGCCATCACGATGATCTACGCGCGCTGGGCCGACCGGGAGTTCGACCCCGCCGCCGCCAAGCTCGCCGAGCACATGGAAAGGGGCGAGCTCTGACATGGTCGGCAACACGACGCTCAACATCAGCATCTTCGCGCTCTTCGTTCTGGTCACCCTGGGGATCGTCATCCGGGTCTCCAAGCAGAACACCACGGCCGCCGACTACTACGCGGGTGGACGAGCCTTCTCCGGTCGCCAGAACGGCATCGCCATCACCGGCGACTACCTCTCGGCCGCGTCCTTCCTCGGCATCGCCGGCGCCATCGCCATCAACGGCTATGACGGCTTCCTCTACTCGATCGGCTTCCTCGTCGCCTGGCTCGTCGCCCTGCTGCTCGTCGCCGAGCTGCTGCG
>CAZLGB010000225.1:0-5265 GCA_964558825.1 uncultured Intrasporangiaceae bacterium
CGCGGCGATCATCGGCCGCGGCAGCGACGTCGAGATGACCGTGTCGTCGATGTCGGACACGATCCCGAAGCGCGCGCCCGGATCGACGATGACGACGCTCGCCTGCACCGGGTCCGACCCCGGCGCGCTGACGGTCACCTCGTGCCATCCCGGCCCGAGGCCGTGATTGCGGAAGGTGAGGTCGACGTGCCCGCTGCGGTCGCTGCGCCCGTGCGCGATGGTGTGGCCGACACGCACCTCGACGGGCACGTTCATCGCCGGCGCGGTGACAAAGGCCCGCCACCCGCGCCGACGCACATAGGGCGAGCGCATCCCCCCGTAGGTCGCGTCCTGGCGCGGCTCGTCGTCGTCGCCATGAGGCCGCCCGAGCAGCACCCGAGCGAAGACCCGCACCCACTCGGTCGAGCCATAGCCGGTGTGCGTGACGACCGAGCTGCTCCACCCGCGCCCGCGCAGCAAGCGCTCACGCTGGTGGTTCCAGGCGTCCTCGGCGAGTGCCGAGACGTGCGGCCGCGACATGGGGGAAGGCTAAGGCATGACGATGTATGCCGGGTGGTCGCCGCCTGTGCCGGCCGTCGAACTCCAGCCCCTGGGGCTAGGGTCGACGGTGAGAGGCAGGCATACGCGATCGGAGACGGACATGATCGGCTGGGGCGGCGACGTCGAGCGAGCGGCGTTGGACAACACGGACTTTCGACGAGTGCTCTTCACCGGTGAGCACAGCCAGCTCGTCGTCATGTGCCTGCGCGCGGGCGAGGAGATCGGCCTGGAGATGCACGACGACGTCGACCAGTTCTTCCGGGTCGAGCGCGGCACGGCGACCGTGACGATGGCCGCGCGCGCCGACGACGTCGAGCGCACCGAGTTCCTCGCCGACGGGGGCGCGGTCATCGTCCCGGCCGGCACCTGGCACAACGTCGTCAACAGCGGGGCGAGCTCGCTCGCGCTCTACACGATCTACTCCCCGCCCAACCACCCCGATGGCACCGTCCACCCGACCAAGGCCGACGCCGATGCCGCCGAGGCGGAGCACCACCACTGAGGCCGGCGGGCGCGCGCGTAGGTGCCGGCCGGACTCACCACCAGCGCGGCGCGCAGGTGGGGCAGACGTCGGTGGGCCGCGGCAGGTGTCGCAGCCGGCGGTGGGTCGTGTTGAGCGGCACCGCGAGGCCGACGACCACCGCGGTGAGGATCACGAGGGCTATCACGGTCATCATGGCAGTTATCGTGCCCCTGCAGCCTTCTCTGCCACCAGTGGCAGAGTTGACCATCATCGTCGCTTTCCTGCCATTCACCTGACATACTCGCCCGTATGCCGTTGCGCACCGTTGCCGCCGTCGTCCCCGACGAGTCCTCCGCCTTCGAACTCGGGCTGATCTGTGAGGTTTTCGGCATCGACCGCACCGCCGACGGAGTGCCGGCCGTCGACTTCCGGGTGTGCGGAGAGCGCCCCGGCACGCCGATCCCCTTCGCCAACGGCATGCACCTGGTCATCCCGCATGGTCTCGACGCCGTCGCCGGCGCCGACGTCGTCGTCGTCTCGGCCACCCGCACCCGCATCTTCGGCGAGCCGCTGCTCGACGCCCTGCGCGCAGCCCACGCAGCCGGCTCGATCATCGTCACGGTCTGCTCCGGGGTCTTCGTGCTCGCCCAGGCCGGCTTGCTCGACGGGCGCCGGGCGGCCACCCACTGGCTGCATGCCGAGGAGTTCCGCGCCGCCCACCCGGACATCGAGATCGACACCGAGGTGCTCTTCGTCGACGACGGCGACATCATCACCAGCGCCGGCACGGCCGCCGGCATCGACGCCTGTCTGCACCTCGTGCGCCGCGAGCTCGGCGCCGACATCGCCACCCGCATCGCCCGTCGGATGGTCGTCCCGCCGCAGCGCGACGGCGGGCAGCGGCAATTCGTCGACCTCCCCATCCCGGAGGTCGGCGGCGAGAGCCTCGAGCCAGTGCTCACCTGGATGCTCGAGCACCTCGACGACGAGCTCCCGGTGCGCGAGCTCGCCCGTCAGGCGATGATGTCGGAGCGCACCTTCGCCCGCCGCTTTGTCGCCGAGACCGGCACGACTCCCGCGAAATGGCTTGCGCGCCAACGCCTTCACCAAGCCCGCCGGTTGCTCGAGCAGACCGAGCTGCCCGTCGAGACGGTCGCCTCCCGCAGCGGTTTCGGCAGCGCCGCGCTGCTGCGCCAGCACTTCGCCCGGCATGTCGGCGTCTCGCCTGCCGACTATCGTCGGACCTTCCGCTGCTCCACCCCCCTCGCGGCCGCCGCGAGCTGAGCACCCCCGACACCACGGATCAGACGGGACGACACGGCATACCCCATGGATCTGCATCGCCTCACCCCGGCGCAGCTGCGCGCGCGCCGCACCGCCAAGTGGACGACCTACCCCGACGACGTGCTGCCGATGTGGGTGGCCGAGATGGACTTCCCCGTATGCCGTCCGGTCGCCGACGCACTGACCCGCGCCATCGCGGCCGAGGGCTTCGGCTATCCGTCCCACGTGGCCATCGGCGAGCTCGCCGAGACACTCACGGAGTGGCAAAAGGCGCGCCACAATTGGGAGTTCGCGCCTGGTGATGTCCACGTCATCGGTGACGTCATGCACGGTGTCGACCTGGCCATCCGCCATTTCAGCGGCCCCGACGACCCGGTGGTCATCCCCACACCCGTCTACATGCCCTTCTTCGATGTCGTCGAGCTGACCGGCCGACCGCAGCGGCGAGTGCCGATGGCGTGGGACGGCGCCCGCTTCACCTTCGACCTCGCGGGCATCGACGCGGCGCTGGCGGCCGGCGCGCGCACCGTGCTCATCAGCCACCCCCACAACCCGCTGGGGCGCGTCTTCGAGCGCAGCGAGCTTGTGGGCCTGGCCCGCATCGTCGAGCGGCACGGCGCCCGGGTCGTCTCCGACGAGATCCACGCGCCGCTCTCCTTCGACCGCCCGCACCTGCCCTATGCCGCGAGCTGCCCGGAGGCGGCCCGGCATACGGTCACCGTGGTCTCCTCGTCCAAGGCGTGGAACACCCCCGGGCTGCGCTGCGCGCAGGTCATCACCTCGGCCCCGGGCGACACCGAGCGCTGGGCGCGGATCCCCTTCTGGGAGACCGTCGGCGTCTCGACGCTCGGCATCGAGGCGGCCATCGCGGCCTACGCCGAGGGTGGCAAGTGGCTCGCCGAGGTGACCGCGACGCTCGTCGAGCACCGCGATCTCGTCGCGCAGACCGTCGCCGACTGGCCCGGAGTGGCGACGGTCGCCAACGAGGGCACCTACCTACAGTGGCTGGATTTCACTGCGCTGCAACTGGATCGGGAGCCAGCCGTCTGGCTGCTCGACTCCGCGCGGGTCGCGCTCAACCCGGGGGTGCCCTTCGGCGCCGCCCCGCATGGCTTTGCGCGGCTCAACTTCGCGACGACCCGACCGCTGCTCGAGGAGGGCCTCGATCGTCTCGGTCGCGCCATCCGCGAGGCAAGATGAGAGTATGCCGTCCCGCCTCCGCCCTGCCCCCGCGACTGCCCGTGCCGGCTCGGCGCCATCCGCAAGGCTGGCCGCCATGACGGCCGTGCTGGCCCTTTCGGGGAGCGTGCTCGCCGGCTGCACGAGCGACAGCCCACCCGACCCGGCGGTCACCGCGGGCCAGTTGGCGACGGGCCTCGGCAGCGGCGACCTCGCCGCAGTGCCCTTCGACGGGTCGACCGGCGCGGCGGCGACGGAGTCGGTGCGCAACGCCGTCGGCGACCTCAAGGACCTGCCGCGCGCCGTCACCGTCACCGACGTGACCAAGGCATCGGGAGACGACAAGAAGGCCACGGCCACTCTCCAGTGGACCTGGGATGTGTCCAATTCGGCTGCGGACTGGGTCTATTCGACCAAGGCGGCGCTGGTGCTGGCCGACGACAAGACCTGGCACGTCCAGTGGTCGCCCACCCTCGTCGAGCCCAAGCTCACCGCGAGCGAGCACTTCGCCGTCGACCGCAGTCAGGGCAAGCGTGGCGAGATCCTCGACGGTGACGGCAACGTCCTCGTCGGGCTGCGCGACGTCTATCGAGTGGGGATCGACAAGGGCAAGATCGCGCCCGAGCAGGTCGCCGCCTCCTCGGCGGCCCTCGCCACGCTCATCGGTGTCGACCCCACGGCATACGCCCAATCCACGGCGGCAGCCGGGCCCAAGCAGTTCGTCGTCGCGATCACCCTGCGGGTCGAGGACCCGCGCATCGCGGGCAAGGTGTCGGCGGTGCAGGCGATCCCGGGCGGCACGGCGATGCCCGACCAGGCCATGCTCGCCCCCTCCTCGACCTTTGCGCGGGCGCTGCTCGGCACGGTGGGGCTGGCGACCGCCGAGATCGTCGCCAAGTCGGCCGGTCGGGTCGGCGCCAACGACACCGTCGGGCTGTCGGGCCTGCAGGCCAGCTATGACGCCTATCTCGCCGGCCAGCCTGGGCTCAAGATCCGCGCGGTCGGCAAGGATGCCGCGGGCACCGCGACCAACCGACTGCTCTTCACCCAGGACGCCATCGGCGGCAAGCCACTGCGCACGACCCTCGACGTCGCCGCCCAGAACGCCGCCGAGGCCACCATCGCCGGCGTCCCGGTGAGCGCCACCCTCGTGGCGATCCGCCCGTCGACCGGCGAGATCCTCGCTGCCGCCAACAACCCCGCCACCAACGGCCAGGCCATGGCGACGACCGGGCGCGCTGCTCCGGGCTCGACCTTCAAGGTCATCTCCTCGCTCGCCCTGCTGCGCGCCGGGCTCACCCCCGAGACGGCCGTCCCGTGCACCGAGACGCTGACCGTCGACGGGAGGGTTTTCAAGAACTACTCCGACTATCCCGCGGGGCACCTCGGCTCGATCCCGTTGCGCGCGGCCCTCGCCTACTCGTGCAACACCGCCTTCATGTCCCAGCACGATGTCGTCTCGCAGGACGATCTCGCCGACGCCGCCGCGGCGCTCGGGCTGGGGGTCGACTTCGATGCGGGCTTCCCGAGCTTCTTCGGGTCGGTGCCGCGGGCGGCGACCGCCACCGAGCACGCCGCGTCGCTCATCGGTCAGGGCAAGGTCGAGGCCTCGGCGCTGGCCATGGCGACCGTGGTCTCCTCGATCGTCAAGGGCAGCGCCGTCACCCCCCGGGTCGTCGACCGTCCCCCGGCCGCGAGTATGCCGTCCGCCCCCGCCCCGGGTGGCGCGGGTGCCGGGTCGGCGACGGCCGCCCCTGGTGCGTCGGGGGGACCCGGTGGGCAGGCCGGCGCAACAGGTG
>CAZLGB010000226.1:0-5203 GCA_964558825.1 uncultured Intrasporangiaceae bacterium
GCGGACGGCATACTCGCGCCGCTCGGGGACGGGGAGGCGGTCGTGCAGGCGACGAGGGCGAGCAGCAGCGCCGCTGCCCCGCCCAGGCGCCCGCCGCGCCTCATCGGCGTGCGGCTCGCTTGGTGGTCTTGCCCTTGGCGCGGCCCTTGGCGGTCTTGGGGCTCTTGGTGGCCTTGGCCTTGGCCTTGGTGGCGCCCTTGCGCGGCTTGGCGAGCTTGGGGGGCTTGGCCGGCTTGGGCTTGGGCTTGGGCCGCAACGAGACCCGCCAATAGGGGGTGACCGTCCTGAGCTCGTCGACGATCGCCTGCGCGGCGGCGATCTCCGCCTCGACGTCGACATGCGGCGGCTCCGCCTCGACCAGGCCGGCCAGCCTCTCGATGCTCGCCCAGGTCACCGCGTCATTCAGGGCGCCGAGGTGGTCCTGCAGGGCGCCGAGCCGCTTCTCGATCAGGGCGGCGTCGGCGGCCGCCCGCGGCCACAAGGTGGCGAAGAACTGGCTGCCGTAGCGCACCTTCTTGGCCTCGATGCGCACCTTGTGGCGGGTGTGCGGGTCGAGAGTCGCGAGCTCGGCGCCGTCGGCGAGGATGGTCGCCCAGCGCCGCTCGAGCGCGCGCGCCGCGGTCGCTCGTCCGCTCCACGCGGTGGCGCCGAGCACGGTGCGATAGCTGTGCCCGTCGAGCCAGCGCTCGAGATCCGCGCGCAGTTGCTGCCACTCCGACGAGTGGAGGAAGGTCTGGGCCTGCTCGTATGCCGTGACCCGCGCCGCGTCGAGGCGCTTGGAGTCCTCGATGGTCAGATAGGGGTGGGCCTCGAGGAAGACGTCGAGGTCGCGGGCCGGTCCATAGGCCACGGTGAGCTCGCGCAGCCCGGCCTTGAGCCGGGCGGCCTCCGGGTCGACCTTGACGACGTCACGGGCCAGCGAGAAGAGCGAGCGCAGGCGCCGATAGCCGACCCGGAATTGGTGCAATCCCTCGTGATCGCCGTGCACCTCGACGAACGGCTCGTTGGCGTCGGCATGGGCGAGGCAGGCGCGCGCCACGGTCTCGACCATCCGTCCGCCGCTCAGACGTGGGGCCAGCTGGATGCTCGGCGGCTTGGAGGGTCCGGTCACGACAGCACATCTTGTCAGTTGCGTGCCTCTTCGCCGAGTGGAACGGGGCGAGGCAGGGCGCCGAGGCGACTGACGAGAGCCTCCTCTCTGCGCATGAGCGACCGGGCCAGGTGCAACCGGTCGGCGGTCGTGGGGGCGGCGAGCAGGCGCTGGCGGTCGGCGGTGTCGAGCACCATGGCGTCGGCCACGGCATACGAGCACTCGGCGGGGGTGCCGGTGAGGACGAGGGCCGGGGCGCCGAGGGCGTGGCGGTATGCCGTGAGCGCGCCGGCCAGCGCCTCGGCGAGCACGTCAAGCTCGGCCGCGCAGGCGCCCGGCTGCTCGGGGAGCCACTCGATATCGGCGCAGAGATAGGGAGTGTGGGCGGTCGGGTCGAGGTGCTCGATGTGGAAGCGGCGGGTGCCGCGGGTCTCGACGAGCAGCCGCCGCGTCCCGCTGATGGTGCGGATGCGGGTGACGAGGGCGACGCAGCCGACATCGTGCAATTCCACGGCCGCCTCGGGGCCGACCTCGATCCCGCGGCGCAGGGCGATGACGCCGAAGCGGCGCTGGTCGACGGGCTTGTCGGTGAGCTCGGCGAAAAGCTGCAGATAGCGCGGCTCGAAGATCTGCAGCGGCAAGTTGCCGCCGGGCATGAGCGCCGTCCCGAGCGGGAAGATCGGCAGGCTCACCATGACTCAGGGTATGCCGCCGCACCGGGGCCGGGTCAGAGAATGCCCATGGCATTCTCGCTCCACGGGAGTGTGAGGCGACGCTGGGCCGCCGAGGGGTTGACCGCCCTTGAGCTACCTCTACGGAGAGCCGTATGCACCGCCGACGTGCATAACGCTCTCCGTAGGCGAGGGTGCCCCGCAGGGCGCGGGTGCATGATCGGATCCGACGCAGTCGACATTGCCGAGGGGGGACGGAGCCGATGGCGCTCTTGAAGGAGTGGACGTTCTGGCCGGTCAAGAACCCGGATGGCTTCGAGGCACGTGCCTTCTATCGGTCGGACGGGCAGATGGTCGCAGCTCGGGAGGCGCGTCATCTCGCGGTGAAGGCCAGCGACTGGTGTGCTGCGCACGGTGTTCAGGGACGACGTTCGCAGATGAGCTGGATGGTTATGCAATGGCCCGAATCCCTGGGTCGCGACCAGGGACGCACGGCCATCCACATCGACGTGATCCTGCCTGACCGGATCGTCCTGCGGATCCCGGCGGGCTTTGCGACCGCCCCGAGCGAGGTGCGCCGCGAGGAGTTGATCCGGTGCGCCGTGGCGACCCACCGCGAGTTGTGTTTCCTGGCCGACTCCGCGCTCGGTCGACTGGAGGCGTTCCTGCGTGATGGCTATGGCTCCTATGCGCGGGTGCAGGAGTTCGGTCGGGCCAAGGGTCCGCGCTTTCGGGTCGCGGCAGCGGTCCGCCTCGATGGGCTGTGCCACGTGCTCGTCGATGTTGCCGTGGGTCCCGACTGGCATCGCATCGAGCCCGAGTCGATCCAGGCGGCTGATGCGACGCTCATGCGCGGGGGCATGAAGGCCGTGCGGGTCCAGGGCGACTCGCTCGTGCTCCGCACTCCCTGGGGCGGCGCCAGCTTCGCGCGAGCCGACGCCAGCACGAAGCCCAGCCACCCCCTGGAGGTCACAGCCATCGTGGTCGACCGTGCGGGGGTGTTGGACGCCGCGCCCCCGGCACCGAGTCTTGCCGCGCGCCAGGGACACCCGGCATACCTCGCGCATTTCACGGCGCCCTTCTATGACGACGAGGCCAGCGAGCTCGCGCCTTTCGGCAGCGACGAGGGCTCGGAGTTGTGGGCGCAATGGCGGCCGCGGAGCGAGGAGCTGGGCCCCGCCTCCACCGTCCGAGACCTCCTCGCCGTGGACTGCGGTGGGCCGGAGCAGGTCGATGACTTCCTCGCGCAACTGGACCGCGAGGACGACACCGACACGGCCACGATCGTCGTCGCCGTGGCCTTCGTGCTGCTGCGCCTCACGGGCCACCTCGACCCGGAAGGCAGGGCCGCGGCACTCAAGGCCCTTGAGGTCCTCACCCGCTCCCACCGGCCGGCGGACGAATTGGCGACAATGCGGCACGACCTGCTCACCTACACCGACGAGCGGCCCTGACGGGGAATCGGAGCTAGAGGTCGAGCGCGCGGGCGATGGGGACGCCGGGGCGATAGGCCAGGTGCAGGAAGCTCGGGGCGTCGAGCACGGCCAGCTCGGCGGGCTGCCCGACGGCGACCCGGCGGGTGAGGCCGAGCGAGCGCGCGGAGGTGGCGGTCGCGGCATACAGGGCCTCGGCCGGTGACATCCGCAGCTCGCGCACGGCGAGGGCGATGACGAAGGGCATCGAGCTCGTGTAGCACGTGCCCGGGTTGCAGTCGGTCGCGAGCGCGACGGTCGCCCCGGCGTCGAGCAGCCGGCGCGCGTCGGGATAGGGGTGGCGCGTCGAGAACTCCACTCCCGGCAACAGCGTTGCGACAGTCCGGGATTGGGCGAGCGCGTCGATGTCAGCGTCGGTGAGATAGGTGCAGTGGTCGACGCTCGCGGCGCCCAGCTCGCAGGCGAGCTGCACGCCCGGTCCGGGGCCGAGCTGGTTGCCGTGGACCCGCAGCTGCAGGCCGGCACGCTGTCCGGCGACGAGGATCTCACGCGCTTCTTCAGCGGTGAAGGCGTGCGCCGAGTGCGGCTCGCAGAAGACGTCGACATAGCTCGCGGCACCGCTCGCGACGACCGCGTCGAGCATCGTGTCGACGACCAGATCGACGTATGCCGTTCTGTCGTCACGGAATTCGGCCGGCACGACGTGGGCGCCGAGGAAGGTCGTGTGCGGGGTGACCTCACGAGCGAGGTGCAGCAGCCGCAGCTCGTCGACGATGCTGAGCCCATAGCCGCTCTTGATCTCCAGCGTCGTCGTCCCCTGTGCGCGCGCCTCGGCGACCCGGGCGGCGAGCAGGGCGCGCAGCTGGTCGTCGGTGGCGCCGCGCGTCGCGGCCACGGTCGTCGCGATCCCGCCCCCGTCGTATGCCGTGCCGGTCATCCGCGCGACGAACTCCGGTGCGCGGTCGCCCGCGAAGACGAGGTGGGTGTGGCTGTCGACGAAACCCGGGATGACGGCGCGCCCGCCGAGGTCAATAAAGGTGTCGGCCAACGGAGCTCGATCGGCCGGGCCGAGCCACGCGATCTCGCCGTCGGCGACGACGAGGGCGACATTGCGCAGCACGCCGAGCCGGGCGAGGTCGGCGGGCTGGTCGCGGCGCGAGCGCTCGGCGTCGTTGGTGACGAGCTCGCCGATGCCGGTGACGAGGGTGGTGGTCATCGGGTCGCCTCCGGGTCGATAGGTCGGTCGGCGGCACGTGCGCCGGCCGTCGCGGGGGAATGACTCGGCAGTGCGTCGAGCACGGCCATGGCGTCGGCGATGAGTCGACCGACGTCACCGAGGCGGTGCTCGCCTGCCGAGACGACCGTCTCACCACCGACGACGACCGAGGTCACGTCGGCTGCGGACGCGGCATACAGCGCCTGCTCGGGGAGCGACCCGGCGGTGCGCGGCGAGTCGACGCGCACCGTGGTGAGATCGGCGAGCGCGCCGACCTCGAGCCGACCGCCTTCGGGCCAGCCGAGCGCGCGATAACCGTTGGGCGACAAGGCAGTCAGCAGGTCCTCGACGGTGAGCCGCCCGCGCTCGAGCCACCGCAAGCGCTCGTGGCCTTCGAGCGCCTGCAGCTCCGCGAAGGGGTCGACGACGGCGTGCTGGTCGGAGCCGAGTGAGAGCGGCGCGCCCGCGTCGACGAGCTGGCGCGCCGGGCCGATCCCGTCGGCGAGATCGCGCTCGGTCGTCGGGCAGAAGCACGCACCGGTGCCCGAGTCGCCGAGCAACGTGATGTCGGCGTCGGTGAGATGCGTGGCGTGGACGGCGGTCGTCGTCGGTCCGAGCAGGCGGGCCTCGGCGAGGATGCCGGTCGGCGTGAGGCCGTAGTGCGCGAGCGCGGCCTCGTTTTCGGCCGGCTGCTCGGAGAGGTGGACGTGCAGGGGTCGGCCGTCCGCGAGCCCGGCGACCTCGCGCAGCGCGCGGATCGGCACGGCGCGCACCGAGTGGACGGCCCGACCGT
>CAZLGB010000227.1:0-5194 GCA_964558825.1 uncultured Intrasporangiaceae bacterium
CCGGCACGGCGACGAAGCCCTTGGGGACGGGCACGTGGAAGGGCAACCGGCGGGCGATGAGCGGCAGCAGGGTCGTGGCCGCCTCGAGCCGCGCGCCGGCGGCCGGGGTGCGCGGAGCCCGCACGACCCAGTGCCGATCCTGGGTGTCGACGACGAGGGCGACGTCGAATTCGCCGGAGTCGCCGGTCGCCATCGCGCGCACCGAGGCAGGGTCCAGACCCGTGACGGCGACGCTGGCCAGCGCGGCCAGGACGGCGGGGCTGCGGCTCGCGGTGCTCACGCCCCCACGGTATGCCGTGCGTCCAGCTCCTGCGCGGAGCCTCGCCCCGGCGCGGCCGGGTGTCGTCGAAGTCCGTAACGGTAGCCGGCCCGTAGGCTCGAGCAGTGGCCGACCCCTTCGCCCCGCTCCACGGGCTCGCGCTCACCGCAGGCGATCTCGATCGGCGGGCCCACATGCGAGGCGATCCCCACCTGCTCGCGCGCTTGCTCGCCGATCCGGCGACGCGGGTCGTCGCGATCCGCGGTGACCGGATGGCCGTGCGGGAGGCCGACCGTGCACTCGAATTGGTCACGCGCGCAGGCGGATCCGCCGATCTCGCGCGGACCGCGATCCTGCTGGGGTGGGCGGTTGAGACCTCCGGCGGCGCCGATGCTCGCGACGACACTGCCGCCGCCGACTCCGCGACGGGCGGCGGCGGCACGGCATACGTCGGGGTCATCGAGGCGCGCAGCGAGGGTGGTGAGAGCGATGACTGGCAGCCGTTGCGCGCGGCCGGAGGCCGCCTCGGTGACCGCGACGCGGGGATCTTCGCGACCTTGCTCGGGCTGGCGAATTGGCATGCGTCGCACGGACATTGCTCGCGCTGTGGCGCGGCCACCCAACCGGTCGCCGCGGGCTGGGTGCGCCGCTGTCCCGAGGATGGGAGCGAGCACTTCCCGCGGACCGATCCCGCCGTCATCGTCTCGGTCGTCGACGACGACGAGCGGCTGCTGCTCGGGCGCGGCAAGGCCTGGCCCGAGGACCAGTTCTCGGTGTTGGCCGGCTTCGTCGAGCCGGGCGAGTCGATCGAGGCCGCGGTCGCCCGCGAGGTCTTCGAGGAGAGCGGCGTGCGGGTCGACCGGGTGCGCTATCTCGGCGACCAGCCGTGGCCCTTCCCCTCGTCGCTGATGATCGGCGCGACCGCCCGCGCGCTGACCACCGAGTTGCACCCCGACACCGATGAGATGGCCGAGGTCCGGTGGGTCACCCGCGCGGAGTATGCCGGGCTGCTCGCCTCTGGCGGGATCCGCGTGCCGGGGGGCGTCTCCATCGCCCGCCGGCTCATCGAGCGTTGGCTGGGCGACACCGTCGAGGCCGTCGCCGGGCGCCCGGTGATCGAGGGCTGGCGCCCAGTGCGCTGAGCGCCAGGGCTCAGGCGAGCGCGGCCAGGCGGGCCTGGACCTGCGCGGCCGACGGATTGGTCGCCGCCGAGCCGTCTGGGAAGAGCAGCGTCGGCACGGTCTGGTTGCCGCCGTTGACGCTCATGACGAAGTCGGCAGCGCCGGGGTCGGTCTCGATGTTGATCTCGGTGTAGGGGACACCCTCGCGATCGAGCTGGCTCTTGAGCCGTCGGCAATAGCCACACCAGGTCGTCGAGAACATCGTCACCGAGCCTGCGGCGGGGGTCGGCGGGACGGCGGCGGTGGGCGGCATACGGCTCCTTCATCGGGGGACCACGACGGTCGTGACATCTCGGGGCGACTCGGTGGGCGACGGCATTGGATGCAACCGACCTCGACGCGCAGATGACAACACCGCAGCGGCGGAGTGTATGCCGCATCACAGCACAGCGGTAGGGCCTGACGCCGGGGTTAACGGGAGATGAACGGCATACGGACACGGCAGGACGGCGCGACGGGCTGGGTGGCACAATGCGCGCCATGGCCAAGTACACCGCCAACGGCACCCTCAAGCTGGACACGGCGACCTACGAGAAGGAGCTCTTCCGCCTGCAGGCCGAGCTCGTCACCATGCAGCAGTGGGTCATCGAGACCGGTTCCCGGCTCGTGGTCCTCTTCGAGGGCCGCGACGCGGCGGGTAAGGGCTCCGCGATCAAGCGGATGACCGAATACTTCAACCCGCGCCATGCGCGTGTTGCCGCGCTGCCTGCACCGACCGAGCGGCAGAAGTCCCAGTGGTACTTCCAGCGCTATGTCGAGCACCTGCCGGCCGCCGGCGAGATCGTGCTCTTCGACCGCTCCTGGTACAACCGGGCGGGCGTCGAGCGGGTCATGGGCTTCTGCACCGACGTCGAATATGCGCGCTTCCTGCGCCAGGCGCCGAGCTTCGAGCGGATGCTCATCGACGACGGCATCATGCTGCGCAAGTACTGGTTCTCGGTGAGCGACGTCGAGCAGGAGGCTCGCTTCCGCTCGCGCGCCAACGACCCGATGCGCCGCTGGAAGCTCTCCCCGATGGACATGCAGTCGATCACCCGGTGGGAGGACTACAGCCGGGCCAAGGACACGATGATGCAGTTCACCGACATCTCCGACTCGCCGTGGTACACGGTTGAGTCCGACGACAAGAAGTCCTCGCGCATCAACGTCATCGCCCACCTGCTCTCGACGGTGCCCTACGAGGCGCTCAACCCCAAGCCGGTCGAGATCCCCTCGCGCCCGGCCGCCGTCGGCTACCACCGGCCTCCGCGTGAGTCCAACCGCTATGTGCCCGACGCCGCCCACAGCCTCAAGCCGGTCGGTGGCGAGCCCAAGCCCAAGGGCAAGTCCACGTCGAAGAAGGCGAAGGTCGCCAAGGCCGACAAGCCCGCCCCGGTCGAGGCGGCCGTCGAGGTCGTCACGCCGGTGCCGGTCGCGCCGGTCGAGCCGGCACGGGTCGAGCCGGCACGGGTCGAGCCGGTGCACGTGCCCGAGCCGATGAGCACCGATGTCGCCGCGTCGTCGTTGCCCGGTGAGAGCGTCGAGGTCGTCGAAAGCGCCCTTGAGTCCTGATGGCGTCGCGGTCGGGCCGAGGCCCGATCGCGCCCCATACCCCCCTGACCGCACCGGGCAGCGCTCGGTGCGGTCAGGACTCTCTGGGCCCCCCAGAGACCTGACCGCACCGTGCGGGTCCGCCGCCGTCAGCTGGCGCGTCCGGGCCGGGTGTGGCGGCACCGAGCTGGTCTGGACCTTCCGCGCTGACGTTCTGCAGGGAAGGAGAGCGGCCGACGGCGCGTGATACACCGAGCCCGCAGAGTTTCTTCCCCCTCCTCCCGTGAGGCCCGCTCAGTTTCGCAGCCATGGCGGCGAAGTCGGTCGGTGGCGTCGAGATATGAACGCCAGCGACCAATCTGGCCGCCATGGCGGCCAGACTCCGCAGCGCGGAGGGCGCAGTCGGTGGGCACGCCTAGGATCGAGCCGACATGAGCCAGCCACCCGGCATACCTGCTCGCTCGGCGCGCACCACCCGCACCGCGGCGCGCCCGGGCGACGCACCGACCGATCCGCCGCCCCAGCCGCCGGACTCGCCGACCTCCCGCGCCGACGGCGTGCTGGCCGCCCTCGACCCCGAGCAGCGCGAGGTCGCCGCCAACCCGCTCGGCCCGATGTGCGTGCTCGCTGGTGCAGGCACCGGCAAGACGCGCGCCATCACCCACCGCATCGCCTATGGCGTGCACTCGGGGGTCTATGTCCCCCAGCGGGTGCTCGCCGTGACCTTCACGGCCCGCGCCGCAGGCGAGATGCGCACGCGGCTGCGTGAATTGGGCGTGCGGGGGGTCGCCGCCCGCACCTTCCACGCCGCCGCGCTGCGCCAGCTGCACTACTTCTGGCCCCAGGCCGTCGGCGGTGCGGCGCCCGAGGTGCTGGTGAGCAAGGCCCCACTCGTCGCCGAGGCGGTCGGGCGGCTGCGAATGCAATTCGACCGCACCGCCGTGCGTGACCTCGCCGCCGAGATCGAGTGGGCCAAGGTCGGCATGCTCACCCCCGAGACGTATGCCGTGGCCGCCCGGCGCGCGGGCCGCGACCCGGCGGGCATCGACCCGACGGCGATGGCGCGGGTCTGGGAGGGCTACGAGCAGCGCAAGGCCGAGCGCGGGGTCATCGACTTCGAGGACGTGCTGCTGCTCACCGTCGGCATCCTCGCCGACCGTGAGGACATCGCCCGGGCCGTGCGCGAGCAATACCGCCATCTCGTCGTCGACGAATACCAGGATGTCAACGCCCTCCAGCAGCGCTTGCTGGAGTTGTGGCTCGGCGATCGCGACGAGATCTGCGTCGTCGGCGACCCGGCCCAGACGATCTACTCCTTCACCGGGGCGACGCCCGAGCACCTGCTCGGCTTCACGGGCCGCCATCCCGACGCCCGCGTCGTGCGGCTCGTGCGCAACTACCGCTCGACCCCCGAGATCCTGCGCGTCGCCAATCTCGTGCTCGCCGCGGCGCGTCCGGTCCTGCCCGTGGGCGGGTCGTCAGCCGCCCGAGCAGGCGGTATGCCCGCCCGGCTCGAGCTGCGGGCCCAAGGCGAGTCGGGCCCGGCGCCGCGGCTCACGGCATACGACGACGACGTCGCGGAGGCCAGCGGCGTGGCGGCGGCGATCCGAGCGGCCCTCGACCGGGGTGCCCCGGCGGGTGAGATCGCCGTGCTCTTCCGCACCAACGCCCAGTCGGAGGCGCTCGAGTCGGCGCTCGCCGAGGCCGGCGTGCCCTATCTCGTCCGAGGCGGCGAGCGCTTCTTCGCCCGGCAAGAGGTCCGCGCGGCGATCGTCCTGCTGCGCGGTGCGGTGCGGGGAGACGACGGCACGGTGGCCTTGCCCGAATTGGTCCGCGACATCCTCGCCGGCGCCGGGTGGACGCCCGCGCCGCCGTCGAGCGGCGGCGCGCTGCGCGAGCGGTGGGAGTCGCTCAGCGCCCTCGCAGCGTTGGCCGACGACCTCGTGGCCGCGATGCCCGAGGCCCGGATGACCGAGCTCGTCCGCGAGCTCGACGAGCGGGCGGCTGCCCAGCATGCGCCGGCGGTCCAGGGCGTCACCCTGGCGTCGCTGCACGCCGCCAAGGGCCTGGAGTGGGATGTCGTCCATCTCGTCGGCTGCTCTGACGGGCTCATCCCCATCACCCTTGCCGAGGGCGCAGCGGCGATCGAGGAGGAGCGCCGGCTGCTCTACGTCGGGCTGACCCGCGCGCGGCGCGAGCTGCACCTGTCGTGGGCCGGCGCACG
>CAZLGB010000228.1:0-5085 GCA_964558825.1 uncultured Intrasporangiaceae bacterium
GCCATCGTCGGCCGCGACGGCTCGGTGCGCCGGCTCGGACGGCTCGTCGACACCGGCGACGAGGGGCTGCCGACGGATCGGCTCACCGTGCTGCCGGTCGTGCGCGGCAGCGACGTGCTCGGAGCCTTCCAAGTGACCAGTGCGACCCGCCGGCTGCGCCCGAGCGCCCCAGCGCTGCGGGCCGCCGTGCTGCTCTCCGACCAGCTGGCCGCCGCCCTCCCCGCCCCAGCACGGAGCACCGCCGCGCCCTAGACTCGGCGTCGTGACCGACGTCGAGGACCAGCGCGACTTCGCGGGGACTCCCGACGGTTTCCAGCGGCTCTGGACGCCCCACCGGATGGCCTACATCGAGGGCCCCCGGCCGACCGCGCATGCCGGCGACGGCTGCCCGTTCTGCGCCGCACCCGCGCGCTCCGACCCCGACGGGCTCATCGTCGCCCGTGGTGAGCACTGCTATGTCGTCATGAACCTCTTCCCCTACAACCCCGGCCACGTGCTCATCTGCCCCTATCGGCACGTCCCGCTCTACCTCGATCTCACCGACGAGGAGACGACGGAGTTCACGGCCTTGACCAAGGCGGCGCTGCGGGCCCTGGAGGCGACGTCCCACCCAATGGGCTACAACCTCGGCATGAACCAGGGCCAGGTCGCCGGTGCCGGCGTCGCCGCCCACCTGCACCAGCACGTCGTGCCGCGCTGGGGCGGCGACTCCAACTTCCTGCCGATCGTCGGCCAGACCAAGGCGCTGCCGTTGCTGCTCGAGGATGTCCGCGCCCGCCTGGCCGCCGCGTGGGACGGCTGACGGGGCCGACAACACGAGGTATGCCGTGCGGCGCGGCGGACCCGACACGGCGGACGCGGCACGGCATACGCCCTAGGCTTGAGCAACCATGCTGAACAGACTCCTGCGCGCGAGCTGGACCAAGGTGATGACCCCCATCGCCAAGGCGTTCCTTGCGCTCGGGATCAGCCCCGATGTCGTCACCATCGTCGGCACCTTGGGGGTCTGCTTCGGGGCGCTGGCCTTCTATCCGCGCGGCGAGTTCCTCGTCGGCACCCTCGTCATCGTCGCCTTCATCTTCGGCGACAACGTCGACGGGGTCATGGCCCGGCTGTCCGGGTCGTCGGGCGTCTGGGGCGCCTTCCTCGACTCCACCCTCGACCGGGTCGCCGACGCGGCGATCTTCGGGGGGCTGGTCCTCTATTTCGCCGGGCCGGGCGCCGACCTGCTGCTCGCGGGGCTGGCGCTGGGGTGCCTCATCTTCGGCATGGTCGTCTCCTATGCCAAGGCCCGGGCCGAGGGGCTGGGCATGACGTGCAATGTCGGTATTGCCGAGCGGGCCGACCGGTTGCT
This sequence comes from uncultured Intrasporangiaceae bacterium, assembly GCA_964558825.1. Lineage (GTDB taxonomy): Bacteria > Actinomycetota > Actinomycetes > Actinomycetales > Dermatophilaceae > Phosphoribacter. Next base: position 1,355 of record CAZLGB010000228.1, read on the forward strand.
GGCGGTGCTGCTGGCCACCGGACTGGTCGGGCTCAACCTGCCCCGCTGGGTGCTCACCGTCGTGCTCGCGCTGCTCGTCGTCGCCAGCGCCGTCACCGTCGTGCAGCGCATGGCGACCGTGCATCGCCAGGCTCGCGCCATGACCCAGACCACGACCAGCTGATGGGGGTCGGACAACTGTTCTCCACCGTCCGGGGCCAGGCCGAGATCGCGGCCTACCGGGGCGGCTGGGTCGCCGTGCGCCGGATGCCGGCGGGCGCGGCATACGCCATGTTCGAGCGGATCGCCGACCTGCAGGCGCGCCGCGGCGGCACGGGGATCGAGCGCCTGCGCGCCAATTACGCGCGGGTGCGACCCGAGCTCGACGACGCGGCGCTCGAGCTGCTCGTCCGCGACGGGATGCGCTCCTATCTGCGCTACTTCTGCGACGCCTTCCGGCTGCCCGACCGCACGCCGGCCGAGCTGGCCGAGGCGGTGCGAGCCGAGGGTGACGGGCCGGTGCGCGAGGACCTCGCAGCGGGGCACTCGGCGGTCGTCTTCGTCGCGCACCTGGGCAACTGGGACGTTGCCGGGGCGTGGTCGGCGAGCCACCTCGCGCCGGTCACCAGCGTGGCCGAGCGGCTCAAGCCAGAGGCGATCTTCCGCGAGTTCCTTTCCTTCCGTGAGCGATTGGGGATGAAGATCCACCCGCTGACCGGTGGGCCCAATCCCTTCCTCGGGCTGCGCGAGGGGGTGGAGCGCGGCGACTTCGTCGCCCTCGTGTCCGACCGTGACCTCACGAGCAACGGGGTCGAGGTCGAGTTCTGCGGGCGGCCGGCCCGGATGGCCAAGGGCCCGGCGCTGCTGTCCATCGTCACCGGTGCGCCGTTGTATGCCGCGGCCATCACCTATGAGCACGCCTGGCCCGAGCGCGGGGCGGCCGGCTATCGCACCGTCGTGCGCTTCTCCGAGCGCATCGCGCCGGCGAGTGAGCCGCGCACCGACGAGACACCCGACGCACAGGCCGCGCGGGTGCGCGAGTTGACCCAACGCTGCGCGGCATACCTCGAGGGCGCGATCCGCGAGCACACGGCCGACTGGCACATGATGCAGCGGGTCTTCACCGAGGACCTCGACCCGGCGCGCGCCGCTCGCGCCGCGCGGGCATAGGTGGGCGAAGCGATGCGCATCGGGCTGGTGTGCCCCTATTCCTTCGACATCCCCGGGGGCGTGCAGTATCACGTCCGCGACCTCGCCGAGATCCTCATCGCGCGCGGGCACACCGTGTCGGTGCTCGCGCCGGCCGACGAGGGCACCGAGCTGCCCGACTACGTCGTGTCGGCGGGACGGGCCGTGGCGGTGCGCTACAACGGCTCGGTCGCCCGGCTCAACTTCGGCGTGATGACCAATGCCAAGGTGACGGGTTGGCTGGACCGGGGCCGCTTCGACCTCATCCACATCCACGAGCCGATCACCCCGAGCGTGGGGGCGCTGGCGCTGTGGGCCGCCGATTGCCCGATCGTCGCGACCTTCCACACCTCCAACGTCCGCTCGCGGGCCATGCAGGTGAGCTATCCCTTCCTGCGCTCGAGCATGGAAAAGATCCTCGGGCGCATCGCCGTGTCCGAGGACGCGCGCCGCACGGTGACGACCCACTTCGGGGGCGACGCCGTCGTCATCCCCAACGGGGTCTATGTCGACCGGTTCGCCCTCGCCGAGCGGGTGCCGGAGTGGGAGGGCACACCCGAGCGTCCGACCATCGCCTTCCTCGGGCGCATGGGTGAGCCGCGCAAGGGTATGCCGGTCCTGGCCGCCGCGATGCCCGCCGTGCTGCGGGCCGTCCCCGGGGCGCGCCTGCTCGTGGCCGGGCCTGGCGATGCCGACGAGGTCCGCAAACTCATGACCCCCGAGGTGATCGCGGCGACGGAGTTCCTCGGCTCGGTCGACGACACGACCAAGGCCCGGCTGCTGCGCTCGGTCGACGTCTACGTCGCCCCCAACACCGGCGGCGAGAGCTTCGGGATCATCCTCATCGAGGCGATGAGTGCGGGTGCCGCGGTGCTGGCCAGCGACCTGCCGGCCTTCTTGCGGGTGCTCGACGGAGGCAAGGCCGGAGTGACCTTCGCCAACGAGTCGCCCGAGGACCTGGCTGGTCAGCTGGTCGGGCTCTTGGCCGACCCGGCCCGCCGGGCGAGCACGGCGGCCGCCGGGCGGGCGCGCGCTGACGTCTTCGACTGGTCGGTCGTCACCGACCAGATCACCCTGGTTTATGAGACCGTCGTCGAGGGCGCTGCCGGGGCGCGGGCCGTGACGCCGCCGACGGGTCCGCAGCGGGTCATCGGTCGGCTCTGGCGCGGCCCGTCAAGCGCCGCCGGCAGTGGGGGAGGTGGGTCGTGAGCGCAGCGGAGTGGGTCACCCTCGGCGTGCTCGTCGTCGTGGCCCTGGGGTGGTATCTGTCCTATTCGGCCGCTCGGCTCGACCGGCTGCATGCCCGCGTGTCAGGGACGCTGGCCGCGTTGGACGCCCAGCTGGTCCGGCGGGCCGAGGCGACCCTCGAGCTGGCCAACTCCGGGGCGCTGGATGCCGCGAGCGCCCTGATGCTCGCCGGGGCGGCGTCCGACTCGTTGGCGGCTTCGGAGGCCGAGCACACCGATGCCGATCTGCAGCGCTTCGGAGCCGAGCGCGAGAGCGTCGAGTCCGACCTCACCGATGCCATCGTCATGGCGCTCACCCCCGAGGTGCTCGCGGCACTACCGGGTGGGCCTGGTTTCGGAGACGACGTCGTGTCGCGGGTCAAGGCCACCGGCCTGCGGGTGCAACTCGCCCGGCGCTTCCACAACGACGCGGTGACCGACGTGCGCCGGGTGCGCCGCAAGTGGGTGGTCCGCGTCTTCCGGCTCGCCGGCTATGCCGAGCTGCCGCGCACGGTCGAATTCGCCGACGAGTTGCCCCCGGGCCTGCGCGCCTGATTACGCGGTCGTATGCCGCGCCGGCGGCCATCGGATCGGCGCGCCCGAAGGCTCGTGACTATTCGCTCGGGCCGCACTCGTGCGCACGGGCTCTTCACCACGGAGCGAAACCCACCTCTGGAGTGGGTTTCGCTCCGTCCGGGCTATGAAGGACCGCGTGGCGTGCGCATACTTTCTCGGGCCGGGCGTGACATCGTCGCGATCCTGGTCGGCGCCGCGAGCTACGGCGCCGGCATCGCTCTGAAGGTCCTGCTGTCTGAGCGAGATCGCGCGGCCGCGTCCACATCTGCAGCGTCGGCGCTCGCGAGGTCGTCGGCCGAGTAAACTCGGTCGGTCGCCTCGACGGGAGGCGAGCACACGGCATACCCCTTGCGGTTGAGGGGCGACCAAGGACAGGCAGCAGACACCATGAGTGAGCCCACGCCCACCACCGGCACCGCGCGCGTCAAGCGGGGCATGGCCGAGATGCTCAAGGGCGGCGTCATCATGGACGTCGTCACCCCCGAGCAGGCCAAGATCGCCGAGGATGCCGGGGCTGTCGCCGTCATGGCGCTCGAGCGGGTGCCGGCCGACATCCGCGCGCAGGGCGGGGTGTCGCGGATGAGCGACCCCGACATGATCGACGGGATCATCGCGGCCGTGTCGATCCCGGTCATGGCCAAGGCGCGCATTGGGCACTTCGTCGAGGCGCAGGTGCTGCAGAGCCTCGGCGTCGACTACATCGACGAGTCCGAGGTGCTCACCCCGGCCGACTATGCCAACCACATCGACAAGTGGGCCTTC
>CAZLGB010000229.1:0-4978 GCA_964558825.1 uncultured Intrasporangiaceae bacterium
CTGATCTCGCCGCCGCCGCACCACGACATCTATTCGATCGAGGACCTGGCCCAGCTCATCCACGACCTCAAAAACGCCAACCCCCGCGCGCGCATCCACGTCAAGCTCGTCTCCGAGATCGGCGTGGGCACGGTCGCGGCCGGCGTCTCCAAGGCGCACGCCGATGTCGTGCTGATCTCCGGCCACGACGGCGGCACGGGCGCCTCGCCGCTCACGTCGCTCAAGCACGCCGGCGCACCGTGGGAGCTCGGCCTCGCCGAGACCCAGCAGACGCTGCGGCTCAACGGGCTGCGCGACCGGATCGTCGTGCAGACCGACGGCCAGCTCAAGACCGGTCGCGACGTCGTCGTCGCCGCGCTGTTGGGCGCCGAGGAATTCGGCTTCGCCACGGCGCCGCTCGTCGTCAGCGGCTGCGTGATGATGCGCGTCTGTCACCTCGACACCTGCCCGGTGGGCGTCGCCACCCAGAACCCCGAGCTGCGGGCGCGCTTCTCCGGCAAGCCGGAGTTCGTCGAGACCTTCTTCGAATACATCGCCGAGGAGGTGCGCGAGCTGCTCGCCCAGCTGGGCTTCCGCACCCTCGCGGAGGCCGTCGGGCAATCCGGCTCGCTCGTCACCGACAAGGCGATCACGCACTGGAAGGCCAGCGGCCTGGACCTGCGCCCGATCCTCGCTCAGGTGAGCGACCCGACCGGTGGCACGGCATACCAGACGGTCTCGCAGGACCATGGCCTCGAGAAGGCGCTCGACCACCAGCTCATCTCGCTCGCGCGCTCGGCGCTCGACCACGGCGAGCAGGCCCGCGGTGAGGTGGCCGTGCGCAACGTCAACCGCACGGTCGGCACCATGCTCGGCCACGAGGTGACCAAGGCGCACCCGCACGGGCTGCCCGACGGGACCATCGAGCTCGTGCTGACCGGCTCGGGCGGGCAGTCCTTCGGGGCCTTCCTGCCGGCCGGCGTGACGCTCAGCCTCTTCGGCGACACCAACGACTATGTCGCCAAGGGCCTGTCCGGTGGCCGGGTCGTCGTGCGGCCGGACCGCAGCGCCCCGCTGACCGCCGAGGACAACGTCATCGCCGGCAATGTCGCGGCCTACGGCGCGACGAGCGGCGAGCTCTTCCTGCGCGGGCGCGCGGGCGAGCGCTTCTGCGTGCGCAACTCCGGCGCGTCGGCGGTCGTCGAGGGCGTCGGTGATCACGGCTGCGAATACATGACCGGCGGTCGCGTGCTCGTCCTCGGCAGCACCGGACGCAACTTCGCGGCCGGCATGTCGGGCGGCATCGCCTATGTGCTCGACCTGCGGCCCGAGCTGGTCAACGCCGAGCTCGTCGGTCTGGCGCCCCTACGCGAGCAGGACGAGGCGGTCGTGCGCGAGCTGCTCGAGAGCCACCTGCGCTGGACCGACTCCGCCGTCGCGGCCAGGCTGCTGGCCGACTGGGAGGTGGCCAAGACGCGCTTCACCCTCGTGCTGCCGCGTGACTATCAACGGGTCCTCGACGTGCGCGCGCAGGCCGAGCGCGAGGGCCTCGACCTCGACGGCACCGAGGTGTGGAACCGGATCATGGAGGCATCCCGTGGCTGACCCCCAAGGCTTTCTCAAGATCCGTCAGCGTGAGCTGCCGGCCCGGCGACCGGTGCCGGTGCGCATCAAGGACTGGAAAGAGGTCTACGAGGCGCAGGACTACGACCAGCTGCAGCGCCAGGCCGGCCGCTGCATGGACTGCGGTATTCCCTTCTGCCACAACGGATGTCCGCTCGGCAACCTCATCCCCGAGTGGAACGACCTCACGTGGAAGGGCCGCTGGCGCGACGCGCACCACCGGCTGCACGCGACGAACAACTTCCCCGAGTTCACCGGGCGGTTGTGCCCGGCACCGTGCGAGACCGCGTGCGTGCTCGGCATCAATCAGCCGGCGGTGACGATCAAGCAGATCGAGGTCGGCATCGTCGAGCAGGCCCTCCAGTGGGGTGGCGTGCTCCCGCAGCAGCCCGAGTGGCACTCGGGCAAGACCGTCGCCGTCGTCGGCTCCGGCCCGGCCGGGCTCGCGGCGGCCCAGCAGCTGACCCGCGCGGGGCACACCGTCGCCGTCTTCGAGCGGGCCGACAAGCCCGGGGGACTGCTGCGCTATGGCATCCCCGAGTTCAAGATGGAGAAGGCCGTCCTGGACCGGCGGCTGGCCCAGATGGAGGCCGAGGGCACGCGATTCCGCAACGGGGTCGAGGTCGGGGTCGACATCACCGGCGAGCAGCTGCGCGCCCGCTATGACGCGGTCGTGCTGGCCATCGGCGCCACCGTCCCGCGCGACCTGCCGGTCACCGGACGGGAGCTGCACGGCATACATCAGGCGATGGAGTATCTGCCGCAAGGCAACCGGGCCGCTCTCGGGCAGCGGGTCGAGGGACAGATCCTCGCGACCGGCAAGGACGTCATCGTCATCGGTGGCGGCGACACCGGCGCCGACTGCATCGGCACGGCGCTGCGCCAGGGCGCGCGCTCGGTCACCTCGCTGGAGATCATGCCGCGCCCCGCCGACGAGCGTCCCGCGGACCAGCCGTGGCCGACCTACCCGATGATCTACCGCGTCGCCAGCGCCCACGAGGAGGGCGGCGAGCGGGTGTATGCCGTGTCGACCACCGAGGCGCTCGGCGACGAGCTCGGCAACGTCCGCGCGTTGCGGATCGTCGAGGTGGCCATGCAGGGTGGGCGCTTCGAGCCGGTGCCGGGCACCGAGCGCGAGCTGCCGGCCCAGCTTGTCCTGCTGGCGATGGGATTCCTCGGGCCGCAGGCCGAGGGTCTGCTCGAGCAACTGGGCGTCGACCGCGACGAGCGCACCAACATCGCGCGTGACGGGGCGTTCATGACGAGCGTGCCGGGTGTCTTCGTGTGCGGCGATGCCGGGCGCGGGCAGTCGCTCATCGTCTGGGCGATCGCCGAGGGGCGGTCGGCTGCGCACGAGGTCGACGGCTGGCTGCTCGGCACACCCAGTCAGCTGCCCCGGCCGATCAACCCGAGCGACCGCCCGGTGACCGTCTAGCGACGGCATACCAAGCCAATCCCGGCAGCGCGCAACGGGGACGCGGCCGGACCCATCGTCGTGGGTCCATCAGGACCACCGCGTCCCCATCTAAGGTTGACTCTCATGCGTCGCGCCAAAATCGTCTGCACCCTCGGCCCCGCCACGTCCTCGCCCGCACGCATCCGCGACCTCGTCGTGGCCGGTATGGACATCGCCCGCCTCAACCTCTCGCACGGTGAGTATTCGGCGCACGAGAAGGTCTACCGCGCGGTGCGGCAGGCCTCCGACGAGACCGGCCGCGCGGTCGGCATCCTCGTCGACCTGCAGGGGCCCAAGATCCGCACCGGGCGCTTCGCCGACGGGCCGGTCACCTTGTCGGTGGGCGATCACTTCACCATCACCACGCGCGACGTGCCCGGCGACCGCGAGCAGGTCAGCACGACCTACAAAGGTATGCCGGGCGACGTGCGCCCCGGTGACCTGCTGCTCATCGACGACGGCAAGGTGACCCTGCGCGCCGTCGAGGTCACCGAGACCGACATCCGCTGCGAGGTCGTCGAGGGCGGGGTCATCTCCAACAACAAGGGCATCAACCTGCCGGGTGTGGCCGTCAGCGTGCCGGCGCTGTCCGACAAGGACAAGGACGACCTGCGCTGGGCGCTGTCGCTGCGCGCCGACATGATCGCGCTGTCCTTCGTGCGCTCGGCGGCCGACATCGACGACGTCCACGCGATCATGGACGAGGCCGGCGTGCGGCTGCCGGTCATCGCCAAGATCGAAAAGCCCCAGGCCGTCGAGAACCTCCCCGAGATCCTCGAAGTCTTCGACGGGCTCATGGTGGCCCGTGGTGACCTCGGCGTCGAGCTGCCGCTCGAGCAGGTGCCGCTCGTGCAGAAGCGGGCCGTCGAGTTGGCGCGCAACCGGGCCAAGCCGGTCATCGTCGCCACCCAGGTGCTCGAGTCGATGATCGAGAACTCGCGGCCCACGCGGGCCGAGGCCTCCGACGCGGCCAATGCCGTCCTCGACGGGGCCGACGCGGTCATGCTGTCGGGGGAGACCTCGGTGGGCGCCTGGCCGATCGACGCCGTGCGCACGATGGCCCGGATCATCGAGAACACCGAGGAGCACGGGCTCGAGCGGCTCGGCAAGCTCACGGGTGTCCCGCGGACCATCGGCGGGGCGGTGACGCTCGCGGCATACGAGGTCGGCGACCTCATCAACGCGAAGTATCTGGTGACCTTCACGGCGACCGGCGACTCGGCCAAGCGGCTCGCGCGCTTCCGCTCGAAGATCCCCATGCTGGCCTTCACGTCGAGCCCGGCCACCCGCAGCCAGCTCGCGCTCGTGTGGGGCATCGAGACCTATCTCGGCCCTGCCGTCGAGCACACCGACCAGATGGCCTCGCAGGTCGAGGCGAGCCTGCTCGCCGAGGGGCGCTGCGTCGAGGGCGACCTCATCGTCATGGTCGCCGGCTCGCCGCCCGGCATCCCCGGCTCGACCAACATGATGCGCATCCTGCGGGTCGGCAGCGACACCGAGGAGGCCAATCCGAGCTTCCATTCGCACGTCCACGAGGCGGGCTCGGCCTGAGCGGCGCAGGAGGCTACCGCGGCGGCCGCTGACTTGCTGAGCCGCAGTCCCGGGGGGGCCGGGCTGCAGCGTGAGCTGGCTGGTGGCTGGGCCGCGTTCTCGCTGCTGGGGCCGCGCCTTGTATGCTGCGGGGGCACCTCGCCGGGGTGGTGGAATGGCAGACACGGGGCACTCAAAATGCTCTGCTCGCAAGGGCGTGGGGGTTCGAGTCCCCCTCCCGGCACTGTGTGATGTCTCAAGACATCGGCAAGGCCCGAACCCTCAGGGTTCGGGCTTTTGCTGTGTTGGGGTTGGTATCGGCGGCTGGTGTCGAGGGGGTCTGTCCGTTTCCCGGTGTAACTGGCATGGGGTTCTTAGAGGTTCTCCGCC
>CAZLGB010000230.1:0-4933 GCA_964558825.1 uncultured Intrasporangiaceae bacterium
TAACCAAGAACCTCAAAGGATCACCCCCGTACACCACGACCCTGGACTTGACCGCCAGAACGCCGACTCCTGGTATCGCTGGCAGGAGACGGACACCCTCGAGCTGTTCGAGATCGAGGTCGATGGAGTGCATGTCGACCAGAACGGTGCCGGTCAGGGTTGGCGGGCGGCCTTCTTCCTGCCGGGCTTCGGCGCCACAGGGGGCTGCAAGCGATTTGCGTTGACCTATCGCACCGCGACCGCGCGCTCGGACACTGCGACGCCGGTGACGATCACCTTCACCCTTCAGTCCGGCCCTAGCTCCAACGGGCCCTGGACGACTGTCGCCGGGACGCCCATCACGGTCAACGGGACGGTCCAGCACGTGGCAGGGCAGACCGCCAACTTCACCAGCTGCAGCGCGGGTGGCACCCAGTTGGCGCCCAATGGTGGCGCGGCAGCCGACTCGGCGCCCGCGCCGACCGGTGACTGACCAGCATCGTCGGTCGTATGCCGTCCGCCTGAGCCTGCTCGGTCACGTGCGCGAGGTGATCGCGCCCAACTCGGCTGCGGCCCAACAGCTTCGGCAGGCGTGGTCGCGGTGCGCGAGCACCGACGCGGTCACCGGCGAGCCGCTGGCGCTGCCCGGGTCGAGCCTGCCGCTGCCACCGGCGATGCACCTGCGCCTGGTGTCGGTGCTGACCGAGGCGGCGATCGCGGGCGCCGACCCGCAGTTGCTCCTGTTGCACGCCGCCGGGGTGACGCCGCCGCTCGCGCTGGGCGGCGAGGCCGGCCGCGTCCTCGGTCTGGTCGGTGCCTCGGGGGCGGGCAAGACGACGGCTGCGGTGCGGCTCGGGCGGGCCGGGTGGGGCTATGTCACGGACGAATGCCTGGCCATCGGTGCCGAGCTGCAGGTGCTGGGCTATCCCAAGCCGGTCTGCCTGCTGCCGCCTGGGGCTGGCGGAGACGGCGACGCCAAGCTCGTCGCGGGACCCGATGAGCTGGCGCTGGCCCTCGCCCCGCCGCGCCTACGTCTCGCCAAGCTGGTGGCGCTGCGCCGCGACATCGAGCACCGCGGTCCCCCGATCGTGAGTGCGCTGGCTGACCTCGATGCGCTCGCCCTGCTCGTGGGTCAGTCGAGTGGGCTGACCCGATCGCCGCAGCCATTGCGGCGGCTTGCCGCGCTGCTGCGCGCGACAGGGGGCATGGTCGCGCTGACGTATGCCGACGTCGGGCAGCTGCTCGGTGATTCGTCGGTGCTCACTGACCTGTTGTCTGCCAGTTCGGTTGCAGCGGAAAACGATCCGCCCGGAGGCGGCGATGGAGTCGGGTTGGCTCCGGTGGTGGGACTCGAGCAGTTGGAGCCGCGGGTGATCGACGCGGTGGCCGATGAGCAGGGCGCCCTGATGCTGCGTGACGACGCGACGATCCGGCTCGGGCCGGCCACGGCATCGGTCTGGCAGGCGGCGTTGTCCCGGGCGGAAGGCGATCTCACGGCATACCGCACCGCCTGGGGCGGGGACGCCGTGGGTGCCCACCTCGACGCGTTGCGCGGGGCGAGCCTGCTCCCCGTGGCGTTCCGCGGCTGACAAGGGGCGATACGCCACCGCCCGCCGGCACGGGGCCGACGGGCGGTGGGGCGAAGCGGGGTGGAGCAGCCGGATCACTTGGAGAACTGCTGGACCGGGGAGAGCTCCCAGGCCGTCCAGGCCGAGACGACGCCGTTGTCGCTGGTGACCTGGAACTGCTCCTGCTGATACATCTCCTCGTCGCCGAGCTCGGTGTCGGGCAGGGACACCTCGGCCCACATCGTCACCGTGTCCCGCGTGGAGAAGTGCCGATTGTGAGTCGTCGTCGAGATGTGGTCGTCGCCGTTGAGGCCGCCGTCCTGCTCGTGGACGTGCCGCACGAGGTCGATGGTGCGGCCGCCGTCGCAGGTGACGGTGATGTTGTAGCGGATGACCTTGACGCCCGCCGAGTTGATGTGGTCGAAGACCGGCGTGAGGGGGGTGACCGTGCAGCCGCTGGCCGTGGTCGTCGCGCTGGCGGTCCCCGCCGCCGCGAGGGGCAGTGCGGCGGCGATGACGGCGATGCCGGCGGCGCGACGCAGCCGGGAGGTGCGGCCATTGCGGGAGATGTGGATCGACATGATCGTGCCTTTCGGGAGAGGCCGGCGGCGGATCCGCCGACACCCTCAACGGTCCTCGTCGGCGCCGTCCGGCACGTCTGCCCGTGGTCGCATTCGCGGCGTATGCCGGGCGGCATACCTGCACCACGGGCGTATGCCGGGCGGCATACCTCAGGCGGTGGCGACCAGCCCCGAGGCATAGGCCAGGGCGATGGCCTGCGCGCGATCGCGGCATTGGGTCTTGTGCAGGATCCGCGAGACGTGCGTCTTGACCGTGCCTGGGCCGAGCCACAGGGCCGCCGCGATCTCGGCGTTGTCGAGGCCTTGACTGACGAGCACGAGCACCTCGCGTTCCCGGTTGGTCAGCTCGCCCAACCGGCTCGGCGTGGCGGTCGTCGCCTCGGGAGTGCGCCGGACGGCGGCGAGGACGACGGGGACCACGGTGGGGTCCACCCAGCCCCGCCCTGCAGCGAGCTCGCGCACCGCGTGCGCCAGCGAGCGAGGAGCGTCCGCTTTGATCAGGTAGCCGGACGCGCCGGCTCGCAAGGCGGCATGGACCTCGGCCTCCTCGCCGAAGCCGGTGAGGACGAGCACCCTCGGTCCGTCGGGAACGGCCGTGCTGCGCCGGGTGAGCTCGATCCCGTCGCCGTCAGCCATGCGCAGATCGGTGACGAGCACGTCGGGGCGCAGCGCTGCCACCAATTCGGTTGCCGCACAACCGTCTGAGGCTTCACCGACGACGTCGATGTCGGGTGCGCAGGCCAGCACGGCGACGATGCCCGAGCGCACGAGCGCCTCGTCCTCGGCGATGACGACGCGGATGCTCATGCGGCCACCGGCAGGGCAGGCAGCTGCAGTCGGATGCGGAAATCGGGGCCGTCGTCGTCGGCGGGCCAGACCTGCAGGCGGCCGCCGAGCTGACTTGCTCGCTGCTGCAGGCCGGTCAATCCACGACCGCCGCTCCACCCGCAGGGCTGGTGGCGACGGTGCTGTGCCCGCGAGCGGCGCGGGGGCGTCGAGGTGATGGTCAGCTCGAGCCCGCCGACGGCGAGGATCGCGAGGTCGGCCACGCAGGTCGTGCCCGGTCCACCATGTTTGACCGCGTTGGTCAGGCCCTCCGCCAGGGTGCGCAGCACGGCCGTGGTCATCGCGTCGGAGAGCCGCTCGATCTTCTGCTCGTCCCACGGCCCGGTGAGGGCGACGGTGAGTCCCAACTCCCGGGCCGACGCGGCGAGGCGAGCGGCTTCGGTCGTCAGGGTGGGGAGCGCGCCGGCCCACGGTCGGCCGCCGTCGAGGGGCTCGCGGTCCGGCGAGCTCGCGGTGACCGGGGTGCCCGGTGAGGTCAGGCTGGCGAGCAGCCGGCGCAGCTCGACGAGAGTGCGCTCCGCACCCGCCTCGATGGCGGCGAGACTGTCCCCGCCAGGACGCTCGCCGAGACCGCCGCCTGCCACGTCGGAGGACCACCTGCGGGGCCCGGCCTGCAACTCCCGCGCGGCCGCGGCATGCAGGTGGACCGCGGTGACCGTGCCGCCGACGCCGTCGTGCAACTCGTGGGCGATCCGGCGGCGCTCGGCTGCCAGCTCCCGATCCAGACGACGTTGGGCGACGACGGCGGACTGCAGGCTGCGCCCGGCCACGGCATACGCCCGCAGGCCGAGGCTCACCGTGATGGCGGCGAGCACGCCCCACAGGGCGAAGAGCGTGAGGGTGGAGCTCACCGGGGCCGCGGTGAGGCGGGCACTGCCGTGGCTGTGGGCGAGCAACACCGCGGCGACGGCGGGGAGCATCCCCGCGACGCGGCGTGCACCGAGTCCTGCGCAGCCGGCATAGGTCGCCAGCAGCAGGCCGGCGAAGGGTTGCCAGAAGGGGACGAGCAGGCTGGCCGAGCCGAGGGCGACCTGGGCTCCCAGCACGGCCCGAGGGTGACGGCCGAGCCACCAGAGGCACTGATGCCCGGCCAGGGTGACGACGACCGGCACCCACGTGGGGACCTGGCCGCCGCTCATCGTGCGGACCGCACCGTGCCAGACCAGCAGGTCGAGCCCCACGGCGATGACGATGGCCAAGCCACGCGCGCGGCGGGACTGCCACATGTCAGTCGCCGCCGCAGAAGCTCGCCCACGGAAACAGCTGGCACCAGAAGCCGTCCGATCCCGGGCCGGGAGGCAGGTGGATCGTCGGGGCCGTGCTGGGCCGGTCCAGCTCCAGCCCCACGCCGCCGCCGTCGCCGTGCCAGGAGTCGATCGGCCCGGTCCGGCGGATGGCGATGAGCTCGGCGTGCGGCTCGTCGTCCGCCAGCCAGGCGATGTGGGCGAGCCCGGCGCTCACCTCGGGGTGCGCGGCCATGGCCGCCTCGAGGTCGGGCAGCGCCCGCAGCATCCGGGGGAGCTCGAGCCGGGCCTGGCCGGCGAGGTGCCAGCTGCCGTCGGGGGCTTGACCGAAAACGGTGACGAGGGGGAGGGTCATCGCGACTCCTAGGGGGAGAGGGGCCGTTCGCGAAGCAATGAGCGCAGGGCCGCTCGCCAAATACGTCCTGCCTCGGCATTCGCGCCCGAGATGCCCGATGCGTCCGGGGCCGGCCGGCGGCGGCATACGGCCTCGCGCGATTTAGGGCATACTGGTGTGGTGATTTTCGCGTCGCCCGCGCGAGCCGACGAGAGCGGCCGCGCCGCCGAGTCCGAGACCCGCACGCGGGCCCGGGTGCTGGCGGCTGTCTCGGCCCAGGGGCCGGTCACCGCGTCGGTGCTCGGCCGCCAGCTCGGGCTCACTCCGGCCGCCGTGCGCCGCCATCTCGACGCCCTCGCCGAGCAGGGCGCCATCGGCGAG
>CAZLGB010000231.1:0-4925 GCA_964558825.1 uncultured Intrasporangiaceae bacterium
GGCAGCCCCAGCCGGGCGAGCAGCCGGGCCAGCTCGCCGGCGTGGGGCGTGATGACCGTCGGTGCCTGGCGCGGGCCGAGCAGCGCCAGCGCGCCCGCGTCGACGACACAGGGCAGCTCCGAGGCGAGGGCCTGGGCGATCCAGTTGAGCTGGTCGGCGTCGTCACGGTCGTGGGGGTCGACCCCCGAGCCGAGCACCCAGCTCTGCACCCGGCCGGTCGCGGTGACGGCCTCCGGCGCGTGTTGGTGCACGAGTGCGGCGACAGCCGGCGGCCCGAGATAGCGCACCATCCCCGGCCCGGTCCCCAGCGCGCCGAGCACCGACAGCACCCCGGCCCCGGGGTATGCCGTGGAGCCGGCGACGATACCGACCACGCCGCGGGAATACTTGTCGGAGGTCGCGTCCGGCACCGGCCATCGGGCGGCCGCATCGGCGCGGGTGAGCCGCTCGACTGCCGGCGTCACACCAGCGAAGTCCAGCCCGATGTCGACGACGGTCAGCCGGCCCACGGCCGCAGCGGCCGCAGGCAGGAGGTGACCCGGCTTGGCGGCTCCGAAGGTCACCGTCTCGTCGGCCCAGACGCAGTCGGCCGTGCCCACCTCACCGGCCGGGTCGACGCCGCTGGGCAGGTCGACGGCGACGATGTAGGCGTCGTCGGGGATCGCGTCGACCCACGTGCGGGCCGGCTCCCCCAGCCCGGGGCGCCCCCCGATGCCGGTGATCCCGTCGATGACGATGTCGGCCTCGGCGAGCAGCTCCTGCCATTGCGCCGGGGTGTCGGCGACGATGACCCCGGCCTCCCGGGCAGCCGCCAAGCCGCCGGGGTGGACCTCGGCGAGCCCTCCGACGACGGCCGCGGTGGTGTGGCCAGCCCGAGCCAGCAGCGCCACGGCATACAAGGCGTCGCCGCCGTTGTTGCCGCCGCCGACGAGAGCGACCACCCGGCGCGCCTTGCGTTGGACCAGCCGGGTGAGCACGACCCCCCCGAGGGCCTGCGCCGCTCGCTGCATGAGCTCGCCGGGATCGGCGAGGGCACCCATCGCGGTCTCTTCGACGGCCCGGACGTCGGGCACGGCATACGCGCTGATCATCAGTCCCCCTCGGCGATGACGATCGCGGAGGCGATCCCCGCGTCATGGGACAGCGAGACATGCAGGGTCTGGATGCCGAGCCGGGCGACCTCCTGCAGGACCCGCCCACGGATGTCCAGCTCGGGGCGGCCCCCCGCGCCGCGCAGCACGGTCGCGTCCTGCCAGGACAGCCCGACCGGTGAGCCGAGCGCCTTGGCCAGGGCCTCCTTGGCAGCGAAGCGGGCGGCCAGCGACGGTAGCGGCAACTCACGCTCGGCGTCGGTGAACAGCCGCGTCAGCAGGCGCGGAGTGCGCGCCAGCGCCAGTCCGAAGCGCTCGATGTCGACGACATCGATGCCCACGCCCATGATCATGGCCGGCTCACCGGGACCCCTCGGGCGACGTCACTCGACGGTGACGGACTTGGCGAGGTTGCGGGGCTGGTCGACGTCCAGGCCCTTGGCGGTGGCCAGCTCGAGGGCGAAGACCTGCAGCGGCACCACGGTGAGCAAGGGAGCCAGCAGCGGCAGCGTGACCGGCACCCGGATGACCTCGTCGGCGAAGGGCACGACCGCCTCGTCGCCGTCCTCGGCGATGACGAGCGTCCGTGCGCCGCGGGCGCGGATCTCCTGGATGTTGGAGACGACCTTGGCGTGCAGGTCGTGCGGGGTGTCGGGCCCGGGCACGACGATGAAGACCGGCTGACCGGGCTCGATGAGCGCGATCGGCCCGTGCTTGAGCTCGCCGGCGGCAAAGCCCTCGGCGTGGATGTAGGCGATCTCCTTGAGCTTGAGCGCGCCCTCGAGGGCCACGGGGAAGCCGACATGCCGCCCGAGGAAGAGCACCGAGCGGGTGTCGGCCATGAAGCGGGCGATCTCGCGCACGCGCCCCATCCGGTCGAGCACGGTCTGGATCTTCTCCGGCACCTCGCGCAGCTCGCGCATGACGGCCTGGGCGTTGTCGGCCTGGGTGCCGCCGCGCAGCTGGGCGAGATAGAGCCCGAGGATGTAGCACGCGGTGATCTGGGCGAGGAAGGCCTTGGTCGAGGCGACGGCGATCTCGGGACCGGCGTGGGTGTAGAGGACGGCGTCGCTCTCGCGCGGGATGGTCGAGCCGTGGGTGTTGCAGATCGAGATGGTCAGCGCACCGAGCTCGCGGGCGTGCTTGACCGCCATGAGGGTGTCCATCGTCTCGCCCGACTGGCTCACCGAGACGATGAGGGTATGCCGGTCGACCACCGGGTCGCGGTAGCGGAACTCGTGGGCCAGCTCGACCTCGCAGGGGATGCGGGTCCAGTGCTCGATCGCGTATTTGGCGACCATGCCGGCATACGCGGCGGTGCCGCAGGCGACGATGATGACCTTGGTGACCCCGCGCAGGGCGTCCTCGTCGATGCGCAGCTCGTCGAGCACGAGCTCACCGTCGTCCTTGGTGCGACCGAGCAGGGTGTCGGCGACGGCATGCGGCTGCTCGTCGATCTCCTTGGCCATGAAGCTGGCGAAGCCGCCCTTGGTGGCCGCGGCAGCGTCCCAGTCGACGTGGTAGTGCTTGCCCTCGGCGGGAGTGCCGTCGAAGCCGATGACCGAGACGCTCGTCGGGGTGATGGTGACGATCTGGTCCTGGCCGAGCTCGAGCGCCTCGCGGGTGTGTCCGATGAAGGCGGCGACGTCGGAGCCGAGGTAGTTGGCGCCCTCGCCGAGCCCGACGACGAGAGGGCTGTTGCGCCGGGCGCCGACGACGACCCCAGGCGAGTCGACGTGGACGGCGAGCAGGGTGAAGGCGCCCTGCAGTTGGGCGACCGCGCGCCGCATGGCCTCGGTGAGGTCGTGGGTCTGGTCGTATTCGGCGGCCAGCAGGTGGGCGGCGACCTCGGTGTCGGTCTCCGACGTGAAGGTCACGCCCTCGGCGAGAAGCCGGGTCTTGATCGAGTGGAAGTTCTCGATGATGCCGTTGTGGATGACGGCCAGCTTGCCGTCGCGACCGCCTCGGTGGGGGTGGGCGTTGGAGTCGGTCGGGCCGCCGTGGGTGGCCCACCGGGTGTGACCGATGGCCGTCGTCGTCGTCGGAAGCGGCTTGGCGGCGATCTCGTCGCGGAGGTTGACCAGCTTGCCCGAGCGCTTGCGGACCTCGACGTGGTCACCGTCGAGCAGGGCGACGCCGGCCGAGTCGTAGCCGCGGTATTCGAGGCGGGCCAGACCCTCCATGACGACATCCAGGGCGGTGCTGTCCGCGGTCGGGCCGACGTAGCCGACGATTCCACACATGGGAGCCAGCCTAGGCGCTGGGAGGCGCGGTCGATTCCGCGACGGGCCGCGGCACGGCATACGCAAGAATGAGCAGCGTGACGCAGCGCCGCGACGGCAACGCCAGCTTCCCGACGCCCTTCGTCGAGTTCAGCCGCGCCGATTGGTCACGGCTGCGCAAGAACCAGCCAATCAGCCTCACCACCGAGGACCTCGTGCGGCTGCGCGGGCTCGATCACCCGTTGGACATGGGCGAGGTCGAGGACGTCTATCTCCCTCTGTCGCGGCTGCTGAGCTTCTATTGCGAGGCCACCGCCCGGCTGCACGCGGTGACGAGCGACTTCCTCATGGAGCGCCCGCAACGCACCCCCTTCGTCATCGGCGTCGCCGGGTCGGTGGCAGTCGGCAAGTCGACGACCTCCCGCATCCTGCGCGAGCTGCTCTCGCGGTGGCCCTCGACGCCGCAGGTCTCGCTCATCACCACCGACGGCTTCCTTCTGCCCAACGCCGAGCTGCGCCGGCGAGGACTGTTGCACCGCAAGGGTTTTCCCGAGTCCTACGACCGGCGTGCCTTGCTGCGCTTCCTCGCCGAGGTCAAGGGCGGGCGGGCCGAGGTCTCGGCGCCGGTCTATTCACACCTGTCCTATGACATCGTCCCCGGCGAGCGAGTCGTCGTCTCCCGGCCCGACGTGCTCATCGTCGAGGGGCTCAACGTCCTCGGCGCGCCGCCCGTGCGGCCCATGGGCGGCACGGGGATGGCGGTGAGCGACTTCTTCGACTTCTCCATCTACGTCGACGCGCGGGTGTCACACGTCGAGCGCTGGTATGTCGATCGCTTCCTCAAGCTGCGTGAGACGGCCTTCGCCAATCCCGACAGCTATTTCCATCGGTATGCCGCGCTCTCCGACGACGAGGCGGTCGCCACCGCCTTGACCATCTGGGAGACCATCAACGGCCCCAACCTCGTCGAGAACATCCTCCCGACGCGGCAGCGGGCCAACCTCGTCATCGTCAAGGGCGAGGACCACTCGGTGACCAAGGTGCGGCTGCGCAAGCTCTGAGCGGCGCAGCGGGGGCGATCAGTACCAGTTGGTGCGGACCGAGTGGCTCCAGGCCCCGCACGGGGTGCCGTAGACGCTGGCGATGTACTTCAGCCCCCAGGCGATCTGGGTGGCCGGGTTGGTCCGCCAGTCGGCGGCGATCGTCGCCATCTTCGAGCCCGGGAGCGACTGGGGGATGCCATAGGCGCCGGACGAGCGGTTGGTCGCCCGGTAGTTCCAGTTGCTCTCCTTGGTCCAGAGCTTGTTGAGGCACTGGAACTGGGCGTCGTTCCACCCGTGGTCGGCGACCATGAGCTGGGCGACGGCCTTGGGGTTGGCCTGGGCGCTGGCCAGGATGCTCGCCCGCTGGGCGTCACGGGAGGCCTGCTCTGCGGCGGCAGCCCGCTCGGCCTCGAGTCGGGTGGCCTCGGCGGCGGCCGCTTGCGCGGCGACGGCCTCGTCGGCCCGCGCCGCGGCGGCAGCAGCCAACCGGGTCGGAGCCGTGATCTTGGTGGAGACGAGCTCACCCTCGGCCTCGCCCCGCATGCGCTGGCTGCGGAGCCGGATTTTCA
>CAZLGB010000232.1:0-4899 GCA_964558825.1 uncultured Intrasporangiaceae bacterium
GACGGTGGCGCGCCAGCCGCTGCCGCGCAGCAGGTCGACCGTGCGGGCCGCGGCCAGTGCCGTGGGGCTCGGTCGACCGGTGGCGCGCTCGCCGGGCCGACGGGTGAAGGAGTCGGTGTCGAGGACGAGCCCGACCGCGGTGCCGCCGGGCTGTCGCAGCGAGGCGATGCGATGGAGGATCGGCTCGTCGCGCGGGGCGAGGATCGCCACGCACAAGCCACCTCCGGCGAGCAGCCCCTGACCGGAGCGGGCCAGCTGGGCGAGCTCGAGCGGGGGAGCGAGCGCGGTGACCGCCAGGGCGTCCATGGCCGCGTCGATGTCGACCGGGAGGTCGGCGTGTCCGTCGCGGACCGTCTCGGGGCACAGCAGGTGGACGGCATACGCGAAGCCGATGAGGTGACTGACCACCGAGGCGGCGGCGCTCACCCCCCACTCGAAGGAGCTCGCGGCGCCGGTCCCCTCGTGGGCATCGGAGCGCGGATCGAGCAGCACGACGGCGCGCCGACGGGCCGGGCGGTCCTCCTGGCGGACCATGAGCTCGCCGGTGCGGGCGGTCGCGGGCCAGTGGATGCGACGCAGGTCATCACCGTCGCGGTATTCGCGGATCGACTGGTCGTCCTCGCCGTGCAGGGCGACCATGAAGGGGATCTCACCCTCGGCCCCCACCCCGGTGCCGGGCGGGCGGCTGCCGCCGAGCGGCCAGGCGCGGGGGAGTGCCACGAGCTCGCTGGCGTCGCCGACATCGACGAAACGGTTGGTCAGCCCGAAGGGGTCGCGCAGCTGGACGGTGAGCGGCCCGAGGCGGTGACGGCCACGCAGCGGTGGGCGCACGGCATACGTGAGGGCGCGTCGGTCGGAGGGTCCGAGCGAGCCGAGCAGCACGCGGGGTCGCTCGCCGAGCTGGTAGTCGAGCCGTTCCTCGGCGAGCATGAGCGGCGTCGCCCGAGCCGACCGGTTGGTGACGACGGCGGTGACGCTCGCCTGGTCGCCCGCGACGACCCGGACCGGGTTGGTCTCTCGCTCGACGACCAGCCCCGGCGGCCGCCGCCGCGCGAGCAGGGCCGTGACGAGGGGCAGCACGATCAGCAGCACGCCCGCCCGGGTGAGATCCCGGAACCCCAGCCCCAGACCGGAGAGCAGCAGGGTGATCCCCGCGGCGACGAAGGCTCGTCCCCGCGTGGTGAGCACGTCACCGAGCCGTCGCACTCACGCCCCCTCGCGTCGTCGCTGCCATGCCGGCCGCCGTGGGTATGCCGGTCGCCCGGTCAGCGGGGAGTGACCGGGATGGGCGTGGAGCGCAGCACCTCGGCGAGCACTTCGGCTGCCGAGCGGTGAGCCAGCGCGGCCTCGCCGGAGAGCATGATCCGGTGCCCGAGCACGGCCGGAGCGACCCGCTGGACGTCATCGGGCAGCACGTGGTCGCGGGCCTCGAGCGCGGCATGGGCGCGGGCGGCGCGCAGCACGTGCAAGGCGGCGCGCGGTGAGGCACCGAGGCGCACCGCCGGGCTGGTGCGGGTGGCATTGGCCAGGTCGACGACGTATTGGCGCACGGCCGGTGCGGCATAGACGTCCTGGACGACCTGGACCAGCCGGGCGACGGTCGCCGCGTCGGTCACCGGGGCGAGGGTGTCCAGCGGCGAGCGCCCACCGTGGCTGTCGAGCATGGCGACCTCGGCCCCCGGGGCCGGATAGCCCATGGAGATGCGCGCCATGAAGCGGTCGCGCTGCGCCTCGGGCAACGGATAGGTGCCCTCCATCTCGATGGGGTTCTGGGTCGCCATGACGATGAAGGGCTGCTGGAGCGTGTAGGTCTGCCCGTCGACGGTGACCTGGCCCTCCTCCATGCACTCGAGCAGCGCCGACTGGGTCTTGGGGGAGGCCCGGTTGATCTCGTCCCCGACGACGACATTCGCGAAGATCGCCCCCGGGCGGAACTCGAAGTCGCGCAGGTCCTGGTTGAAGACGCTGACGCCGGTGATGTCGCTCGGCAGCAGGTCGGGGGTGAACTGGATCCGGCGCACCGAGCAGTCGATCGAGCGGGCCAGGGTCTTGGCGAGCATCGTCTTGCCGACGCCTGGCACGTCCTCGACGAGCAGATGACCGCCGGCGAGCAGCACGGTGATCGCCGTGCGGATGACGCCGGGCTTGCCCTCGATGACGGTCTCCATGGCGGCCGCGATGCGCCCGGTCACCGCGCGCAACTCGGCGAGCGCCTCGGGCGTGGACCGCACGACGGTGCTGCCTCCGAGGGCTTGCTGGGGCATCGTCCGCGCTGCTCTGGGGTCGTTCACGCCGGGTCCTCCACTTCGCTCCACTGGTTCGCTCCCTGGTCGTTCCACTGGGCAGGTCGATGCGCCCGCATCCCGCTTGCTCTCGACCCTACGTCGCCGATTCGGCCGGCGCAGGCGCTCGGCGAGGTTCGTGCGGTCTCAGGGCGATAACGGTTGCCCCTCCGTTGCCGTGCCGATCGCCGCTCGCCGTCCGGCCGCCGCGGCCCTGGTATGCCGGGCGCGGCCGCGTCACGAAACCATCCTCCACTTCACTCCACGGCGCTGACCTGCACCGATGTGGGCTAGGTAGTCAATTCAGACGGTGAAACAGCGGCTTTGTGGAGGAAAGTGGAGTATGGTGGGCCGACAAGGAGCGGGGTGGGTGTCCAGGCACCGTCCCGCCGGGTCGAGAGGGGCCCGCGCAGCAGCGCTGACGCGGGGAAAGGGGGTGGATCGTGGCCGAACCCGCCGGGCGGCTGCCGGTCCCCTTCCTGGGCACCCACACCCCGCGGCTGGACGACAAGGGGCGGCTGATCCTGCCCGCCAAGTTCCGCGACGCTCTCGCCGAGGGGCTGGTCATGGCCAAGGGCCAGGAGCGCTGCATCGTCGTCTACCCGATGGCCGAGTTCTACCGCTTCGCCGAGCAGATGCACACGGCCCCCTCCTCGATCGCCGGCGTCCGCGACTACACCCGCGTCCTCGCCTCGAGCGCCTCACCCGAGGTCCCCGACCGGCAGGGCCGCATCACCATCCCGCCGATGCTGCGCGACTACGCCGAGCTCTCTCGGGACCTCGCCGTCATCGGCAACATCAGCCGGGTCGAGATCTGGCAGCTGGAGGCGTGGAACGCCTACCTCGCCGAGAAGGAGCCCGGCTTCGCGGCGCAGAGCGAGGAGGTGCTGCCCGGACGCTTCTGAGCGCCCGTTGACCCAGCCCGCCCGACGATCGCAGCTGCGCTCAGGCCTCCAGCCGCTTGCCCCCCGACGCGACTTCCCCCGTGCCGGGCGGCGGTGCCCCGACACCCTCCGAAGCGGATGGGGACCTGAGCGCAACAGCAGGACCCAGCTCCACCGGCATACCACACCGACGACCAGCCATCCACGAGCCCAGCCCGAGCAGCAGACCGACAGACCAGGAGACCCGATGACAGAGCACCCCGCCGCCGCGCGGCACGTGCCGGTCATGCGCGACCGGGTCATCGAGCTGCTCGAGCCGAGCCTGGCCGACGTGCCCGGGGCCGTCTGCGTCGACGGGACCCTCGGGATGGGCGGGCACGCCGAGGCCATCCTCACCGCCTTCCCCACGGCGCGCGTCGTCGGCATCGACCGCGACACCGACGCGCTCGAGCTCGCCGGCAGTCGGCTGGCCGACTTCGCCGACCGGATCACGCTCGTGCACGCGGTCAACGACGAATTCGCCACGGTCGTGGCCGAATTGGGTCTCGAGTCGATCGACGCAGCGCTGTTCGACCTCGGCGTCTCCTCGTTGCAGCTCGACGAGACCGACCGCGGGTTCGCCTACCGCCTCGACGCGCCGCTCGACATGCGGATGGATCAGGGCGGTGCGGGGATCACCGCGGCCGACGTCCTCAACGACTACGAGCCCGAGCGGCTCGAGCGGCTCATCCGCGACTACGGCGAGGAGCGCTACGCCCGAGCCATCGTCCGCGCCGTCGTCGCCGAGCGGACCCGCGCTCCCTTCACCAGCTCGGCACGGCTGGTCGAGCTGCTGCGCCGCGTCGTGCCCGCCGCCTCGCAGCGCAGCGGCGGGCACCCCGCCAAGCGGACCTTCCAGGCCCTGCGCATCGAGGTCAACGGTGAGCTCGAGGGCTGGAGCCGCGCCCTGCCGGCCGCGATCGAGCGGCTGCGCGTCGGCGGGCGGGTGGCCGTGTTGTCCTATCACTCGCTCGAGGACCGCATCACCAAGCGGGTCCTTGCCGCCGGGGCCACCTCGCGGACCCCGGCAGGTATGCCGGTCGAGCGTCCGCAGGATGCGGCATACCTGCGCCTCATCACTCGGCGCGCCGAGGTGCCCGATGCCGCCGAGATCGCGCTCAACCCGCGGGCTGCCTCGGCCCGGCTGCGGGTGGCCGAGCGCATCCGGCCCACCGACCACCACTTGCCGTCACGACGTCCGGGGGACCACCGATGAGCACAGCGACCGCCCGCCCGCTCGGCCGCGCGATCCCACGCCCGCAGCCGCGCCACGCTCCGCTGCGCGTCGTCCCGGCGGCCATCTCGAGCTCCGGCAAGGGCGTCTTCGCGAGCCTGTGCATCGTCCTGCTCGGCATCGGGCTCATCGTCCTGCTCCTGCTGCACGCCCAGCTGGCGGCCGGCTCCTACACGCTGCACGACCTCGAGGCGACCTCGGGCACCCTCGCCGACCAACAGCACGAGCTGACCCGGGCGATCGACGCCGAGCGCAACCCGGCCTCGCTCGCCGCCAAGGCCCAGGCCATGGGCATGGTGCCGGCCAACTCGATGGCCTTCATCCGGCTCTCGGACGGCACGATCCTCGGCGCCGCCGACCCGGCGACCGACAAGCCGCTCGTCATCGTCACCACGCCCAAGGCTCCGCCACCCGCGCCGGTCGTGTCGGCTGACCCCGCCGCCGCCGCCGACCCGGCGGG
>CAZLGB010000233.1:0-4888 GCA_964558825.1 uncultured Intrasporangiaceae bacterium
CCTTCTCGGCGACGAAGAGCACCCGCCGGCCCGCGGCGATCTGGTCGGCGATGATCGTCGTGATCGTCTGCGACTTGCCGGTGCCGGGCGGCCCCTCCAGCACGAAGGTGCGCCCGGCCCGCGCGAAGGCGACGGCCTCGGCCTGCGAGCCGTCGGTGGGGATCGGAGCACCCGCGGTCACCTCGTCGAGGGCCGCCGTCGACACGTCCACCGGCGTGGCATCGACAGCGGTGAAGCGCTCGGTCGGGGTGAGCGCGACGTGCCGGGCGACCGGCTGCTGGAGGAACTGCTCCCAGTGCTCGTCGAGGTCGCGCCACAGCAGATAGCCGGTGAAGCCGACGATGGCCAGCCGGGCCTCGGTCGTCACGGTGAAGGGCAGCCCGGCATCGACGACGGCTTGGCGCACCCGACGGACGACTTCGTTGACATCGACCGCCCCGGCCGGCTCGGCCTTGACCGGCAGCTCGTCCAATCCCGGCACCACGAGGCCGAATTCGAGCCGGAGCTTCTCCATGAGGCTGAGGTTGAGCGTCACCTCGCCCGAGTCGTCGGCGACGATCTTGACCGGGCGGATGACCCCCTTGAGGTGGATTGGCGCGAGCACCAGTGGGGCGGACAGGTCGCGCTCGCCGAGGCGCCAGTCGAGCCGGCCGAGCGCGAGCGCGAGCGGGTTGGCCCCGGTCTCCTCCGCGCCGGTGCGCGCGCGATAGCGCAGCCGCGCGACGAGCCGCTCGTGGGTGTCGGTGTCGACCGCGGTGTATGCCGTGCCCCGCTCGTGCAGCATCGACCGCAACACGTCGGCCGGCAGTCCGTGGGCGCTGCGCAGCTCGCGTCCGAGCATCGCGCCGGGCAGGTCGTCGACCGCCCGCAGGGCGATGGGCTTGCCCTCGGCGAGCATGTCGGCGAGCACCCCGAGGTGCTCACCGGGCAGCACGAGCGGGAGGTTGGTCACGCCTCGCCCGAGGTTGAGCAGCGGATTGCGCAGGGTGAGGTCGAGCAGCGAGTTCTTCCACGCCTGCACTCGTGGCGGCGGCTCGACCCGCGCCGCTCGTGGGGGTATGCCGTCCGCCCCAGTCCCGGAGTCCGTCGCCCTGGGCGCGAAACCCGTTGCCCCCGAAGGTGATCCGGCGGCGGTGGAGGCAACCGGCATACCTAAGGGGGTCGGCGGCTGGTAGGTGACGACCTCGACCCGCCCGTCGGGGCGCACGGTGTGGGCGGGCACCGGATAGACCCGCATGAGCCGGGCCATGGCGATGTCGACGACACCGAGCAGCGCGGCCTGGTCGCGGTCGACATAGGTGTCGCGCGGCGCCTGGCTCGCCCGGCGGAACAGGTCGCGCGGAGGCCGGCGCTCGCGGGTGAGCATCGTCGTCTCGACGAGGCCCATGAGCCCGAGGCCCACCGCGTTGACGGCCTCGGCCACCGAGAGGCTCGCCGCGTCGGGCAGTGCCGCGCCGTCGGTGCGCCAATAGCCGAGGAAGGCATGCCCTCGGGCGATCCACACGACCGGGTGGATGCCGAGATGCTCGAGCGCGGAGGCGAGCAGCACCGTCGTGTCCAGGCAGGTGCCGACCTTGTGCCCGAGCACGTCGCCGGGAGTGCGGACCTGCTGGCCATAGCCCCACGAGGCCGGCGGCTCGGCATAGAAGATGCCCTCGTCGTGAATCGCCGTGCAGACCGCTTCAACGATGGCATCGAGGCGCCCCGGGCTCACGTGGCTGACGGCGAGTGACCCCGAGCTGGTGGCCCGCTCGAGCAGGGCCGCGGCCCGGCCGACGAGCGGTCCGAGCGCGGGGTGGTTGGGCTGGACGAAGGCCGCGAGCAGCTCGAGCGACAGCAGCGGGGCGTCCGGGTCGATGAGCCACTGGCGGGTGGCGAGCACCCGGACGGGGGAGTGGAGCTCGGCGACAGGCTGGCCTTCGGCGGTCACCGTCACGCTGAGGTCGCCGTGGGTGGCCTCGTCGAGCCCGGCCATGGCGGCCGCGTCGAGCTGCAGCGGAGGATCGTCGAGGACGACCTGCTCTCCCGCGTCGAGGCGCTCGAGGTGGTGCGTCCACGGCTGGGTGAGGGTGTGGCCCTGGTCGTCGACGAGCCGCGCCCCGATCTGCACGTCGCGCAGCGTCGCCGTCGCGGGCTCGGGCGGCAGGCTGAGGGTGACCCGGTGCAGCGCGTGGATTCCGTTGTGCGCCATGGCGTGATTGACGACAGGAGCGACGATGCTCTCGATCCGCGCCGGCGCCATGGCCGCCAGCCTAACGTCGGGTTCGGACCGTCCCTGCGGTTAGGCTGCCCGGATGGAGTTGCTCAACGAGTTCGTCGTCGTCCTGCACCTGCTCGGCATGGCCGCCATCGTCGGGGGGTGGCTGGCCGTGCGAACCAACCCCCGGGTGATCCCGCCGATCCTCTGGGGGGCGCGGGCGCAGCTCGTCACCGGGCTGATCCTGGCCGGGCTGGCCGAGGCCGACAAGGAAGACCCCCCGATCCACGCCAAGCTCGGCGTCAAGCTGCTCGTCGCCCTCGTCGTGCTCGCGCTGGTCGAGATGGCCAACGCCCGCCAGCGTCGCGCGGCCGGAGCCGGGGCGGGCACGGGCACGGGCACGGGCGCGGGCGCGGGCGGGTCGGTCAACACGGTCGCCGCCCGGGTCGATGCCGGCGTCGGCACGTGGGTCAACGCCGCGGCATACCTCGCGATCCTCAACGTCGCGATCGCCGCGCTCTGGCAGTCCTACAGCTGAGGCTGAGTTGGGCTGAGCTGAGCGAGTACCTCGACCCGGCGCCGGCGACGGGGCAACAGGGGCGGGCGGGCGGCATACCTCAGGGCCGCGAGGTGTATGCCGCGGGGCGCTTCTCGAGGAACGCCCGGATGCCCTCCTGAGCGTCGGCGGTGAGCGCTGCGGCCGCCATGACCTCGACAGCGAGGTCGTAGGCCTGGTCCTGCTCGCGCCCGACCTGGGCATAGAAGGTCCGCTTGCCGAGCGAGCGGCCCTGGGCGCTGCCCCTGGTGACCCGGGCGACGAGATCGGCGACGGCCGCGTCGAGCTGGTCGGCGGGCACGGCCCGGTTGATCAGCCCCCAGTCGGCCGCCGTGGCAGCGTCGATGACGTCACCGGTGAGCGCCAGCTCGAGGGCCCGCTTGCGCCCGACATTGCGCGCCACCGCGACCAAGGGCGTGTGGCAGAAGAGCCCACCCTTGCCGCCCGGCAGCGCAAAGCCCGCCGTGTCCGCGGCGATCGCGAGATCGCACGAGGCGATGAGCTGGCAGCCGGCCGCGGTCGCGAGGGCGTGGACCTTGGCGACGACCGGCTGGGGGATCGCCTGGATGGTGTCCATCATCCGCGTGCACAGCAGGAAGAGCTCGCGCGCGGCCCGCAGGTCGGCCCCGGCCATGTCGCCGAAGTTGTGTCCTGCTGAGAAGACCGGCCCCTGCGCGGCGAGCACGACCGCCAGCGTGTCGGACGCGCCGGCGGTCTCGAGCGCCGCGAGCAGGTCGGTCATCATCTCGGCCGAGAGGGCGTTGCGCTTCTCCGGCCGGGCGAGGGTGATCGTCGTGACGGTGCCCTCACGCTCGAGCAGGACGTTGCTCATGAGGCTCCTCCGGTCGAGGGGTCGGTTGCCGCGATGTCGAAGAGCAGCTTGCCGGTGCTGCGCCGCCCCTCCAAGGTGGCGTATGCCGCGGCCGCCTCCTCCAGCGGCCACGCGCCACCGATGTGGAGCCTGACCCGACCGTCGCGGATGGCGCCGAGGGTGTCCCCGGCCCGCCAGAGCAACTCGTCGCGCTCGGCGATGTAGTGGGCGAGGGTCGGGCGGGTGACGAAGAGCGATCCACCCGCGTTGAGCCGCTGCAGGTCCAGCGGCGGCACCTGCCCGCTCGCCCCGCCGAAGAGCACGAGCATGCCGCGCCGGCGCAGCGACCCGAGCGACGCGTCGAAGGTCGCCTTCCCCACGCCGTCATAGGCCACCGACACGCCCGCACCCCCACTCGCCTCCCGGATCGCCGCGGCGAGCTCCGCCGGCGTCGCGTATGCCGTGTAGTCGATGAGGTGGTCGGCGCCGAGGTCGCGGGCGATGGCGAGCTTGTCGGCCGAGCCCGCCGTCGCGATGACCGTGGCCCCGAGGCCGGCGCAGAGCTGGACCAGCCACTGGCCGACCCCTCCGGCGGCCGCGTGGACGAGCACGCTGTCGGAGGGGCGCACGGCATACGCGCTGGTCGTGAGGAAGTGCGCGGTCATCCCCTGCAACATGCTCGCCGCGGCCTGGCGGCTGCTCACTCCGTCGGGGATCGGCACGAGTGAGGCCGCCGGCACGAGGGCCAGCTCGGCGCCCGCGCCCGGGACCATCGCCCAGGCGACCCGGTCGCCGGGGCGATGGTCGACGCCGGCGCCCACCGACTCGACCACCCCGGCCCCCTCCATGCACAGAGTGAACGGCGTCGGCGCCGGATAGACCCCCTGGCGCAGATAGACGTCGATGAAGTTGATCCCCGCCGCCTCGACCCGCACGCGAGCCTGGCCCGGCCCGGGCTCGGGCACGTCGACGGTCTGCACGGCCAGGACCTCGGGTCCGCCGGGCTGGGTCACTCGCAAGGCGCGCGCGTCGGTCATGGTCCCAGGCTAGGGCCGGGTGCGTGCCGGTCGGGGCTGTCGGGCGCAGCGCATAGGGTGGACGCCGACATGGGCACCCTCTTCGACGAGCTGGGGCTCTCCGACTTCGGGGAGCCCACCTCCGGCGCGCCCGCGGCTCACCCGCACGCGCCGGGGCTGCGCGACGTGCACCCGAGCGCCGATCCCGCGCAGGTCGACGAGTCGGGCGTGCCGCTCTGGGCGCTCGAGGGGTATGCCGGTCCCGGCACCTCCGCCGTTGGGGGGGGCGATCTCCACCGCGCGTTTGG
>CAZLGB010000234.1:0-4739 GCA_964558825.1 uncultured Intrasporangiaceae bacterium
CGTCGCCAGCTCGCCTTGCGGCCCGAACTGGCGCAGCCGGCCGGCGCCGAGCACGGCCACCAGCCCCGCCCGGCCGATCGTCGAGAGGCGGTGGGCGACGAGGATGCCGGTGCGCCCGCGCAGCAGCCGATCGGCGGCGGCGACGACGCGGGCCTCGGTCAGCGGATCCATCCGCGCGGTGGCCTCGTCGAGCACGACCATCCGCACATCCCGGTTGAGCAGGCGGGCGAACGCGACGAGCTGCTCCTCGCCGGCGGACAGGGTCGTGCCGCCGGGGCCGAGCATCGTGTCGAGCCCGTGGTCGAGCCCGTCGACCCAGTCGGTGAGGCCGAGCTCGGCGACGACCGACTCGACCCGCGCCCGCGGCTCGTCGCCGAACATCGTGATGTTGTCGTGCAGCGACCCCGCGAGGATGTCGGTGCGCTGGGTGACCACACCCACCGACCGGCGGAGGGCCTGCAGGTCGAGGTCGAGCACGTCGACCCCGCCGATGAACACGCTGCCGCGCTCGGGCTCGACGGCCCGCGACACGAGCGCGGCCAGGGTCGACTTGCCCGACCCAGTGCGGCCGACGAGCGCGAGGGTCTGACCGGCCGGCACGGTGAGGGTGACGTCCTCCAGGGCGAAGGTGCCCTCGGCATAGGCAAAGTGCAGGCCATCGAAGCGCACGTCGAGCGGCCCGCTCGGCAGCGCTCGGCCGCCGCTCGGCTCGGGCGTCAGCGCGAGCATGTCGCGCAGCCGGAGCACCGCGCCGAGCCCGGCCTGCAGGTCGGGCAGTTGCTGGGCCACGTGCCCGACGACGCCGACGAAGCCGCTCGTCACGAGGAAGAGGGTGACGAGCTGGGCCACCGACACCCCGCCTCCGGCGGCGACCGCGACGCCCAGGATCGCGATGCCGGCGAGCAGGGCGTTGAGCAGCAGCACGGCGCGCAGCAAGATCCGCCGCTCGACGAGGATGACGGTGAGGAAGCGCTCGTGGACGATCGCCGACAACCGGGCCAGCCGACCGATGGCGAAGGACTGGCCGAGGCTGGTGCGCAGGTCGTCGCGGCCCGCAATGCCCTCCTCGAGGGCCGCAGCGTGATCGGTCCAGGCGGCCTCCTCGCGGACCTTGAGTGCGGCGATCGTCGGCAGGAGCCGGCGCATGGCGAGCCAGGAGATCGCCACGAAGGCCGGGAAGAGCGGCCACGCCGGCCACCAGGTCAATCCGGCGATCACCCACATCGGGAGGGCGCCGGTGACCGCCCGCAGCGCCTGCCAGACCTGCCAGCGCACGAGCGCGCCGACCTCACGGGTGTCGTCGTCGACCCGGTCGAGCACTTCGCCGACCGCCTGCTCGGTCAGTGCGGAGAGTGGTTGCGCCAGCGCGGCATCCAGCACATCGTCGCGCAGCCGACCCTCGGCGCGGTCGGACACCCCGGCCCAGACGAACTTGCCGGCCGAGTCGAGCAGGGCTCCACCGACGAGGCACACCGCGAGCCAGGCGACGAGCGAGCTGCTGGGCCGCTCGGCGAGCCAGCCGGCGACGACCGACCCGAGCGCCTGGGCGAGCGAGCCGAGCACGAGCACGAGCAGGGCGATGGTGGCCGCGGGGCCGCGCAACCGCCGCCAGGTCACCTCACCGCCCGCGGGAGTCGGTGGCGGTGCGGCCGACGCGGTGGAGGCGGCGGACAGGGCTGGCGGGGCGCTCATCACCTCCACCGTAGAGCCCACGAGCGAGCGCGCACCTCGGGTTTTCCCGTCGCCGGTCCCTCGCGGGTCCCTCGCCGCGCCCGTCCTGTCGGGTATGCCGCGCCTCACACGCCGGGTGGGTGGGGGCTACGGTGGCCTGACGGCATACTCGGCCTTAACCCCCTTCAGCCACCCGAACGTGAGGTAGACGAATGTCCCGGCTGCAGACGACCGATGGCCTGACCGACGACCAGAAGGAGCTGCTCAAGCTCGTCAAGCAGTTCGTCGACGAGCAGATCATCCCGGTCGCCACCGAGCTCGAGCACCGCGACGAATACCCGCAGGAGATCGTCGACGGCATGAAGGAGATGGGGATCTTCGGGCTGATGATCCCCGAGGAATACGGCGGCCTCGGCGAGAGCCTGCTCACCTATGCCCTCTGCGTCGAGGAGATCGCCCGCGGCTGGATGTCGGTCAGCGGCATCATCAACACCCACTTCATCGTCGCCTACATGCTGCTGCAGCATGGCACCGAGGAGCAGAAGCAGCGCTATCTGCCGCGGATGGCCACCGGCGAGGTGCGCGGCGCCTTCTCGATGAGCGAGCCGGGGCTCGGCTCGGACGTGTCGGCGATCAAGACCAAGGCCGTCAAGGACGGCGAGGGCGACGGCTGGACGATCAACGGCCAGAAGATGTGGCTGACCAACGGTGGATCGAGCAATCTCGTTGCCGTGCTCGTGCGCACGGAGACCGGAGCGGACTCGGTCTACAAGAACATGACGACCTTCCTCGTCGAGAAGCAGAGCGGCTTCGGCGAGACCGCGCCCGGAGTCACCGTGCCCGGCAAGATCGAGAAGATGGGCTACAAGGGCGTCGACACGACCGAGCTCGTCTTCGAGGGCTATCGCACGAGCGACGCGCAGATCCTCGGCGGGGTGCCCGGCAAGGGCTTCTACCAGATGATGGACGGCGTCGAGGTCGGCCGGGTCAACGTCGCCGCGCGGGCCTGCGGGGTCTCGATGCGCGCCTTCGAGCTCGGCATTTCTTATGCCCAACAGCGCGAGACCTTCGGCAAGAAGATCGCCGAGCACCAGGGCATCCTCTTCCGCCTGGCTGACATGGCGGTCCGGGTCGAGGCCAGCCACCAGATGATGGTCAAGGCCGCCAAGCTCAAGGACGCCGGCCAGCGCAACGACCTCGAGGCCGGCATGGCCAAGTACCTCGCCGCCGAGAACTGCGCCAACGTCGTCGAGCAGTCCTTCCGCATCCACGGCGGCTACGGCTACTCCAAGGAATACGAGATCGAGCGGCTCTACCGCGAGGCGCCGATGCTGCTCATCGGCGAGGGCACCGCCGAGATCCAGAAGATGATCATCGGCCGCCGGCTGCTGGAGGACTACTCCATCCGACGGTGAGCTCGTCCCTCGCTCCACGTCGGCGGCTCCACCTCAAGGGCTCTGCTCCTCGCGCGACAGTTGCCGAGCCACGGCATACCCACCAGGCGTATGCCGTGCCGCTCGCCATCCGCGCCGCCTTCGACGCCACGTGTGAGACTGGTGGCATGAGCACTCAGCCCGGCCGCGTGCCCTTCGGCGTCCTCACCCTCGACTACCCCATGTCCATCGGGGTCTTCGCGACCTATCCCGAGGCGCAGAAGGCCGTCGACACCCTGTCCGATGCCGGCTTCCCGGTGCAGAACTGCCTCATCGTCGGCACCGACCTGCGCCAGCTCGAGCGGGTGACCGGTCGGCTGACCTGGGGCCGGGTTCTCACCGGTGGTGCGCTGTCGGGGCTCTGGCTGGGGCTATTCGTCGGCTTCGTCTTCTCGCTCTTCGAGCCCCAGGTGGGCTTCCTCAGCCTGGTCACCTCGACGATGCTCTTCGGTGCGGTCTTCGGTGCGGTGTGGGCGGCGGCGGGTTATTTCATGACGCGCGGTCAGCGCGATTTCACGTCGGTCAGCCGCATCGTGCCCTCCCGCTTCGAGGTCCTCGCCGAGCACAAGGTCGCTGCCCAGGCCCGCGAGATCCTCGCCGGCGCCGGGATCGCGACCGGCCGGCCGGCCTGGCCGGCGCCTGACCAGCCGGGCGCTCCCGGCGCGCCAGCAGCCCCCGGGACGACACCCACCGAATAGCCCCGAACAGCTCTTGCACAACAACTCCCCACTCCCATGCAACCCCGCTGACCTTCACCGGGTTTGATCGGTGGAAGGGAGCCACCCATGAGCACGGCCGAGCCGGAGGGGTTTCGCGACTTCGTCGTCGCGCGCTCGCCGCGGCTCGTCTACACGGCATACCTGCTGACCGGCGATGTCCACCTGGCCAAGGATCTCGTCCAGTCGGCCCTCGCCCGGACCTGGCCGCACTGGGAGCGGGTGCGCGACGGCAATCCCGACGCCTACGTCAAGACGGTCATGGTGCGCCTGGCGACCTCGTGGTGGCGGCGGCGCTGGCGCGGCGAGCTGCCGACCGAGCACCTGCCCGAGCCGGCCGCCACAGTCGCAGGTATGCCGTCTGCCACCGACCAGATCGACGATCGGCTCACGCTGGCGGCGGCCCTCGCGACGCTGCCGCGCGGCCAGCGGCGGGTCGTCGTGCTGCGCTATGTCGAGGACCTGCCGGTGGCCACGGTGGCCGAGTTGCTCGGCCTCTCGGAGGGCACGGTCAAGAGCCAATCGGCCCGCGGGCTGGCCGCATTGAGGGAGGTGCTGACGTCATGAGCGAGGTGTCCGGGCGCGATCCGCGCGATCCACCAGCAGCAGGAGGCGCCGGCGATGAGCGCGATGACCTGCTGGCGGCCCGACTGCGATCCTCCGGGCCCACGGCCGGGCTCTCGGTCGACTTCGCCGACGTGCAGGCCGAGGTCGCGCGCCGACAGCGATCACGCCGGGGGTGGACGAGTGTCGCGGCGTCGGTGGCCACCATCGCCGCCATCGCGACGGGGATCAATCTCACCGCTCGCCCCACGACGGTCACGACGACCAGTGCAGTCGCCGAGCAGGCCCGCGCAGGTACGGCCGGCGCCGGCGCGGCGGCGGCGGACGCCGGCGCGATGGCCCTGCCATCCAGCCC
>CAZLGB010000235.1:0-4737 GCA_964558825.1 uncultured Intrasporangiaceae bacterium
CTCGATGACCTCCTGCTGGATGAAGGTCGAGTCGACGTCCATGACGACCAGCCGCGAGCCCTGCCGGGCCAGGCCCGCGGGGGCGACGGCGATGTCCACGCCTTCAGTTGCCGCGAGAGTGGCGAGCTCGGTGCGCAGCGGCTCGACCTGGGCGCCGGAGATGTCCAGCTCCACCGTCGTGACGGGATAGCGCGAGAGCCGGCGGATGCGGTCGATATTGGCTCCGTGGGCCGAGATTCGCTCGGCGACGACAGCGACGGCGTTGGCCGTCAGGGGGTGACCGAGCAGCACGACGTGGGCGCGGCCGGTGGCTCGCTCACGGGTGTCGCCCGCGCCGCTGCGGACCTTGACGCGCATGCCGAGCCGCTCTCCGGCGGCCTTGGCCAGCGCCTCCAGCCGCTCGGGGTGGTCCTCGGCGGCCAGCAGCACCGAGAGGGTGAGGTGATCGCGGACAACGATCTGCTCGAGGTCGAGCACCTCGGCTCCCGCCGTGGCGAGATCGGCGAAGAGGCCGCTCGTCACCCCGGGTCGGTCGACCCCGGTGACGGTGACCCGGAGGGTGCGGTCGCTGCGCTCACTCACGTCGGTCAAGGCTAGGCGCTCGGCCGTATGCCGGCTGGCCGGCGTCCGCGATCCGGCCGATCAGGGCGCGGGGTTGTCGCCGAGCAGTGTCCTCAGCGCGTCGGGCGAGGCGCAGGAGACGGTGCGGCCGCCGAGCAGGCCGCCGACGACCGAGCCGGGCGGCAGGTGTCGCCGCTGGCCGTCGGCGAGGGGCTGCCACCAGCCGCCGGCGCCGTCCGGCTCGACCGGGTGCAGGACGAGGATCCCGATGCCGTCGTCGAGCTCGACCCGGACCGGTCGCGCGTCATTGCTGACCTGGAAACCCTTGTCCGACAAGGCTTTCACGCAGCGCTCGAGGGCCTCGGCGCGGACCATGAGCTCGAGGGATCGATGGACCTGCGTCTGGCGCTCGAGGAGCGCGTCGACGCCCCAGCCACCGACGATCCACGGCTCGCCGCCGACAGCGGCGACCGCCGTGATGACCTCCAGGGCATCGATGTCCGAGACAGCCACGCGCTCAGGCCTCCACCGGTTGCGTCACCGAGCGGCAGCCGAGTCGCCTGGCCGCGCGCCGTTGACCGCGTCGCGCCAGGCGAGCGTCTCGCGCACCTGGTCGAGGTCATAGGGCGGCTCGCACAGGGCGAGGGTGAA
Organism: uncultured Intrasporangiaceae bacterium; assembly: GCA_964558825.1. Lineage (GTDB taxonomy): Bacteria > Actinomycetota > Actinomycetes > Actinomycetales > Dermatophilaceae > Phosphoribacter. Next base: position 1,213 of record CAZLGB010000235.1, read on the forward strand.
AAGGCGCGTGCCGACGGCATACAGCTGATCGGCGTGGCCCGCCCAGTCGAGCCCGCGCTGGGTGCCGTGCCGCGAGGGCTGGAAGGCGACGCCGGCCGAGCGCTCGATCGACAGCGGGTCACGGCCGAGGCGTCGGCACCAGTCGTCGAGCACAAGGTGCTTGTGCCGGATCGTCTCGGGGTCGCCGAAGCCGTGCCAGATGTCGGCGTGCTCGGCGACGATGCGCAGCGTCTTGCGCTCGCCGCCGCCGCCGACGAGCACGGGGATGTCGCGCACGGGCGGGGGGTGCAGTCGCGTCCAGCGATCCTTGACGACCGGCAGATCCGCCGCGAGGGCGTCGAGTCGCGACCCGGCCGTGCCGAAGTCATAGCCGTAGTCGGCGAATTCCCCCTCGTGCCAACCCGATCCGATCCCCATGACGAGCCGGCCCCCACTGATGTGGTCGACCGTGCGTGCCATGTCGGCCAGCAAATGCGGGTTGCGGTATGCCGTGCACGTCACCAACGGCCCGAGCTCGATCCGGCTGGTCGCCTCCGCCCAAGCGGCGAGGACCGTCCAGCACTCGAAGTGGTTGCCCTGCGGGTCACCGGAGAGCGGCTGGAAGTGGTCCCAGTTGAAGAGCACGTCGACACCCATCGACTCCAACTCGACGGCGAGGTCGCGCAGGTCGGCATACGGCGCATGCTGGGGAGCCACCTGCACAGCGACCCGCGCCGGTCGCGAATCTGCGACCGACGCGGGGATGCCGTGCAGGGGCGGCGACTGGGGCGTGAAGCTGCTCAGAGCGGCACCTTCTGGCCCTTGCCGATGACGGTGACGCCGCCCTCGGTGACGAAGAAGCCTCTGGCCCGGTCGTGTTCTTGATCGACGCCGATCCGGCAGTACTCCGGCACGTAGACGCCCTTGTCGATGATCGCCCGGCGGATCACGGCATACCTCCCGACCTCGACGTCGTCGAGGATGACGCTGTCGGCGATCGTCGCGTAGCTGTGCACGCGCACCCGCGGGGAGATGATCGAGTGGTTGACCTGCGCGCCACTGACGACGACGCCGGGGGAGACCATCGACGAGAGCGCCTCGCCGACCCGGTCACCCGAGCCGTGGACGAACTTGGCCGGTGGCAACGGAGGCATGCTCGTGTAGATCGGCCAGTCGTAGTTGTAGAGGTTGAAGACCGGGTGGACCGAGATGAGGTCCATGTGGGCGTCGTAATAGGAGTCCATCGTCCCCACGTCGCGCCAATAGCCGCGGTCGCGCTCGGTGGCGCCGGGCACGGCGTTGTCCTTGAAGTCGTAGACATAGGCGTCGTCCTCGCGCACGAAGCGCGGCACGATGTCGCCTCCCATGTCGTGCTTGCTGCCGTCGAGGTCGTGGTCCTCGGTGACCGCCTCGACGAGCCGACTGGTCGTGAAGACGTAGTTGCCCATCGAGGCAAGCACCTCGTGGGGCGCGTCGGGCAGGCCGGTCGGGTCGGTTGGCTTCTCGCGGAAGGCGCCGATCTTGCGCGGGTCGTCGGGGTTGACCTCGATGACCCCGAACTGGTCGGCCAACTCGATCGGCTGGCGGATCGCCGCGACGGTCAACCCGGCCCCGGTCTCGAGGTGCTGGGCGACCATCTGGGAGAAGTCCATCCGGTAGACGTGGTCGGCGCCGACGACGACGACGATCTCGGGACGCTCGTCGTCGATGAGGTTGAGCGACTGGAAGATCGCGTCCGCGCTGCCGAGATACCAGTTCTTGTCGACGCGTTGCTGGGCCGGCACGGGGGTGACGTAGTTGCCAAGGATCGTCGACATCCGCCACGTCTTGGTCACGTGCTTGTCGAGGCTGTGCGACTTGTATTGCGTCAGCACGACGACCTTGAGATAGCCGGAGTTGACGACATTTGACAGGGCGAAGTCGACGAGGCGATAGATGCCCCCGAACGGGACCGCGGGCTTGGCCCGATCCCGGGTGAGAGGCATGAGCCGCTTGCCCTCTCCACCGGCGAGCACAATGGCCAGAATCTTGCTGTTGTTGCCTCTGCGTGCCATGTCATCCACCCTAGGGGCGGGCTCCGGATAGCCGCGAGTGTCGTGCCGCACTAGTCTCACAATGTGCGCGTCGACATCGTCTCCAAGGAATACCCGCCGGCCGTCTACGGAGGAGCGGGGGTGCATGTCGCAGAGCTGGTGCGCGCGCTGCGTGCTCGCGGCGACGTCGACGTCCAGGTGCGCTGTTTCGGGGCGCCGCGCGACGAAGCCGGGACCACGGCATACCCCGATCTGGCCGAGCTGACCTCGGCCAACGCCGCCCTGCAGACCCTCGGCGTGGACGTCGCCATCGCCCAGGACTGTCAGGGTGCCGACATCGTCCACTCGCACACGTGGTACGCCAACATGGGCGGCCACCTCGGCGGGCTGATGGCCAATGCGCCACACGTCGTCACGGCCCACAGCCTCGAGCCGATGCGCCCGTGGAAGGCCGAGCAGCTCGGCGGCGGCTATCGCGTCTCGTCCTTCGCCGAGAAGACGGCCTACGAGGGCGCCGCGGCCGTCATCGCCGTCAGCGCGGGGATGCGCGCCGACATCCTGCGCAGCTATCCCTCGCTCGACCCTGACAAGGTCCCGGTCGTGCACAACGGCATCGACTCGCAGCTCTGGCAACCGATTCACGACGAGGACGTCTGCCGTAAGCACGGCATGGACCCGGACAAGCCGGCCGTCACCTTCGTCGGGCGGATCACCCGGCAGAAGGGCCTGCCCTATCTCATGCGGGCCGCGGCCCAGCTGCCGCCTAACGTGCAGGTCGTCCTGTGCGCCGGTGCACCCGACACCCCCGAGATCAAGGCCGAGGTCGAGGGGCTGCTCGCCGACCTGCGCGCCCAGCGTGGTGGGGTCGTCTGGATCCCGGAGATGTTGCCGCGCAACGAGGTTGTCGCCCTGCTCACGGCGTCGACCGTCTTTGCCTGCCCGTCGATCTACGAGCCGCTGGGCATCGTCAACCTCGAGGCGATGGCCTGTGAGCTGCCGGTCGTCGCGACGGCCACCGGCGGCATCCCCGAGGTCGTCGTGCCCGGAGAGACCGGCTGGCTGGTGCCGATCGAGCAGGTCCAGGACGGCACCGGCACGCCGGTCGACCCGCAGCGCTTCGTCGACGACCTCGCTGCCGCACTCACCGACGCCGTGAGCGACCGGGAGCGGGCGCGGACCATGGGTCTGGCCGGACGCACCCGCGCCGTCGAGCACTTCTCGTGGGCCTCGATCGGCGACAAGACGATGGAGGTCTACCGCTCGGTGCTCGAGCACCCCTGAGCGAGTGCGGCGACATTCGCGGCTCCGGCGAGCACGTGCGCGGCGCGCGTTGCGAGGGTCCGCAAAGCGAGCTGGCGGCGCTGCGAGCTGCCCGCATCGAGCGCTGGCTGGTGCAGCTCGGCGGCCAGCCCCGCCTCCGCGAGGTCGAGGACCGCGCACGCCCGGTCGAGGAGCAGGAGCTCTCGTGGCGTCATGCTCGGCGGCAACGCGCGCCCGGGCGGGCTGGGGTGCG
>CAZLGB010000236.1:0-4716 GCA_964558825.1 uncultured Intrasporangiaceae bacterium
CCGCCTTGAGCCGCTTCTGCGCCTCGCCGTATGCCGTGAAGTCACCGGCCTTGAGCGCGGCCTGACCGTCGTCATAGGCCTTCTGGGCGTCGGCGACGGCGACAGCCAGCGCGGACCCGGCCGGCGGCGCCGTCGGACCGGTCGTCGGCCCAGTCGTCGGCGGTGTCGTGGGAGTGGTCGGCGTCGTCGGCGTCGTCACCGGCGGGATCACCTGGCCGCCGAAGAGCTCGTTGAGCGCCCCGTCGAGGGTGTTGGACCAGGCCAGCTTGTTGCCGAAGTAGACGACGATCGCGCGCCCGACAGGGAAGGCCGAGGTGCCGCTGGAGGCCTGGACATAGATCGGCTCGACGTTGAGCACTCCCCCGGCCATCGGCAAGGTGAGCAGGTTGCCGAAGATCAGCTGCGAGCCACCCTGTTTGCCGAGGTTGATGAACTGCGACAGCGTGTTGTTGAAAGCCTTGGACGTCTGGTTGGAGCCGAGGATCTCGTTCTGCACCTTGCCCGGCCCGTTGACCGGGGACTGCGAGGGCAGCTGCAGCAGCCGCAACGTGCCATAGCCCTGGCGCTTGACCCCCTCTTGGTCGCCCGGGTTGGAGTCGACGGCGAGGAAACCGGTGAGCACCTCACCCGTGCCCTGCGGCATGAAGGTCGTCGTCAGCGAGAACTCCGGGGTGTCCTGACCGGGCATGGCGATCGACAGGTAATAGGCCGGCTGCTCGGCGACCTTGTCCTGCGTCGGGTCGGTGGGGATCCGCCAGAAGTCCTGCTTGCTGTAGAAGGAGTCGGGGTCGGTCACGTGATAGCTCGACAGCAGCATCCGCTGGACCTTGAAGAGGTCCTCCGGGTAGCGCAGGTGCGACAGGAGGGCGGGGCTGATGTTGGCCGTCGGCTCGACCAGCCCCGGGAACACGCCCTTCCACGCCTTGAGGATCGGGTCGGTGTCGTCCCACGTGTAGAGGTGGACCGAGCCGTCGAAGGCGTCGACCGTGGCCTTGACCGAGTTGCGGATGTAGTTGAGCTGCCCCTGCTCGAGGGTCGTCACGCTGCTCTTGCTGCGGGTGACCGAGTCCGAGGTCGAGGCCTGCATCGAGGTGAGCCGCGAGTTGGGGTAGTTGGCCGAGGTCGTGTAGCCGTCGATGACCCAGAGCATCCGCCCGCCGACGATGGTCGGATAGGCGTTGCCGTCGAGGGTCAACCACGGAGCGACCTTGGAGACCCGCTCGCGCGGGGTGCGGTAGTCGAGGACGCGTGAGGAGTCGTTGACCGTGTCCGACAGCAGGAAGTTGGCCTCGCGATACTTCAGTCCATAGGCGAGCTTCTTGAAGAACGAGTCGAGCGCCACGCCACCGTCGCCGGCATACGTGTTGTTGACCTGCTGCCCCGACTGGGCGTCCTGGCCCTGCGCGCCCGCGAGATAGTCGAACTCGCGCGGCGTCGCGCCCGCGGGGGCGCCGACCACGGCATACGACGGCGAGCGCTCGCCGAAGTAGATGCGAGGCTCATACTCTCCCAACGCTTTTCCGGCCGGGATCGACGCCTCGACATAGACCGGCCCGCCATCGGCCGTCGCCCGGTTGCCGTATGCCGCGATGAGCCCGTAACCGTGGGTGTAGACGGTGTGGTCGTTGAGCCAGTTGCGTTGACTGGCGTCGACCCGGTCGAGGCTGATCTCGCGGGCCCCGACGACGACATCGCTGACCTGTCCGTCGATCGTGTAGCGGTCGACGTCGAGCGAGTCGGGGATCGCGTAATAGGGCCGGGCCGCCTGATCCTGCTTGTAGGTCGGCGAGATGACGTTGGGGTCGATGATCCGGATGCCGGGGATCGCCGCAGCAGCGGTGCGCAATTTCTCCGGGTTGGCGTCCGAGGTCGCGGCATACGAGGTCACCTGGATCTGGTCCAGCCCGTATGCCGTGCGCGTCGCCGCGATGTTGCGGGCGAGATAGGGGGCCTCGAGCGACTTCTCGGAGGGCCTGACCTTGAGGCTCTGGATGAGCGCCGGGAAGATCCCGCCGACGACGATCGACGTGACGACGAGCAGGACCGTCCCGACGACCGGGAGCCGCCACGAGCGCGTCCAGATGACCGACAGGAACATCGCCGCGCACATGATCGAGGCGACCGCGAGGATCGCCTTGGTCGGCAACACGGCGTTGGCATCGGTGTATTGGATGCCCGTCATGAGGTCGGACGTCTGCAGGGTGAGCGCATAGCGGTCGAGCCAGTAGGAGGCGGCGCGCAGCAGGACGATGACGGCAAAGAGCGTCGACAGGTGCAGCAGGGCGAAGCGGGTCGTCCCGCGCCCACGGTCGGCCAATTGCAGCCCGCCGTAGACGTAGTGCATGAAGGCCGCTGCCGCGGCCGCCAGGACGACCGCCATGGTGAGGAAGCCGACGAGCATGCTCAGCCACGGGAGGGTGAAGACGAAGAAGCCCAGGTCCATCCCGAACTGCGGATCGGACGTGCCGAAATTCTGGGCGTTGCGCCACATGAGGAAGGCCTCCCACTGCTGGGAGGCGGTCAGCCCGGTGACCAGCCCGATGAGCAAGGGCAGCGAGATCGTCGCAAGCCGGCGGATCGGCTCGAGGGCCGCGCGGTAACGGTCGAGGGCCTCGGCCTGGGCCGTCGATGGGACATAGACCGGCCGGTGCCGATAGGCGAAGTGCAGGCTCGACCAGACCAGAGCCGCGGGGATGAGCCCGCCGAGCACCCCGAGCAGCAGCTGGGCCCCGACCTGGGTGGTGAAGACCGAGCGAGCGTGCACCGAGTCGAACCAGAGGACCTCGGTCCACACCTGGGCCAGCAGGCTGACGAGCAGCCCCAGACCGAGCACGACGAGGACCGTGGTCATGAGCGGACTGCGCCGTGGCGTCAGCCGCAACTGCTGCGCTGCCGGGCTAGCGCCCTCGTGCTCGTCGTCGGACTCGAACCACTCGCGATCACTCACCGGGTCAATCTACCTACCGAAACTGCGCGCCTCAGCAGTGCGGCAAGGTCGTGATGTTTCCTTGACCGATGGCGGTCACTGCGTCCCGCGCGTCGGCGAAGGACGTCACCTTGACGACCTGGATCCCGTCGATGGGCGCCGACGTGACCTCGGCGCAGTTGTCACTCGGGGCGAGGAAGAAGCGCGCGCCCGCTGCCTTGGCTCCGGCGATCTTCTGCCGTATGCCGCCGATCGGCCCGACCCGCCCGGTGTCGTCGATCGTGCCCGTGCCGGCGATCTGCTGGCCACCGGTCATCGCTCCGTCGGTGAGCTTGTCGTAGACGCCGAGCGAGAACATCAGCCCCGCGGACGGTCCGCCGACGTTGCCGGCGTCGATCGTCACGGGGAAGGGCAGCGAATAGCTCGAGCTGAGCATGATGCCGAGGATGGTGCGCCCGTCGTCGGCCTTGCCGGTCTTGGGGTGGGCGGTGACATTGGCGCCGCCGCGGGTGACGACCACGTCGAGGGTGTCACCGGGAGTCGCCTTCTGGATGGCCGCGCGGACGGCCGTCGGGTCGCTGGCCGGGGCACCGGCGACCGAGACAAGCACGTCGCCGGCCTGCAGCTGGCCCTCCGACGGCGACCCGGGGCTCAGCTTGCTGATCGTCACGACAAGGGGCACGTCGTGGCCGGTCGCGCGGACCGCCACGGCGGCGGCCTCCTGCTGCGAGCCGACCATCTCGGCCTTGTTCTCCTCGGCCACCTGCTCCTCGGTCACCGTCGGCGGGAAGACCGCGTCGACGGGCAGGACCTCGGCGTCCGGATCCAGCCACGCACCGAGCAGGTCGAAGGCATTGACCGGATAGCCCGGGCCCCCCAGCACGCGCACCGTGGTGAAGTCCAGCGCGCCGGTCGTCGGGTAGGTCGGCGCCTGGGAGATGACGATGCGCGGGCTCTCCTTGCCGTCGGGGCCCTTGGTCGTGCCGAGGACATTGGTGGCCGGTCCGGGCTGCATGATCGCGTAGGGCAAGGAGATGACGCTCGCCCCGATGCCCACCCCGAAGGCCAGCACGAGCCCGATCGCCAGGGAGGTCCAGGGTCGCCACCAGCTCGGCCGGCGGGTATGCCGTGCGCCTCGCCCCGGCATGACCGGGCCGGTCGGAGCCGGCGCTGCCACCGGCTCGGCCGCGGGCCGATCAGTGGGATTAGGGCCGAAGGGCTGGGGCTGGGGCCAGGGCTGGCCGCCGGGCGTCGGCGTCGTCACGCGATCCCCACCCACTCGTCGGCGCCGTCGGTGAAGTGCTGGTGCTTCCAGATGGGCACTTCAGCCTTGACCGCGTCGACCAGCGCACGGCATACCTCGAAGGCCTCGGCGCGGTGCTCGGCGCTGACGGCGGCGACGATCGCGAGATCGCCGATCTGCAGCGACCCCACGCGGTGGACGACCGCGAGCCGCAGGACGCCTGCAGTGTCGGCGTGGCGGGCGGCGACGTCATGGGCGACGGCGACGGCACTGGGGTGGGCCGAATAGTCCAGGGCGGCGACCGAGTTGCCGTGGTCGTGGTCGCGGACCATGCCGACGAAGAGCGCGACGGCTCCGGCCCGGTCCGAGCGCACGGCGGCGACGACGTCGTCGATCGACAGCGGGGCCTCGCTCAGCTCGGCAAGCGCCACCTGCGGGTGGCGGCCAGGCGCCTGGTCGTGGTCGGTCACAAAGCTCCTCGGTCGGTGGCCCCGGAGGGCCACGCTCGGTTGGTCAACGGCCGGGCGTTCGCCGCGCGCGGCGCAGC
>CAZLGB010000237.1:0-4716 GCA_964558825.1 uncultured Intrasporangiaceae bacterium
GCCCGGAGGCGGCGCACGGTCAGCGCCTACCGCGAGAGCGGACGCACCATCGTGCGCAGCGCCCGGAGGCGGCGCACGGTCAGCGCCTACCGCGAGAGCGGACGCACCATCGTGCTCATCCCGGCGCGCTTCACCAAGGCGCAGGAGCGCGAGTGGGTCGACACAATGCTCGCGCGACTCGCCGCGAGCGAGGCCAAACGCCGCCCCAGCGCCACCGACCTGTCCGAGCGCGCGGCCGAGCTCTCGGCCCGCTATCTGCACGGACGGGCCAGGCCCAGCTCGATCCGCTGGGTCGGCAATCAGCAGGGCCGCTGGGGCTCGTGCACGCCATCCGACGCGACGATCCGCATCTCCACCCGGGTGCGGGGGATGCCGGCATACGTCCTGGACTATGTCATCCTCCACGAGCTCGCCCACCTGCTCGTCGGCGGCCACGGGCCCGATTTCTGGGCGCTGCTCGCGAGCTATCCCAAGCTCGAGCGCGCCCGCGGCTATCTCGACGGGGTCGCCGCCACCGCCCGGCTTGAATTGAGCGACGAATGACGACGGCGCCTGCACCGCCCCGCCGCCGCCGCGCGGCCGGCTGGGTCCCCAATCAGCACGGCGCGTGGGCCATGCTCGCGAGCCCGCTGCTGCTCGGGGCTCTCGCGGCGGGCCCGCGGTGGATCCACCTCGCGCTCGCGGCCTTCTGGGTGGTCGGCTATCTCGCCTTCTTCGCCACCAGCGTGTGGCTCAAGTCCGGACGCAAGGCCCGCTTCGCTCGAGCCATGCAGGTGTATGCCGTGCTCGCCGCCGCGCTCGGTCTGCTCGTCGCGGTGCTGGCGCCGACCCTGCTGCGCTGGGCGCCGTTCTTCCTGCTGCCCTTCGGGGTGGGCCTCTGGGCCGCCGCCGCGCGCCGCGAGCGCGACCTGCTCGCAGGCCTCACGACCGTCGTCGGCTCGGCGCTCATGACCGTCGTCGCCTATGACGCCGGCGGTGGCACCGACCTGCGGCGGGCCTGGTGGCTCGCCGCCGGCCAGTTCCTCTACTTCGGCGGCACCGTCTGCTACGTCAAGTCGATGATCCGCGAGCGGGGCAACGTGCGCTTCCTCTTAATCAGCATCGGCTGGCATCTTGTCGCGGCTCTCGTCGTCATGCCCGTGTCGCCTTGGCTGGCAGCGGTTTTCGCGTTGCTCGCCGGGCGCGCCTGGCTGGTGCCCCGGCTCGGGTGGACCCCCAAGCGGATCGGCATTACCGAGCTCGTCCCGATGACACTCGTCGCGCTCGTCTCGCTCTGGACGATCTAGGCGCGCGTCACGTTGAGCTCTCCGGCGACAGCCGGGGGGTCGCCGCGGCGAGCAACCGCCGCCCGGCGGTGATGAGCCCGGCCAGCTCGGCGGCGCTCTCGCCCGGCAGGGCCGCCACCGGCCACCAGCGCACGTCGAGCGACTCGGCGCTGACGATCGGGGCGAGTGGCCGCCCGTCGGGCCCGTCAGGAGCCACCCCGACATAGCGCACGTCGAGGTGCTCGCGGCAGCGCCCGAAGTCTCCGCGCAGCACGTGCCGGTTGAGCTCGGCGACCGCCTCGATCACCTGGATGCCGGCCACGCCCGACTCCTCACCCACCTCGCGCACCGCGGCGGCATACACGCTGGGGTCCTGCGCCTCGAGGTGACCGCCGAACTGCAGCCAGGCGCGGGCCTTGCGGTGATGGGTGAGCAGCACCTGGGTCCCGGTCCGGTCGAAGACGATGACGCTGGCCGTCAGGTGCTCCGGCGGACCGGCCTTGGCCACCCCGTCCGGGTGCGCGGCGAGGTGCTCGAGATAGGCCTGCCGCAGCGCGTCCTGAGCCCGGTCAGGGGCGGCCCAGGCGCGCAGCACGCGCACCGCGTCGTCGTGCAGATGGTCGTATGCCGTGCCGACCGACGCGCTCACCGGTCGGCCGGGCCCGGGCCCGCACCGGGGCCGGGGCCAGGCTCGTCGGTGCCGTCGCTGTCGTCGCTCTCGTCGCTCTCGTCGGTGTCCTCACCCAGAGTTTCCGGATTTCGTGGTGCGTCGCTGCCCGCAGCGCCGGTCTGTCCGGGCGCGAAGCCGGCCAGCAAAGCGTCCAGCTCGGCGTCCATGGCGTCGGGGGCCGGCGGGTTGGCTCGCCGTTCGACATACCCGAGCGGGTCGTCGAGGTCGGCACTCGTCGGTGCGAGGTCGGGATGAGCCCAGGAGCCGTCGCGCAACACGAGCCCGCCACGCTCCTGCAGGGCAGCCCACAGATTGCGGGCGTCACGCAATCGGCGCGGTCGCAACTCCAAGCCGACCATGACCGCGAAGGTCTTCTGCGCAGGTCCGCCGGCCCGGCGGCGCCGGACCATCTCCCCGAGGGCGCCGGCTTGGGGCAGGTGAGCGGCAACGGCCTGGTCGGTGACCAGATCCACCCAGCCCTCCACCAGGGCGAGCGTCGTCTCGAGGCGGACCAACGCGGCCTGCTGGGCCGGGGTCGTCGTGCGGCCGAAGAGCTCGGTCTGTGACATCGCCTGCTGGAGTGACTCGATGTCGGTGAGGTTGGTGACGTCGACCGAGCGGATCGCCGCCTCGATGGCGTCGGTGTCGATGCTGACATTGCGCCCGTAGTCGCGCACGGCGGCTTCGACCTGCGCCGCGAGCCACGGGACCTCGGCATACAGCCGCACCCGGGCCGCCTCGCGAACCGCGAGATAGAGCCGGACCTGACCCAGGTCGATGTCCAGGCCTGAGGCGAATGCCGCGATCGCCGTGGGCATGAGCGCGACGACGCCTTCGTCGAGCAACGGGAGCCCCACCTCGGTGCCGGAGAGGACATCGGCAGCCAATGCCCCGACCCCCTGACCCAGCTGGGCGCCGAACATGCCGGCGGCGAACTGCTCGAGGGCCGGCCCGAGCTGAGAGAGCATCGGCCCGAGCATCGCGCCCATCCCCGCCGGGAGACCCAGGGAGGCGGCGAGCTCGTCGGAGGAGCCGGCGTCGGCGCCGCCGAGCTCGCGCAGCTGGTCGAGCTGCTTGCGCATGGCGACCGCGCCGGCGGCGGCGACACCGTCGCCGATCGGCTCGACGAGGGAGTACCACCGGGGCATCGTCGCCTCGACCCACTCGGCGGCGCTCCAGGCGAGCGCCGGACCGGCGGGGGAGTCGAGGGCGGTCACCGGGTCGAGCCACAGCCGGGCGACCGCGACGGCCTGCTCGACCTCGCGACGCTGGCTCTCGCCAATGCTGCGGTCCCCGCGCATGGCGGTGACCTTGCGGGCCAGGTCGGTCGCGGTCGCCAACCGCTCGGAGCCGCTGCGCGACCCGAAGAGCGCTTGGGCCTGCTGCGCCATCGCCGCCATGGGATTGCCGCTCGGGTCACCGGCCAGGGCGGCAGCCAGCTGGGCGAACTCCGGAGGCAGCTGCGCGTCGGGGCCGAACATGCCGCGGATCATCGCCTGCAGGTCCATTCCACCCGGCCCGCCAAGGCCGGCGAGACCTCCTGGGGGCACCGGCATACCCATGCTGCGCAGCATCTCGGTCAGGCCGGCGAGGCCGTCGTCGTCGCGCGCGTCGTCCCCCTCGTCGTCGCGCCTGGGGTCGGCGGGGTCGAGCGGCTCGGACATGTCGGGGCTCCTGGCACAGGCTGAGAGAATGGCTACACCAGACAACCACGGGAGGGCGGTGTGAGTTCCCAGCAGGCGCAGGGCCGCGTCGCCGTCGTGGAGGCCGGCAGCGTCCCCGGGACCGCCATCCTCGCTGCCCTTGTCGCCGAGGTGCGGGCCGGTGTCCGGGGGCGCGGCCCGGTCGGGATCGATCGGACTCGCGGGGCGGTGGCCGGGGCCGAGTGGCGGCTGGCCGATCCGGGCGACCCGGCAGCGGTTGCCAAGGCCTTGCGCGGGATCGCTGTGCTCCTCTGGGTGGCCGCTCAGTCCGACCTCGAGGCCTCCCTTGCCGTGTCGAGTGCCCCGCGTCGGGAGCGCATCGTCCGCACCGCGCAGGGGCTGGTCACCGCCGCGGCAGCCGCCGGGGTCAAGCGCCTGGTCGTCGTGACATCGGCCAAGGTCTATGGCGCGGCGGCCGACAACCCCATCCCGCTGGCCGAGGATGCGCCGCTGCGTGCCGTCCGCGATGGCGGGGTCGTCGGTGACCTGCTCGCCGTCGAAGACGTGCTGCTCGACGCGCGGCGCGCTCACCCCGCCCTCGAGCTGACCGTCATCCGCCCGGCGGCCATCGTCGGCACCGGCATCGACACGGTCGTCACGAGGCACTTCGAGGCGCCTCGGCTGCTCACCGTCAAGGGTGCCGACCCGGCCTGGCAGTTCTGCCATGTCGAGGACCTGGCGCGCGCGGTCACCCTCGCCGCGCGCACCGACCTCGGCGCGGTGCTCACCGTCGGCTGCGCCGGCTCGCTCACCCAGTCCCAGGTCGAGCGGCTCACGGGGATGCGCCGGGTGCAGTTGTCCGAGAGCGCCGCGCTCGGCACCGCCCAGCGATTGCATCGTTTCGGCGTGCTGCCCGCCCCGGCCAGCGAGCTCGCCTTCGCGCTCTATCCCTGGGTCGTCGACTCGGGTCGGCTGCGGGCTGCCGGATGGGCTCCGGCATACGACAATGAGACCTGCCTCGGGGTGTTGCTCGAGTCGATCAAGGGCCGCCGCGCGGTGGCGGCCCGACGAGTCGACCGCAAGGACGCAGCCCTCGGGGCGGCGAGCGCGGCCGTCGCGCTCGTCGGCACCGCTGCCG
>CAZLGB010000238.1:0-4649 GCA_964558825.1 uncultured Intrasporangiaceae bacterium
GCTGATCGTCGGCCTGGCGCTGGTCGCCGCGCTCGCCACTGCTCGGGCGGGGCTGGCCGCCGGTGCGGTCCCCGCCCGCACGGTCACCGTTCAGGCCGGGCAGACGCTCTCCGAGATCGCCGCCAGCTCGCTCCCCGCGCTGACCATCGCCGAGGGTGTCGCCCAGATCCAGCTGGCCAATGGCCTGAGCTCGCCGCAGGTGCGCGCCGGCCAGAGCCTGGTGATCCCCGCCCTGCCCTGACTCGCCGGCGCCCGAGACGCCGCGCCGACGCCGACGCCGGCGCCCGAGACAACCGAGCGACGCCGAGCCCCACCGGTCGACACCGACCGACACGGACCGACGCCGAGCCACACCGACCGACAGCCACCTCGCCCTAGCCGTCGCCTCACGCCTCGACCCCGTGGGGCGCGACCCTCGTCCCCTCGGGGTGCGGGTCCGATCGCCCGCCCGCCCGCCACCCGGCGGGCGGGCGGTTGGCTGTGTGCTCCGGATCCGGCTGGGTTGGCACCCTGTGGATGACCGCCGGCCCCCGATCGGCGACCGACCTACGCTGCCCCCAGGGGCGTGCTCGGTCGTCGCTGCGACAGGGGAGGAGGACCGTCGATGTGGGTGCAGGTCAATCCCGACGAGCTCATGGGCGTTGGCGCGGCGCTCGAGCGGATGGGGAGCGCCGCCGCCCAACAGGGCATTGTCGTGCGCGGCGGCTTGCTGCGCGCGCAATCCGCCCTGCCCGGCGCTGACGGGCTCGGCTCGGCTGCGCTGGCGGACTGCGCCCGGTCGATCGGCGACGCGCTGGGGGGCTGGGCCGCCGAGCTGCAAGCCACCGCGCTTCGGCTGAGCGGGGCGGGCACGGCATACGTCCGGGTTGAGGCCGAGGTGGCTGGGAGTCTCGGGTGAGCGGCGAGGCCGACCTCGTGCGCGCGGCCGACCCGGCGGCGTTGCGAGCGACCGCGGCCACTGTGCGTGCCACCTCGACTGCCGTGCGCGAGCAAGCCATGGCCATTGCTGCGACCGGGCCGGCTGGATGGTCGGGCCTCGCCGCGAAGGCCGCTGACGCGCACGCCGATGGGCTCGCCGCGGGGGGATTGCGGCTCGCCGAGCAGCTGCAGGCCGCCTCCGCGGCCCTGCTGACGGGGGGGCGCCAGGTGGAGGCGGCTCAGCGGCTGCTGGCAGCAGCCGACCGCCTGGCGGCAGCGAGCGATCCCCGTTCTGGCCCGTCGATTGGTGCCCAGTTGGTTGCTCCCGAGCCGACCGATGCCGAGCCGCCGGAGGTCCAGCAGCTGCGGGCGCGGGCGCTGGCCGACTATCGCGGCGCAGTGGCCCAATTGGCGGCGCGCCTGCGCGGGGTCGGAATGCCAGGGGTCGGGCCGCCGATCCCCAGCCCGGACGGCGCGCCCCCGGCGGGAGGTCTTCCCAGCCCGGCGCCGGCCGATCCGGCGGCGGCGACCTGGTGGGCCGGGCTGACCGCGGAGCAACGCGAGTGGCTGATCCGTGAGCGCCCCGAGTGGGTCGGGCCGGCCGACGGGTTGCCTGCCGAGGCGCGGGATCGCGCCAACCGCACGCTGCTCGCCGACGCCGAGGCGCTGCTGCTCGACCGGCTCGCCATGACGGCCGCCTCAGCGCCTGATGCCGACGACACCCTCGATCGGTTGCGCGCGGTCGCCAACCTGCGCCAGCTGCTCGAGACCCGCGACGGGCGGGTGCGCCAGCTGCTCGCCTTCGATCCGGGAGGGGAGTTCGTCACGGCGGCGGTGAGCACCGGGGACGTCGATGCGGCGGGGTCGCTGGCGATCTTCGTCCCCGGCTTCACCGCCACGGTCTCCACCCACCTGCTCTCGTATGCCGGTCGAGTCCAGGGCGCTGCCGACCTCGCCACCCGAATGGCCGGTGAGAGCGGCCCGGTCGTCGGCGTCGTGTGGCTGGGCTACATCACTCCGCAGGTGTCGGGGGTGCTGACTCCGGGCCGCACGGTCCTGGGCCTGGGCCCGGCCCAAGATGGGGCGGCCCGGCTCGACCGCTTCCTCTCCGGCCTGGCGGCCGCCTCCCGAGCCGCGCCACCGCCACCCGGCGCGCTCGCCACCCTCGGCACCTTGGGCACACCAGCCGGTCGAGCGGTCCGGGCCCCCGCACCTCCACCTCGGCTGGTCCTCTGGGCGCACTCCTATGGCAGCACCGTCGCCGGCCTCATGCTCGCTCGCGGGCACCCGCCGGTGGACGCGCTGGTCACCGCGGGCTCGCCCGGGCTCACCGTGAGCGACGTGACGCGGCTCGGACTGCCCCCCGGCCGGGTGTATGCCGCCGAGGCGCTCGGGGATCCGGTGGCCGAGAAGGGTGCTTTCGGCGCCGATGTCGGGCACCTCGACGGGGTCACCCTGTTGTCGACGAGCTCGCGGACCCTGCCGGACGGGAGCGTCGGGCTGGGGATTGCCGGACACGTCGACTACCTCGAGGCCGGCTCGACGAGCGTCTGGAATCTCGCCGCCGTCGCAGCCGGCCGGCCCGATCTGCTCGTCACGACACCCCGATGCGACCCGGTCAGCGCCTTCGCGCCGGTGCCTGCCGGCTGCCGCGGGACGCTCGCCCGCTGAGGACGGCATACGGCCCCGAGCACGCTCGTGCTGGAGGTGACCTGCGACACCCCGACACGCCCTGCGGGGCTTGACATGAGCCACCCCGGGGAGTCACAGTAGGCCACTACATCTAGTAGTTACACGGGTGTGATTCATCCACATCTAGTCCACAGAGGTGGGGGACTTACCCACAAGCAGTCCACAGAGCGGTCCACAAGAGGCCGTTGTGGGGGCGAGAAGTCCACCGGTTGTCCCCACGGACATCCACAGGGCACGAGCACGACCGGCACGACGCGACGACACCACCAGAGGCCAAAAAGGGGGGACACCCATGCACTGCCCGTTCTGCCGCCACCAGGACTCACGGGTCATCGACTCGCGCACGACCGACGACGGCACCTCGATCAGGCGGCGCCGCCAGTGCCCCGAGTGCGGTCGTCGCTTCACGACGATCGAGAGCGCGAGCCTGTCGGTCGTCAAGCGCTCCGGCGCGACCGAGCCGTTCAGCCGGCAGAAGGTCCTCGTCGGGGTGCGCAAGGCCTGCCAGGGCCGCCCGGTGACCGAGGACGACCTCGCGCGCCTGGCCCAGCGGGTCGAGGAGACCGTCCGTGCCAGCGGGTCGGCCGAGGTTGACGCCCACGAGGTCGGCCTGGCCGTCCTCGAGCCGCTGCGCGAGCTCGACGAGGTCGCCTACCTGCGCTTCGCCTCGGTCTATCGGGCGTTCGACAGCCTCGAGGACTTCGAGGCGGCGATCACCCTGCTGCGCGCCGACCGCGACGCGACGGACACCCCGGACGCCGCGGGCACGGCATACCCCTCGGGGCGTATGCCGGGCGGCGAGCCGGCCGCACACCAGCACCACTAGCCATACCCGGCCACGGGCACTCCTGGGAGGGCTGTCAGTGGTCGGTGACATCGTTGGGGAAGCACCACAGAACAGGTCAGGGAGGCCACGGACATGACGGAAACCGCCAACCGCTCGGGAGCACGCAAGCCCCGCTCCGGCAAGGGCGTGACGGTCGAGCGCATCTTCACGACGGCGGGGGTGCACCCCTATGACGAGGTCGCCTGGGAGACCCGCGACGTCGTGCAGACCAACTGGAAGACCGGCGAGACGATCTTCGAGCAGCGCGGCGTCGAGTTCCCCGACTTCTGGTCGGTCAACGCGGGCGCGATCGTCACGACCAAATACTTCCGCGGCGCCCTGGGCACCGAGGCTCGTGAGCGCTCGCTGCGCCAGCTCATCGACCGGGTCGTGCTGACCTATGCCAAGGCCGGCAAGGAGTTCGGCTACTTCGGCTCCGATGACGACGCCGAGATCTTCGAGCACGAGCTGACCTATGCCCTGCTGCACCAGGTCTTCTCGTTCAACTCCCCGGTGTGGTTCAACGTCGGCACGCCCAGCCCCCAGCAGGTGTCGGCGTGCTTCATCCTGTCGGTCGACGACTCGATGGACTCGATCCTCAATTGGTACAAGGAGGAGGGCAAGATCTTCCAGGGCGGGTCCGGTGCCGGGCTCAACCTGTCGCGGATCCGCGCCTCCAGCGAGCTGCTCTCCTCGGGCGGCACGGCCTCCGGCCCGGTGTCCTTCATGCGCGGGGCCGACGCCTCCGCAGGCACCATCAAGTCCGGTGGCGCCACCCGCCGCGCGGCCAAGATGGTCGTCCTCGACGTCGACCACCCCGACATCGAGGAGTTCATCGACACCAAGGCGCGCGAGGAGGACAAGATCCGCGCGCTGCGTGACGCCGGCTTCGACATGGACCTCGGCGGCAAGGACATCGTGTCCGTGCAGTATCAAAACGCCAACAACTCGGTGCGCGTCTCCGACGAGTTCATGCGCGCGGTCGAGGACGGCACGAGCTTCGGGCTGCGCGCCCGCCAGACCGGCGAGGTCATGCGCGAGGTCGACGCCCGCGAGCTCTTCGACAAGATCGCCAAGGCCGCGTGGGAGTGCGCCGACCCGGGCATCCAATATGACGACACGATCAACGCCTGGCACACCAACCCCGAGACCGGCCGCATCACCGCGTCCAACCCCTGCTCGGAATACATGTCGCTGGACAACTCCTCGTGCA
>CAZLGB010000239.1:0-4591 GCA_964558825.1 uncultured Intrasporangiaceae bacterium
GAGCGCGCCGTCGACACCGTCGGCGGGGTCATCGAGCGGCTCGGGCCGTTGCCCCTGCCGGCCGGGCGGGGCGCGGCCGCTCCCGAGCAGATCCGCGAGCTGCTGCGCGTCGATCGGCGATCGTGGCCGGCGTTGGCCGATGCGCTGCGCTCGGTCAAGGCCGTGCGCAGCGCCCGCAAGGACCCCACCTCGCTGGTGGTGCGCGTGGACTGGGATGGCTCCAACTGAGCCGCTGGCATACGGTGAGTCGACAGGGGACGGTCGCGAGCGCGACCCGGAAAGTGAGCAGACGATGAGTCGCGCGGGGCTGGACGCGGCGCTGGCCAAGCTGCGGGCCGACGGTGCACCCGAGCCGGTGGTCGCGACCTTCGCGGGCTACTACGGCCAGCTCGAGAGCGGCGCGACCGGCCTGATCCGCGAGGCGGACATCGAGCCCTTGCTCGACCCGCCGCGCCACACCGAGGTCGAGATCGATCCCCAGACCGCCGCCGCCGCGCTCGATCGCACCGTCATCATCAAGCTCAACGGCGGGCTGGGCACGTCGATGGGCATGGACCGGGCCAAGAGTCTCGTGCCCGTGCGCGACGGGCGGACCTTCCTCGACCTGGTCGTCGCCCAGGTCCAGCACGCCCGGCGAGAGCACACCGCCCGGCTGCCCCTGCTGCTGCTGGACAGTTTCCGCACGCGTGATGACACGCTCGCCGCGCTCGCGGCATACCCACAGATGGCCGTCGGTGACCTGCCGCTCGACGTCCTGCAGAGCCGCGAGCCCAAGCTGCTGGAGCGCGATCTCACGCCGGTGAGCTGGCCCGCCGATCCTGAGCTGGAGTGGTGCCCGCCCGGGCACGGTGACCTCTATCCGACGCTGCTCGGCAGCGGCGTGCTCGAGCGACTGCTGGCTGCCGGCTTCCGCTATGCCAGCGCGTCCAATGCCGACAATCTCGGGGCGGCGCCCGACGCTCGGCTCGCCGGGTGGTTCGCCGCGTCCGGGGCGCCCTATGCCGCCGAGGTATGCCGGCGCACCAGTGCCGACCGCAAGGGCGGGCATCTGGCCATCCGCCGCAGCGACGGGCGGGTCATCCTGCGCGACACCGCGCAGACGGCGCCGGAGGAGCTGCCGTTCTTCACCGACGAGCAGCGTCACCCCTTCTTCCACACCAACAACGTGTGGCTCGACCTCGAAGCCTTGCTCGAGGCCCTGCGGGAGGGCGGCGGCCGGCTCGGGCTGCCGCTCATCCGCAACGTCAAACCGGTCGACCCACGCGACCCGTCCTCGCCGCGCGTCGTGCAGATCGAGTCGGCCATGGGGGCCGCGATCGAGGCCTTCGACGGGGCCGCGCCGATCGCCGTGGAGCGCCGCCGATTCCTGCCGGTCAAGACGACCAGCGACCTGCTGCTCGTGCGCTCGGATGTCTACGAGCTGGGGCAGGACGCGGTGCCGCGGCTCACCGTCGAGTCGCCCCCCACGGTGGCCCTCGACGAACGCTTCTACGCGCGCATCGACGATTTCGACGCGCGGTTCGCCCACGGCATACCCTCGCTGCGCGCGGCGACGTCGTTGACCGTCGAGGGCGACTGGTCCTTCGGGGCCGGGGTCCGGGTGCGCGGCGCGGTGTCACTCGAGGACTCCGGCGGCGTCCGGCAGGTCGCCGATGGTGCGGTGCTGGAGTCAGCCGCCGACCCCGGACCGTCGAGTTGACCGACAGCGCACGGCGGGGGAGGGTCGCCCGGTGAGACTTCGCGACGCGGCCGAGGCGCTGCGGGAGCCGCGGTTCGCGTGGTACTTCGCCGCGACGATCGTGCGGCGCACCGGCGCCTCGATGACCGGCGTCGCGCTGGCCTTCGCCGTGCTGCACGTCAGCAATGCTCCCGATGCGCTGGCCGGGGTGCTGGCCGTCTACATGACGGCCAACGTGCTCTTCGTCCTGCTCGGCGGAGTCATCGCCGACCGCTTCTCGCGAGTGCTGGTCATCCAGGCGTGTGCCGCAGCGTCGGCGGTCATCCAGGGGACGGTGGCCGTGCTCGTCATCACCGGGCGCGCCGAGATCTGGCACCTCGTCGCGCTCGAGGGCGTCGGCGGCGCGGTCGACGCCTTCTGGATGCCGGCCTCGGTCGGCATCGTCCCGCTCATCGTGCGCGCCGAGCATGTCCAACAGGCCAACGCACTGCTGAGCTTCGTGCGCAGCACGATCCAGATCGCCGGACCGGCGGTGGCCGGGCTGCTCGTCGTCGGCGTCGGCCCCGGCTGGGCGCTCGCCGTCGACGCGCTCACCTGCCTGCTGTCGATCCCCTTGCTGGCCCGCGTCCGGTTGCCCGCCCGCGACAGGGTCCACGCAGGGGAGCACGGCGCGGGTGCCTCGATGTGGGCGGACCTGCGTGAGGGGTGGGGGGAGTTCGTCGCCCGCACCTGGCTGTGGGTCATCGTCGCGGTCTTCGGTGTCCTCAATGCGATCCACATCGGCGCCGAAGGCGTCCTCGGCCCGCTCATCGCCAAGGGCGCGCCCGAGATCGGCGAGGCCGGCTGGGGGCTGGTGCTCTCCGCCCAGGCGATCGGCACGGTCATCAGCACCATCGTGCTGCTGCGGATCCGGCTGCGCCGTCCGCTCGTCGCCGGGATGCTCGCCATCTCGACGATCTCCATCCCGCTCGCGCTGCTCGCCCTGACGCCGAGCACGGCCCCGCTGGCCGTGGGTTTCCTCGGGGCCGGGGCTTGCATGGAGGTCTTCGGCGTGGGGTGGCTCACCGCCCTGCAGCAGCACATCCCCGAGGCGGTGCTCTCACGGGTCTCCAGCTATGACGCGCTCGGGTCCTTCGTCGCCATGCCGATCGGGGCGCTCGCCTATGGCTGGCTCGCGACGTCGTTCGACCGGCGCACCGTGCTGCTCGTCAGCGCCGTGGCGTATGCCGTGCTCAGCCTCTCGACGCTCGCCCTGCCATCGGTGCGTGGGCTGCGTCAACTCGAGACCGACTAGACTCGCTCGCGCACGGCATACCCCTGGTGAAGGAAAGCCCTTGTCCGTCAAGCCCATTCGTCTCTTCGGCGATCCGATCCTGCGGACCCCGGCCGACCCGGTCGTCGACTTCGACAAGGAGCTGCGCCAGCTCGTCGCCGACCTCACCGAGACGATGCTCGACGCGCCCGGGGCGGGGCTGGCGGCGCCCCAGATCGGCGTCGGGCTGCGGGTCTTCACCTACTTCGTCGACGGAGTTGTCGGGCATCTGATCAACCCGAGCCTCGTGCTGTCGGAGGAGTTGCAGGAGGGCGAGGAGGGCTGCCTGTCCTTCCCCGGGCTGAAGTTCGAGACCCCCCGGGCGCTGCGCGCCGTCGCCACCGGTCGCGACCAGCATGGGGAGCCGGTCACCATCGAGGGCAGCGAGCTGCTCGCCCGCGCCGTACAGCACGAGACCGATCATCTCGACGGCATCCTCTTCATCGACCGGATGGACCCGTCCCAACGCAAGCTCGCCATGCGGGCGGTGCGCGAGGCCGAGTGGGCCGGCGGCACCGCGCCGACGGTGCGGGTCAGCCCGCACGCGACCTTCGGCCTGGGGATGTGACATGCGGCTGGTCTTCGCCGGCACCCCCGAGGTCGCCCTTCCCTCGCTCGACGCGCTCGTCGCCTCGGCTCACGAGGTCGTCGGCGTCGTCACCCGTCCCGACGCTCCCGCCGGCCGCGGGCGCACGCTCGTGCCCTCGCCCGTGCGCGTGCGTGCCCAGGAGCACGGCATACCCGTGCTGACGCCGCGCTCGCCCCGTGAGCCGGACTTCCAGGCGGCCCTGCGCGAGCTGGCGCCGGACTGCTGCCCTGTCGTCGCCTATGGCGCCCTGCTGCCGCCCTCGGCGCTGGAGATCCCGCGGCACGGCTGGGTCAACCTCCACTTCTCGTTGCTGCCCGCGTGGCGGGGCGCGGCTCCTGTGCAGCGAGCCGTGCTTGCCGGTGACGAGGTGACCGGCGCGAGCACCTTCCTCATCGAGGCGGGGCTGGACACCGGGCCGGTCTTCGGCATCCTCACCGAGACCATCCGCCCCACCGACACGAGCGGCGAGCTGCTCGACCGGCTCGCGGTCGCCGGTGCGGGCCTGCTCGTCGCGACCCTCGACGGCATCGAGGCCGGAGCGCTCGCGGCCCAGCCGCAGTCGGGCGACGGCGTGTCGCACGCGCCCAAGCTCGAGGTCGAGGATGCCCGGGTCAGCTGGGCCCATCCCGCGCTCGCCGTCGACCGGCTGGTCCGGGCGTGCACGCCCGCCCCGGGGGCGTGGACGACGATGCGCGGCGAGCGGCTGCGGTTGGGGCCGGTCACCGTCGCGTCCGAGCTGCCCGTGGCGACCACGCTCGCGCCGGGGGAGCTGCTCGTCACCAAGAGCTCCGTGTATGCCGGCACCGGCACCGCCGCCGTCCGGCTGGGGCTGGTGCGGGCGCAGGGCAAGAAGGAGATGGCTGCAGCCGACTGGGCGCGGGGGTTGCGCATCGGGCCGGGGGAGCGGCTCGGCACCGATGGGTGACCAGCCGCGGCGTCCGCGCTGGGACGGCAATCGGCCGACGGACCGCTCAGGCCCCCGAGGCGCGGGCCGGCCGGCTCATCAGCCGTC
>CAZLGB010000240.1:0-4569 GCA_964558825.1 uncultured Intrasporangiaceae bacterium
GCTCGCGGCCTCCCCGGCGCTCACCTTGGGGCCGGGCCCGGCGAGGCGGGCAGCCGTGAGCCGTGCGACGTCCCAGTCGATGAGCGACGAGCCACCGTCGCGGTCGTGCGGCATGCCGGTCACCCCACGGTCGCCGGTCGTCGCCGCGCCGACCGGTCCCACCGTGCCGACCGGTCCCCCGGCGGCGGCATCGCGAGGCGAGTCGACAGGGCCGCCGGCGGGGAGATCGTCCATGTCGTGATCGGTCACGAGAACCCTTTCCTGGTCAACGACATCCGCAGGTCACGAGCGTCGCTCCGAGTCGGTCCAACGCGGTGCGCACCTGGTCCGTTCCCTCGGGACCGGCCGCCAGGGCAGCGAAGACCAGCAGCCGTCCGTCGCGAGTCACCACCGTGCCGGCCAGGGCGTTGGCGCCGATGAGCGTGCCGGTCTTGGCGCGCACGAGGCCCGCCCCGAGGGTCGCCGCCGGGTCGGAGAATCGGTCGGAAAGGGTGCCGGTCAGCGCCGCCACCGGCAGGGCGGCGACCGCGCGGGTCAGCCCCGGCCGGCGTCCCGAGACGGCGAGGTCGAGCACGTCGGAGAGCACCCGGGCGGGCGCCTGGTCGGCCGCCGTGAGCCCCGACGCGTCCTGCAGCGCCACACCGGTGACGTCCACCCCCGCCGCGGCGACGGCATCACGGAGGTATGCCGCGACGCCCGCGAAGTCGCTCGCGCGACCGGAGCGGAAGGCCGCCTGTCGGGCCAGCGACTCGGCCAAGGCGTTGTCGCTGCGCTGCAGGGCCAGCCCGAGCAGGTCGACGACGGGAGCCGACTCGACAGCACCCAGCTCGGCGGCCCCCGCCGGGGCGCCCGTGGCCGAGCCCGCCGCCGGCGTCGTCGGCCCTAGCGTGGAGGTGCTCGAGCCGGCTGGACCCTCAGTGATCCGCGCGGGGTCGACGGCCGTCGTGACACCCAGGGCCGTGAGTTGGCCGGCCAGCGCGGCAGCGACCTCGCCCACCGGGTCGGCGGGTGCCGGTTTGCCGGCCACCGCCTGACGCTCGGCGAGGCCGAGCATCGTCACTCGCCCGGTGAGGCCGGTGTCGGCGAAGCGCGCCGGCCAGGTCGAGGCCGTCAAGGCGCCGGGGGCATAGCGTAGGTCCACCTGAAGGGTCACGGCGCTCTGCCCGCGGGCGATGAGGGCGGTCGCGACGGTCTTGGCGAGGTCGGCGATCCCGGCATGACCGACGATGGCCGACGGGTCGCCGGCTGCGGTCGCCAGCAGCATGTCGCCCCCGGCGACGAGGACGATGCGGTCAGGGGTGGGGCCCGCGACGACCGACGTGCGCAGCCTCGCCCCGGCCGGGAAGGCTGCGTCGACGCCCACGGCGGTGAGCAGTTTGACCGTCGAGGCCGGCGTGCGAGGGGTGTCGGCGGCGACGTCGAGCAGGTGCGCACCGGTCAGCGCGTCGCGGATGCTCAGCGAGCTGTCGGCGAGCGCGGGGTCGCCGAGCACGGCCGCCAGGGCGGCCCGCAGACCGGCGGCGTTGGGCAGTGGGGCGTCGGTGCCCGCTGGGCGCACCGGCATACCCGAGGGGTCGGCGCTGGGCAGCGGGACGTCGGCCAGCGGGCCGGGCGTCAGCGTGGGAGACGGGGTGATCGTGGGCAGCGGTGCCCGGGTCAGCACCCCTGGAGCGACGTCGACGACGTCCGCGGCGGCATACCCACCGAGGACGAGCAGTCCCACCAGCGAGACCGCGGCGCCCCGACGCATGCGCGACCCCCTAGATTGGACCCGACCGACGACACCGAAGCGTAGGTCACCCGAGACGACTGGATAGGGGCAAGGACGTGGAGTTCGACGTCACGATCGAGATCCCGCGCGGCTTCCGCAACAAGTACGAGGTGGACCACGAGACCGGGCGCATCCGCCTGGACCGCTGGCTGTTCACCTCGATGTCCTATCCGTCGGACTACGGCTATATCGAGGACACCCTCGGCGAGGACGGTGACCCGCTCGATGCGATGGTCCTGCTCGACGAGCCGACCTTCCCCGGGTGCGTCGTGCGGGCGCGGCCGATCGCGGTCTTCCAGATGACCGACGAGGCCGGCGGCGACGACAAGATCCTCTGCGTGCCGGCGACCGATCCGCGTCACGCCGACGTCACCGAGCTCGAGCACATCAACAAATTCGAGATCGCCGCGATCGGGCACTTCTTCGAGACCTACAAGGACCTCGAGCCGGGCAAGTCGGTCGACAGCTCGCGGTGGTTCGGGCGCAAGGTCGCCGAGCGCGTCATCATCGAGGCCCTCGAGCGGGCCAAGGCGGCCGGGCACACGACCGCGCGCTGGCGCGGGCCGTCGAGCCACTGACTCACACGAAACAGGCGCTGCACCTCCCGGGGTGCAGCGCCTGTTTGCGCTCGTGGATGGTCGTCGGTCAGCTCTTGGTCACGGCACCGCCGGCGCTCGTCCACGCCGTGATGCCACCCGCGAGGTGGTATGCCGTGGTGTAGCCGAGCCGGGTCATGATCGCCAGCGCCGTGCCCGAGCGGTTGCCGCTGTGGCAGTAGAGCGCATAGGGCACACCCTTGGGCAGCGCCGCCGCCTTGGTCGCGAAGTCGGCCGCGTTGACGTCGAGGTTGCGCGCGCCGGCGAGGTGGCCATCGGCATACTCCGCCGGCGTGCGGACGTCGATGACGACCGTGCCGGGCACCTTGATCGCCGCGGCGAAGCCCTTGGCATCGAGCGCCGCGCCGCCCGTGGGGGCGGCCGTCGCTGCCGCCACACCGGCCAATCCACCCGCCGTGTCGGTCGCCGTGCCCGAGGAGCAGGCGGCGCCGCCGAGCATGACCGCCGCCGAGGTGAGCGCACCGACTGCGATGCGCGCCAACGTCTTCCGCCCTGACACCACGAGGCTTCCCTTCGCTTGACCGATGGCTGACTGCCATCCGGAGGCGAGAGTATCAGATACCCCAGGGGGTATCTGATATGGCGCGTCTCCGCACCGCTCCGCACAAGGTCATTCGGGGAGGCAGATGCGCCGGTGCAGCACCTCGCGCACGGTGAGCCCGGCGATGACAGCGACGATCACGCTCGCCCCCACGAGCAGGGCCACGGCCAGCCAGTGGTATGCCGTCGCGGCCCCGACGGTGGGACCTGAGGCTGCCGCATCGACGGCGATCCCCGCGGCCGCCAGGGCTGCCGCGGGGAAGGTGAAGGCCCAGAAGGGCAGGGCGAAGCGCAGCCGCCACAGAGCCGGCTGGCCTGCCGCCCAGACGGCGAAGAAGAGTGCCGCGCCGAAGAGGATGCGCCGCACGGGGTCGAGTGGTCCGCCGACGAGGGTCGTCCAGGAGAGGACCCCGACGGCCGGCGGCGCCACGAGGATCGCGATGGTCGGCAGCAACCGGGCCGGCATCGGCGGGTCGACGAGCAGCAGCCGATTGAGCACGATCGGCAGCAGGCCGAGCCACGCGATCACGCCCAATCCGAAAGCCAGCCAGGCCAATTCGACTGAACCCAAGGCAGGGGCAGCGAGCGGCGTGATGACGTTGCCGACGACCGGGATGAACCACGCGGGCGTGACCTGGGGAGCCTGGATGTCCGGGCGGACGCGCCAGGCCGAGAGCACCGCGAGCGTGACGGCGAGGTGGCCCAGCGCCCCCACCCACCAGAGCACGACGGCGACGTCAGACGCGAGATCCTGCAGCGCTGTCGCGAGGATGAGGATGGAGATCGTCAGGGTGGGGGCGAAGGTCATCCGCACCGGGTGGCGCAGCTCGGCACGGGCCGCCGCGGGATGGCGGCGCCACTTCACGGCATACGCGACGGAGACGACGACGAAGATCGCCACCGCAAGCAGGGTGAGGGCAGCTCCGACCCACCGCGGCCAGTCCCACGCCACGCCGGCGCGCCGCCAGGCGAGGGCGAGGCCACCCACTCCCATGACCGAGGCGAACAGCGTGACGGGAAAGTGTTGGAGGCTCGGCGTCGCGGTGGGAGTCGACGAGAGAGCGGCAGGCTGGGACATGTGGGCTCCTTGAATCTCCGTCCATCCTATACCCCAGGGGGTATTTGCCAGGAGCTCCTTCGGCTTGACCAGATACCCCCGGGGGTATTACAGTCCCGACACTGACGACGTCCGAGCACCGACCTGGAGGAATCACCCATGTGCAGTCCCGCCCGCTGCGCCACCTGCGGCAAGACGACCTGGAGCGGCTGCGGCATGCACGCCGACGCCGTGCTCGCTCGGGTGCCCGAGCAGCAGCGGTGCGCCTGCTCAAGCGCCCCGACCCGGCCCGCTCAGTGGTATCCCCGGAGCCCCTACAACACCGCCCGGTGACCGAGCCGAGCTCGACCTGGGCGACTCCCGAGCGGACCGTCGCTCGCGGTGCCGTGCCCGCGGTGGCCGCCGCCACCGGCGCCGGCTCGGCTATCGGCGCGGCATGGCAGTTGTGGCGCGCCGCGTGGACGCGCCGTCACACGGTCACGCTGCTCACCCTGACACCGCTGGCGGCGCTCGGCTATGGCGCAGTCGCCGACCCGCGGATCAGCACCAGCTGGACCGGGCGGGGCGTGCTGCTGGCGCTCGGG
>CAZLGB010000241.1:0-4548 GCA_964558825.1 uncultured Intrasporangiaceae bacterium
CCCTCGCCGGCCGCCTCGCCGGGGCCTCCGATCCCTTGCCCGGCGCGCGGCATACGGCACGGCGGGGGCGGGTGCGGCGGCGCGGGTGACCGGTCGACGCGGCGATCGAGCCTGGTCACCCGGCAAGGACGCGGGAGGCGGCGCTCGCCGTGACAGGATGGGGACCGTGGTCGACCGCCTGTCATCGCTGGACACCTCCTTCCTCTACATGGAGGACCGGGCGACGGTCATGCATGTCGGCGCCGTCATGGTCTTTGCGCCGCCGGAGGGCCGGCTCGACCACGACCGGCTGCTCACCCTCATCGGCCAACGCGTCGCGACGCTGCCGCGCTATCGCCAGCGCATCGCCCAGGTGCCCGGACACCTGGCCCGGCCGGTCTGGGTCGACGACGAGCACTTCGACCTCAGCTATCACGTCCGGCGAGCGGCGTTGCCCCGGCCCGGGACCGACGCCCAGCTCGAGGAGTTCGTCGCGCGGATCCAGTCGCGTCCGCTCGATCGCAACCGCCCGCTGTGGGAGGTCTACGTCGTCGAGGGCCTCGAGCAGGGGCGCTTTGCCATCGTCACCAAGACCCATCACGCCCTCATCGACGGCATCACCGCCCTCGACATCGGGCACGTGCTCATCGGCGCGGATCCCGGTTGGGAGAAGCCGGCCCCCGACCTGTGGCGCCCCCGCCCCGCGCCGAGCGATGTCTCGCTCGTCGCGTCGGCGATCGTCGACTCGGTCAAGGGGCCGCGGGCGATGATCGAGGCGGTCCGCGGCGGCACCTCCGAGGTCGCCCAGCTCGGCGGACGGGTCGCCTCCAGCGTCGGCGAGCTCGTCGCGGCCGTCGTCAAGGGAGCTGCCCGACCGGCTCCGACGTCTCCGCTCAACTCGCCGGTGGGACAGTCGCGTCGCTTCGTCATGGTCGGCACCGACCTGTCGGCCTATCGCGAGGTCCGCGCGCGGCTCGCCCGGGGGCCGCACGCCGACGACGTGTCGGTCAACGACATCGTCCTCGCCTCGATCGCCGGCGCGCTGCGCAGCTGGCTGCTCACCCGCGGTGCTGCCGTGCGCAACGCGACGGTCGTGCGCGCCCTCGTGCCGGTCAGCGTGCGCAGCGACGACGGCGACGGCGCGAGCTCGCTCAACGCCTGCCTCGTCGACTTGCCGGTGGGGGAGCCCGCCGCCTCGATGCGGCTGCACCAGATCGCCTTCCTCATGCGCCAGCAGACCGCTGGGGGCCGGGCACTGGGGGCCGACCAGCTCGTCGGGCTCGCCGGCTTCGCTCCGCCGACGCTGCACTCGATGGGTGCGCGGCTGGGCAGCGAGCAATCGCGGCGGCTGTTCAACCTCATCGTCACCAATGTGCCCGGCCCGCAATCGCCCTTGTATGCCGGTGACGCCCGACTGTTGTCGACCTATCCGGTCATCCCGCTCGCCAAGGGGCAGGCGCTGGCCATCGGCGTCACCTCCTATGACGGTGGGGTCTACTACGGGCTCAACGCCGACCGCGACGCCATGCCCGATGTCGAGGTGCTCGGCCAGGCGATCGCCGACGCGCTCGACGAGCTCGCCGACGCCGGGGACGGTCTGCGGTGACCCGACGCGGGCTCGTGCTCGGCGGGGGAGGGGTGCTCGGGGCGGCGTGGACCGTCGGCGCCCTCACCGCTCTCGAAGAGGTCCTCGGCATCGACGCCCGGGATTTCGACGAATTCGTCGGCACCTCAGCCGGATCCGTGCTCGCGGCCCTGCTCGCCTGCGGCGCGTCGGTCGCCGAGCTGCGCGAGCACCAGCTCGGGGCCGAGCTGACGTCGGGTCCGCTCCTGGGTTACCACTACGACCACGACACCGCGGCCGGGGCCTCGCGCCCGACGACCCCGAAGGTCGCGATCGGCGCCCCGCAGGTCATCCGCCGTGGGCTCAAGCAGCTGCGCCAGCTGCCGCCCACCACGGTGATCTCCAGCTTCCTCCCGCTCGGCACCGGCCGGCTCGACCGCGTCGGCGCGCTCGTGCGGCATGTGGCGCCCAGCGGCTGGGCGCCGCGTGCCGGCCTCACCGTCGTCGCCCTCGACTACGACGCGTCCGAGCGGATCGCCTTCGGGCGCAAGGGATCTCCCGAGGTCGACCTCGCCGACGCGGTCATGGCCTCGTGCGCCATCCCCGCCTGGTACGAGCCTGTCGTCATCGACGGCCGGCGCTATGTCGACGGCGGAGCGTGGTCCTCGACCAATGTCGACCTCATGGCCGGGCTCGACCTCGACGAGGTCTATGTCCTCGCCCCGGCGGTGACCTTCGACCCCGACACCCCCACCCGAGTGATGACCCGCATCGAGCGGACCTGGCGCACCCGGGTCACCCGACGCTGCTTACGCGAGGTGACGACGGTGCACCGCGGGGGCGCCCACGTCACGGTGCTCGGCCCGAGCAGCGAGGACCTCGAGGTCATGGGCCACAACATCATGGAGGCGCAGCGCCGCCTCGCGGTCCTGGAGACCTCGCTGCGGACCTCGCGCCTATCCCTCGGCGACCCCCACGAGTTGGCGATCGACCATGGACACGTGCCGCACGAGCCCACCGAGCCCGACCCGGTCACGGCATACACGGCGGTCGACGGTGGCGAGGCGGCGGACGACTCGGGAGCTCGGTCCTCGTGACCTCGGCGCGGGTCTATCTGCCCCTCGAGCTCGCCGCGCTGACCCGGCTCGCGCGCGGAGAGACGCTCGACCCGCCGGTCATCGTGTGGACGGTGACCCCCGGGTTGCGCGGTGCCTTGCCCGGCGCCGATCTCGACGAGCTGGAGTATGCCGCCCTCGTCGCCGCTGCCGCCGCGGCCGGGGTCGCTCGGGGCACCCGTCCGGTGCGCCGGGTCGTCGCCGCCGCCGATGTCCCGGTTGCCGCCCTCGGTGGCCCAGCGCCCGGCGGCGGCACAGCCGACCCGGCGGCCGTGAGCCTGCGAGCGGCCCTGCAGCTGCGCCAGATCGTGTCCTTCCAGGTCGACGAACACCCCGGCGGGGTGGACGACGTCGACCTCATGTGGTGGGACGCGACCGAGCTGACCCAGGTCATCGCGCTGGCGAGGTGATCACCGGGCGGCCAAGGCCGCCCCGCTGCGCAGGCCCTCTCCGATGGACGTTTCGACGGTGGCGCCGACCGGCAGCTGTTGCTCCCACATCCGCAGCGACTGCAGCGCCCCCCGGTCGAGGCCCGCTGGGGGGAGCGGGCGACCGTCGGCCCCCCAGAAGCGCACGCACGACGGAGTCCGGTCGCACCATTGCTTCGGCGAATGGGCCGGATCCCACACGCCACTCGCGGCGACGATCCGGCGGACGAGCTCGCGCAGGCTGGCGGCGACATCGCGCTGGATCGGGGCCTGACCCGCGCTCACCGACGTGGCGGCGTCGAGCGGCAGCAGCCGATCGAGCTCGGCGTCGACCCCCGCGTTGACCGCAGCGACGGCGGCGCCCGCGGCCGCCTTGCCGAGACCACCGCTAGCAGCCGTGCCGATTGCAGAGCTCACGAGCTTGCCGATGTCGAGCTTGTCCAGGCCCTTGCCGACCAGGCCACGCATCCGCTCGTTGGCGGCATCGGCGGCTGCGCCGGCCGCCACCTGCGCGGCCCCGGCGGCGGCCAGGGTCAGCCCGAGCAATCGCGCCGCCCGGCCTGCCAGGCCCGCCACGTCCTGGGTGGTGTCTCCCGGGGCGCCGGTGAGGGCGAGGGCTGACGCCACAGTCTGGCCCAGGTCCTCGAGCACGCCGTCGACGAATCGGGCCAAGGCTGGGGTCGGGTCGGTCATCGGGTGGTGGACGTCGAAACCGTCGAGGCCGAGGGTGGCGACGAGGGCGGTGAAGCGGGACAGCGACCGCACGATGAGGGTGGGCGCGGTCACGGTGCCGCCGACGAGCTCTGCGAGCCCGGTGTTGGCGAAGTCGGTGGTCGTGGACGCCAGCGCCGTGGACCAGGCCTCTGGATGGCCGACGAGCAGAGCGGCGACGGCGGCGCGCAGGGGTTGCACCCGCTCGGCGATGGCCCCGCCGAGTCGGGGATCGGTGTAGGCCTGCTCGAGGGTCGCCCCGAGCGCGTCGAGGGCCGCGGAAGCGACCCGGACGCTGTCCAGATCGGCGCCGACTCCGGACTCGAGCAGGACCCGGGCCAAGGACTCGCTGGCCGCCGACCACGACCGGCCGAGCGGACCGGTGAGCCGGTCGGACAACAGGTAGTCGACGACGGGCTGCTGGCGCGGCCCGCACGGGGCGAGCAGCATGGCCTGCGCTGCACCGGGATTGCCGGCCACCGCATCGAGCAGCTCGGCGAAGGGGTCGCCGCGCAGATCGAGCGGGGCGAGCTGGCTGCCCCATGACGAAGACCGCCGGGGGACATCGAGGGACCCCGCAGCGCGCTCGGCCGCCACGAGCGCGACGGCGAGGGCCGCGGCATACGGCCCGCCGATCCGCCGGTCGGGAGCGACATGCCCGGCGCTCGCGAGCAGCAGCGCCTGGGCGTCGAGGCCGGTGAGCTGCCCCGACCCGACCGGCTCGGTGGCCGTCGGCGAGCTCACCAGCTCG
>CAZLGB010000242.1:0-4510 GCA_964558825.1 uncultured Intrasporangiaceae bacterium
AGAGGGGTCCATTTTCACCCGACGCCAGAGGGTCCGCTTTCAGCCGACGTTGACAAACGGGTGACCGAGATGCGAAACCTCGTGCGCGAGCGGAGCCATTCGCGTGGCGCAACCTCGCCTTCAGACCAGCTCGGCGGCCCTACTCCGGCCGGCCCTAGAGCTGCCGCACCGGGATCCGCAGAATGCCGATCGAGATTGTGGATGCCCAGGGCCCGTGGCGGGCCATGGGCATCCACAGTCCGCCGGACCGACTACCCACCGGCCGACGCCACGTCCTTTCGAAGGGCCCGACTGCCCAACCCGTGGGTCCGTCGGTGAGAGAGAGCGCCCGCGAGCGGCCGCAGGGACCACCCGCACAGGGACCGCCCCATCGCCTGTGGACGGCGGGCGGGGACTGTCGGCGGGGCGGCATACCCTAACGCCATGGTCGCTGCCCTGTCGCCGAGCCGAGCCTCGGACTTCAAGCAGTGCCCGCTGCTCTACCGCTTCCGGGTCATCGACCGGCTGCCCTCGCCGCCCTCGCCGGCTGCCGCCCGCGGCACCCTCGTCCACGCCGTGCTGGAGCGGCTCTTCGACCTGCCGGCTCACGAGCGCACGCTCGACGCGGCCGCCGCCCTCGTTGCCCCGCAGTGGGAGCGGCTGGTCGCCGAGGAGCCCGAGTTGGCCGGCCTGCTCGACGCCGACGGCGACGGCGCGGCCGACGCCTGGTTTGCCCAAGCGGTGGGGCTCATCGCTCGCTGGTTCACCCTCGAGGACCCGACCCGGCTCGAGCCGGCCGAGCGGGAGCTCTACATCGAGGCCGAGCTCGACGGGCTCACCCTGCGCGGCTATGTCGACCGGCTCGACGTGGCACCCGACGGAGCGCTGCGCATCGTCGACTACAAGACCGGCCGCTCGCCCTCCGAGCTCTTCGAGCGCGGCTCGCTCTTCCAGATGCGCTTCTATGCCGTGGTCCTCTGGCGGCTGCGCGGGGTGGTCCCGCGGATGCTCCAGCTGGTCTATCTCGGCAACGGCGAGGTGGTCCGCTACCAGCCCGACGAGGCCGACCTGCTCGCGACCGAACGCGGGATCAAGGCGCTCTGGGCGGCCATCCAGCGGGCTGCCGACACCGGCGACTGGCGCCCGCGCACGTCGCGACTGTGCGACTGGTGCGAGCACCGTGACCTCTGCCCGGCATGGGGCGGCACTCCCCCGCCGCTGCCCGTCGACGCCCGGGCCCGCGCCGTCGACCCGGCGTTCGTCGGTCAGGCGCAGCCGGCTGACGACTGAGCCACGCCAGTGGTCGGTCGGTCGCCCCCGGCCGCGGACTGACCCGCGCCGGCGTTCGGTCAGGCGCCCTCGGCCGACGACTGACCCGTGCCGGCGTTCGGTCAGGCGCCTCCGGCCGCGAACTGACCCGCGCCGGTCGCGAGGCCCCACAGCTCGCTGGCCGAGATGCCCACGAGCGTGGACAGATGCACCTCCGAGGCGATCGGCGGCACCGGCTTGACGTGCGCGACGACCAGGGTCGGCACGCCCGCAGCCACAGCCGAGCGCGCCCCCGTCTCGGAGTCCTCGATGGCCACGCAGTCGCCCACGGCCACCCCAAGGGCGGCCGCCGCGACGGCATATGCCTCGGGGTCGGGCTTGCCCCGCGTGACGTCCTCGCCGGTCACGACGACGTCGAAGGACCCTGCCGGCAACTCGCTGACGAGCACGTCGGTGATTGCGCGGTAGGACATGGTCACCAGCGCGGTCGGCACGCCGGCGGTCTTGAGCTCGGACAGCAGCTCATGGGCGCCCGGACGCCAGGGGACGCCCTCACCATGCAAACGCGCGGCGACACCGGTGACCAGCCGATCGACGACCTCGGCCACGCCGAGCGTCACCGGCGAGTGCGCGATGAGGTATGCCGCCGAATCGGTGAGTGCGCGCCCGACCAAGGCCAGGCCCAGCTCGTGGCTCCATTCCCCGCCGAAGGACTCGACCAGCGCGAACTCCTCGGCCATCCAATAGGGCTCGGTGTCGACGAGGGTCCCGTCCATGTCCCAGAGAACCGCCTGCGGGAGGACAAAGGACTCGATCGACGGACGCCTGGACACCGCGCGAGTCTAGGGCGCGGCGGCATACGCCCGGGCGAGCAGCACGTAGGGTGGGCACCTACCCGGCCCAGCAGAGAGGGAATCGCAGTGGCAGACCTGCCCGAGCTCGCTCCGCTGCACGACCCCGTGCTCATCGCGGCCTTCGAGGGATGGAACGACGCGGGCGAGGCCGCAACGGCGGCCGTCGAGCACCTCGTGCGCGTGTGGAGCGCCCACGAGGTGACCGAGCTGGATCCCGAGGACTACTACGACTTCCAGGTCAATCGCCCCAAGGTCTCGCTGGAGGACGGCCGGCGCTCCATCAGCTGGCCAGCCACGCGCGTCTTCGTCGCCCGCGGGGTCGCCAGCGGGCGCGACGCGGTGCTCATCGTCGGGATCGAACCCTCGACGCGGTGGCGCTCGTTCGTCCGCGAGCTGCTCGGCATCTGCGAGCACCTCGGCGTGACGACCGCGGTCACCCTCGGGGCGCTGCTCGCCGATGTGCCGCACACCCGCCCGATCCCCGTGTCGATGACCTCCGACTCGGCGGGGGCGCGCAGACGTTTCGGTGCCGATGTCAGCGAATACCAGGGGCCGACCGGCATCGTCGGGGTCTTCACCGATGCCCTGCATCACTCCGGCGTCACGACGATCTCGTGTTGGGCGGCCGTGCCGCACTATGCCGGTGGCCCACCGTCTCCGAAGGCCACGCTCGCGCTGCTCGGCCGACTCGAGGGCCTGATGGGCGTGGCCATCCCGGCAGGCGAGGTCCAGGAGGCCGCGCGGGCGTGGGAGCACAAGGTCGACGAGATGGCCGAGGCCGACGAGGAGGTCGCGGAATACGTCGCCGCTCTCGAGGACGATGCCGACACCCCTGAGCTGGAAGAGGCCAGCGGCGACGAGATCGCTCGCGAGTTCGAGCGCTATCTGCGTGGACAGGGCGAGGACTCCGGCGGCTCCTGAGCGCGCTCGATCGACGCGTGGTCACCTGATCGTGCAGGGCGTGCGTGCCCGCCGACAGACGAGCTAGAGGCGCACCCCGAGCAGCGCGTCGATGGCCCGCGCGAGCAGGCCCGGCGCGCCGAGGTCGGTCCACCCGGCGCCGGACGCGGGCTCGGCAGCCAGCGCCGTGGCAGCCCACGCATCGACTGCCGCCAGTGCCCCCGGGGTGTCGAGGTCGTCGCAGACCCGGGCACGCACCTGCTCGACAGTCTGCTCGGCCGCGGGACCACCGTTGCCGGACAACGCCTTTCGCCACGTCTCGAGGCGCGTGCGGGCTGCAGTGAGGTCGCCGTCCACCCATTCCCACTCGGTGCGGTAATGGTGATCGAGCAACGCCAGCCGGATGGCCATCGGGTCGACCCCGTCGTGGCGCAGCTGGGACACAAGCACGAGGTTGCCCTTGGACTTGCTCATCTTCTCACCGTCATAGCCGACCATCGCCTGGTGGACGTAGGCCTGGGCGAAGGTCCCACCGCCGGTCAGCGCACACCCCTGCGCGGCGCTGATCTCGTGGTGCGGGAAGACCAGGTCGGTGCCGCCGCCCTGGACGGTGAACGGCATACCGAGGTGCTCGAGAGCGATCGCCGTGCACTCGATGTGCCATCCGGGGCGACCCGCGCCGAGCGAGCGGCCGTCCCATGCGGGCTCGCCGTCGCGCTCGGCCCGCCACAGCAGAGCGTCGAGCGGGTCGCGCTTGCCGGCACGCTGGGGGTCGCCGCCCCGCTCGGCGAACAGCTCGAGCATGTGCGGGCGGTCCAGGTGCGACACGTCGCCGAAGGTCCGGCAGCGAGCCAGGTCGAGATAGACATCCGCGGCGTCCGGGCGCTCGGGCACGGCGACGAGGTATGCCGCACCCTCGGCCACCAGCCGCTCGACGGCGCCGACGATGAGGCCGATGCTCTCGGTCACCCCGAGGTAGTGGTCGGGCGGGATGACCGACAGCGCCGTCATGTCCTCGCGGAAGAGCGCGGTCTCGCGGGCCGCGAGACCCTCCCACGCCACCCCGTCGCGCTCAGCCCGCGCGAGCAGGGGGTCGTCGACGTCGGTGACGTTCTGCACGTAGCGGACCTCATGGCCGGCATCGCGCAGCGCCCGGCCCAGCACGTCGAAGGTCACGTAGGTCGCGGCGTGTCCCATGTGGGTGGCGTCATAGGGAGTGATCCCGCAGACGTAGAGGCTCGCGACAGGCCCTGGCCGCAGCGGCACGACCGACCCCGCAGCGGTGTCGAAGACCCGCACCTCGGGCCGCTGACCGGCAGCCGGCGGCAGAGCGGGCAAGAAGGGCGAAGGCCACGAGCGCACCGGCGCAGCTTAACCGCTCGGCCAGACTGCCCAGCACGCGCGACCACAGGCCCGGGCGCCCCTGCGCCCGCAACCACTGGCCCGGTCGCCCTGCGCTCGCGACCTCTGGCCCGGGCGCCCCTGCGCCCGCAACCACCTGGCCCGGT
>CAZLGB010000243.1:0-4461 GCA_964558825.1 uncultured Intrasporangiaceae bacterium
CACCCAGCGGTCGACCAGGGCCGTGGCCGCACCGGCGTCGATCGCCGCGGCCGCCCGCTCCATCCCGGCTCGCACGTCCTCGTGCAACGCCCCCGTCGTCTGACCCGAGTCGGCGCCGGCCGCCACGGCGAGCGCGATCCCGGCGTTGAGCACGACCGCGTCGCGGACCGGCCCGCGGGCACCGGCGAAGACGTCCCGCACGACCTGCGCGTTGTATGCCGCGTCGCCACCGCGCAGGGCCTCCGTCGGGGCCAGAGTCAGCCCGAGCTGCTGCGGGTCGAGCCGGTGCTCGACAACCGTGCCGCCGCGCACCCACCACACCGTCGAGGTCGTCGCCAGAGTGAGCTCGTCGAGCCCGTCGTCTCCGCGGAAGACAGCCGCATCCCGCCCGCGACCGGCGAAGACCCCCGCGAGGATCGGGGCCATCCGCGCGTCGGCGACACCGACCGCGGCATACGTCGGCTGCGCGGGGTTGGTGAGCGGCCCGAGGAAGTTGAAGACCGTGCCGACCCCCAGCTCGCTGCGCACGCCGGCGACGTGCCGCATCGAGGGGTGGAAGAGCCGCGCGAAACAGAAGGTGATGCCCGCCTCGGTCGCGACCGCCTCGACCCGGTCGGCCGGCAGCGCCAGGTCGATCCCCAAGGCCTCGAGCACGTCGGCGGATCCGGAGCGAGACGAGGCGGCGCGGTTGCCGTGCTTGACGACGGTGACCCCGGCGGCCGCGCTGACCATGGCCGCCATCGTCGAGATGTTGACCGTCTGGGCCCGGTCGCCACCGGTGCCGACGATGTCCAGGCTCGGATGGGGAGCCGAGATCCGCGTGGCGTGCGCGAGCATCTCGTCGGCGAGGCCGCGCATCTCCTCGACCGTCTCGCCCTTGGCGTGCAGCGCCATGAGGAACCCGGCGATCTGGGCGGGCGTCGCCGCGCCCTCCATGATCTGTCCCATGGCCCATGCCGAGTCGGCCCGCGACAGGTGGCCGCGCCGCAACAGGCGCGTATAGATGTCCGGCCACGACTGCGTGGCAGCAGAGATGTCGCTCACCGAGTCACCGTCCGAACGGGGAGGCAGCGGATGCGGCGCGTATGCCGGTCGCGCCGGTCAGGCGCGAGCGGCGGCACGCGCCCGCCCGAGCTGGGCGACGGCGCGGGCGAGGGCCACCGGGTCGAGTGGGTGCGGCACGACGGCGTCGGCCATCGACCAGGCGGCGAGCCAGCCGTCCTGCACCCGCCCGGTGAGCACGAGCACCGGCGGGCAGTCGAAGATCTCGTTCTTGAGTTGGCGGCACAGGCCCATGCCACCCATGGGTGTCGCCTCGCCGTCGAGCACGAGGACGTCGTAACGCTCACCCTCGACCGCCGAGACGACGGCGGGGTGGGTCGCGCACTCGCGCCAGGCGACCACCTCGACATCGCGGGCCGGACGACGGCCCACGCCGAGGCGCACCGCGTCGCGCACCGTGACGTCGTCGCTGTAGAGCAGAACGGAGATCTGCAGCGGTCCGCCCGGCTGCTCCGAGGTGGTGGTCGAGGAGGTGGACGAGCTCGGCGCGGTCATGGCGCCCATGCTAGTCACAGCACCGGGGTGACCGATCTCATGACCGCTTTGCACCTCCCTCGACAATTGGCGGGGGGTCGGTCGCACATGCCGACAGTGGACACGCCATAATGGCGCCCGTGGCGACAGCATCGGCGATTCCAGCGCACCCAGTGAGCACCGGGCACGGCCCCGCGACCCGACCCAACATGGTCCAGGTCGGGACCATGGTCTGGCTCTCCTCCGAGCTCATGTTCTTCGCGGGCCTCTTCGCGATCTACTTCCAGCTGAGATCGGTCTCCCACGACCTGTGGGCCCAGCAGACCGCCAAGCTCAACGTCGGCTTCGCGGTGGCCAACACCCTGGTGCTGGTCATCTCGTCGGTCTGGTGTCAGATCGGCGTGATGAAGGCCGAGCGCGGGCAGCCCTTCCGCACGGGCAAGCTCACCGAGATCGGCAAGTGGGGCATGCGCGAGTGGTATGTCGTGACCTACCTCTTCGGCGCGACCTTCATCGCCGGCCAGGTCCTCGAGTACGCCCGGCTGGTCGAGGAGAACGTCACGCTCTCCTCGGACCGCTACGGCTCGGTGTTCTACATGGCCACCGGTTTCCACGGTCTGCACGTCACCGGCGGGCTCATCGCCTTCCTGCTGATCATCGGGCGCACGTTCACGACCCGGCGTTACACCCACACGCAGGCCGTGGGCGCCGTCGTGACCTCCTACTACTGGCACTTCGTCGACGTGGTCTGGATCGCCCTGTTCGCCGTCATCTACCTGTTGAAGTGACGCGGCCGCACCGCCCTGACATCGTGACCATGACGCCCATCGACGAGACAACGAAGGACTGGACCGCATCGTGAACGCCTTGGCAGCACGTCGCCGTCATCCCGCCGCCATCGCCCTGCTGCTCGTGTTGGGGCTGGCGCTGGTGGGCGCGGCATACTCCCTGCTGGCCCCCAAGTCCGCCCAGGCCGCGGTGGCGACCGCTGACGATGTGGCGCTCGGCAAGCAGCTCTACCTCGCCAACTGCGCCACGTGTCACGGCCTCAACGCCGAGGGCACCAAGTCCGGTCCGACCCTCATCGGGGTCGGTGCGGCCTCGGTCGACTTCCAGGTCGGCACCGGCCGTATGCCGTTGGCCGGCCCCAACGTGCAGGCCCCCCGTCAGGACCAGGTCAAGTTCACCGAGGACGAGATCGCCGCGATGGCCGACTGGGTCGCCACGCTCGCCCCGGGCCCCGGGATGCCGGAGGAGAAGTACACGACCGGTGAGGGCGGCGACGTCGCCCGCGGCGGCGAGATCTTCCGCGTCAACTGCGCGATGTGCCACAACTTCGCCGGCTCCGGTGGCGCGCTGACCCGCGGCAAGTACGCGCCCAACCTGGCCGGTGTTCCGGGTGACGACATCTACCTGGCCATGCTGACCGGCCCGCAGTCGATGCCCGTCTTCAACGACAGCAACATCACTCCTGAGGACAAGAACAGCGTCATCGCCTTCCTCAAGTCCACCGAATCCCAGCCCAACGTCGGGGGTATGAACCTCGGCAACATGGGTCCGGTCTCCGAGGGGATGTTCATCTGGATCTTCGGCCTCGGCCTGATGATCGCCTGCGCCTACTGGCTCGGCCAGAAGGCCGCCTGACCGCCCGCCCCTACCCGACAAGCACTGACAAGGATCGATGTCCGAATGAGTGACCAGGTCTCCACCAGCGGGTCGGCCGGCGGCGTGCAAGTCGCCGACCAGCACAGCGCATCGGCGCTGCCTGCGGTCTTCGACAACCCCGGGTTGCCGCCCCACGTCCACCGCGCAGCCGACGACGACCCCAAGGCCGCCAAGCGTGCCGAGCGTCAGGTCGTCGCGCTCTTCTTCGTGTCGATCATCGGCACCCTCGGCTTCATCGTCAGCTATTTCGCCATCAAGAACGACGCCTACGTCTTCATGCCGTTCGTCGGCAAGACGAGCCTGCTCAACGTCATGCTCGGCTTCACGCTGGCGCTGGCGCTGCTCGGCATCGGCTTCGGGGCGGTCCACTGGGCCAAGACGCTGATGTCCGATGAAGAGGTCGTCGAGGAGCGTCACCCGATGCGTTCGAGCGACGCCGACCGCGACAAGGCGGTCGGTGCGCTGCAGGCCGGCGCCGAGTCGGCTCAGTTGGCCCGCCGGCCCATGATCAAGGTCGCCGCCGGCACCGCTCTCGGCATCTTCGCCCTGCCTCTCGGAGTGCAGCTCGCCGGCTCGATGGGCAACCCCACCAAGGCGCTCGACGAGCTCAAGGAAACCCTCTGGGACGCCGCGAGCAAGGACAAGCCGCTGCGGCTCATGCAGGACCCGACGATGCACCCCATCAAGGCTGCCGACGTGACGATCGGGTCCGTCTACCACGTGATGCCGGAGAACCTCAAGGACTCCAAGCACGTGCTCGAGGACAAGGCCAAGGCGGCCGTGCTCGTCATGCGCCTCGACCCGAAGGAGTTCGCCGACACCGCCGCAGGCAAGAAGGCCAGCGACTGGGGTTACCAGGGCATCGTCGCCTACTCCAAGATCTGCACCCACGTCGGGTGCCCGGTCGGCCTCTACGAGCAGCAGACCCACCACCTGCTCTGCCCGTGCCACCAGTCGACCTTCGACGTGACCCGTGACTGCGAGGTGATCTTCGGCCCGGCCAAGCGTCCGCTGCCGCAGTTGAAGATCACCGTGGACGGCGAGGGCTACCTCATCGCCCAGCAGGGCTTCGCCGAGCCCGTCGGCCCGAGCTACTGGGAGCGCCTCAAGTGACCGCCACCGCCTCCTCGCGCACCGCCGCCGATCTGCGTTCCGGCGACGCCACGTCCGCGCCTGCCGGCACGAGCAAGCTGGGAGCCACGGCGGACTGGGTCGACGAGCGCACCGGCATCGCCAAGGCTGGCGCCTTCCTGCTCAAGA
>CAZLGB010000244.1:0-4452 GCA_964558825.1 uncultured Intrasporangiaceae bacterium
CTTCGAGACGATCCGGGCGCGCTTCCAGCAGATGGCCTTCCTCAACAAGGGCCTGCGCATCAACCTGCTCGACGAGCGGGTCCCCGAGTCGCCTGCAGATGCCGACGAGATCGTCGATGCGAGCGAGGTCGAGCCGCGCTCGGTCTCCTATCGCTATGACGGCGGCCTCGTTGACTACGTCAAGCATCTCGTCGGGTCGAAGAAGTCCGAGCCCGTGCACCCGGAGATCATCTCGATCGAGTCCGAGGACGCCGGGCGCTCGCTGTCGCTCGAGCTCGCGATGCAGTGGACCACGGCCTACAGCGAGTCGGTGCACACCTACGCCAACACGATCAACACCCACGAGGGCGGCACCCATGAGGAGGGCTTCCGGGCGGCGATGACCAAGCTGGTCAACGACTTCGCCCGCAAGCAGAGCATCCTCAAGGACAAGGACGAAAACCTCACCGGCGACGACATCCGCGAGGGCCTCACCGCCGTCATCAGCGTCAAGTTGGCCGAGCCCCAGTTCGAGGGGCAGACCAAGACCAAGCTCGGCAACTCCGAGGTCAAGGGCTTCGTCCAGCGGGCGATGACCGACGAATTCGGCCACTGGCTCGAGGCGCACCCCGGTGAGGGGCGCGAGATCGTCAAGAAGGCCGTGCAGGCCGCGGCCGCGCGCATCGCGGCGCGCAAGGCCCGCGAGAACACCCGCCGCAAGGGGCTGCTCGAGGGCGGCGGGCTGCCCGGCAAGCTGCGTGACTGCCAGACCAGGGATCCGTCGATCTCCGAGGTCTTCATCGTCGAGGGCGACTCGGCCGGCGGCTCGGCCGTGCAGGGGCGCGACCCCAACACCCAGGCGATCCTCCCGATCCGCGGCAAGATCCTCAACGTCGAAAAGGCGCGGATCGACAAGATCCTCGCCAACAACGAGGTCCAGGCGCTCATCTCGGCCTTCGGCACCGGCATCGGCGAGGACTTCGA
Source organism: uncultured Intrasporangiaceae bacterium (assembly GCA_964558825.1). Taxonomy (GTDB): domain Bacteria; phylum Actinomycetota; class Actinomycetes; order Actinomycetales; family Dermatophilaceae; genus Phosphoribacter. The sequence continues at coordinate 964 of CAZLGB010000244.1, forward strand.
CCTGACGAAGGCGCGCTATCACAAGATCGTGCTGATGGCCGATGCCGATGTCGACGGCATGCACATCCGCACGTTGCTGCTGACGTTGCTCTTCCGCTTCATGCGCCCGCTCATCGACGCCGGCTACGTCTATCTCGCCCAGCCGCCGCTCTATCGGATCAAGTGGTCCAACGCCCCGCACGAGTTCGCCTACTCCGACCGCGAGCGCGACGGCCTCATCGCCCAGGGCGAGGGCAAGGGCCGCCGGCTGCCGAAGGAAAACGGCGTCCAGCGCTACAAGGGTCTGGGCGAGATGAATCCGCCCGAGCTGCGCGACACGACGATGGACCCCGACACCCGCACGCTGCTGCAGGTGACGCTGGCCGACGCCGCTGCCGCCGACGAGATCTTCTCGATCCTCATGGGCGAGGACGTCGAGTCGCGGCGGGGGTTCATCCAGCGCAATGCCCGCGATGTGCGGTTCTTGGACATCTGACGATTTAGCGAGGAACGAGCGTTGAGGAAGATGGCCCGGACAGTTGGACATCTGAACAGAACGCTCGTCTTCTGACGATCTAGCGAGGAAACGGCAGAAGGTCCGTATGCCGGGCGCGCGAGGCAGGCGCACGGCATACGGAAAAAGCTTGTGAGAGTAAGGAAACTCAGTGAGTGAGCAGCCGCCGATCGAGCCCCCGGACGACGAGGAGCTCGGCGCCGAGGTGACCGACGACCTGACCGACGACGAGGACGGCGCGAGCGCCGGGCACGAGCCCGCGCACGACCTCGGCACGACCCCGCCGCCGCCGACCGGTGGCGACAAGATCGAGCCGGTCGATCTCAACACCGAGATGCAGCGGTCCTACATCGACTACGCGATGGCGGTCATCGTCAGTCGCGCGCTGCCGGATGTGCGCGACGGGCTCAAGCCCGTGCACCGGCGGGTGCTCTACGCCATGTACGACGGGGGCTACCGGCCCGACCGCGGCTACAACAAGTGCTCGCGCGTCGTCGGTGACGTCATGGGGCAATACCACCCGCACGGTGACAGCGCGATCTACGACGCCCTCGTGCGCCTCGTGCAGCCCTGGTCGCTGCGCTATCCGCTCGTCGACGGGCAGGGCAACTTCGGCAGCCCGGGCAACGACGGCGCGGCGGCCCCGCGTTACACCGAGTGCCGGATGGCGTCGCTGGCCATGGAGATGGTCCGCGACATCGACCAGGACACCGTCGACTTCAAGGCCAACTACGACGGCAAGACCCAGGAGCCGGTCGTCCTGCCGAGCCGCTTCCCCAACCTGCTCGTCAACGGCAGCTCCGGCATTGCCGTGGGCATGGCCACCCAGATCCCCCCGCACAACCTGCGCGAGGTCGCCGAGGGCGCGCTGTGGTATCTCGCCCACCCGGAGACCGGTCGCGAGGAGTTGCTCGAGCAGCTGCTGCGGATCATCAAGGGCCCCGACTTCCCCACCGGCGCGCTCATCATGGGCCGCAAGGGGATCGAGGATGCCTACCGCACCGGCCGCGGGTCGATCATCATGCGGGCCAAGGTCGAGGTCGAGGAGCTGCAGGGCCGGGTCTGCCTCGTCGTCACCGAGCTGCCCTATCAGGTCAACCCCGACATGCTCGCGACGAAGATCGCCGAGCTGGTCAAGGATGGGCGCCTGGCCGGCATCGCCGACATCCGCGACGAAACGTCGGGCCGGACCGGCCAGCGACTGGTCATCGTGCTCAAGCGCGATGCGGTCGCCAAGGTCGTGCTCAACAACCTCTACAAGCACACCCAGCTGCAGACGACCTTCGGCGCCAACATGCTCGCCCTCGTCGACGACGTGCCGCGCACGCTGCCGCTCGACGCCTTCATCCGGCACTGGGTCGAGCACCAGATCGACGTCATCGTGCGGCGCACGGCATACCGCCTGCGCAAGGCCGAGGCCGAGATCCACATCCTGCGCGGTTACCTCAAGGCCCTCGACCAGCTCGACGCAGTCATCGCCCTCATCCGGGCGTCGGCGACCGTCGAGGTGGCACGGACCGGCCTCATGGAGCTGCTCGACATCGACGAGATCCAGGCCAACGCGATCCTCACCCTCCAGCTGCGCCGGCTCGCGGCCCTGGAGCGGCAGAAGATCATCGACGACCACGACGAGCTGCAGGCGCGCATCGTCGACCTGCAGGACATCCTCGCCAAGCCCGAGCGGCAGCGGACCATCGTGTCGAGCGAGCTGACCGAAATCGTCGACAAGTATGGCGACGAGCGGCGCACCCGGATCGAGTTCTTCGAGGGCGACATGTCCGTCGAGGACCTCATCCCCGAGGAAGACGTCGTCGTCACCATCACGCGAGGCGGCTATGCCAAGCGCACCCGCACCGACCTCTACCGCTCGCAGCGGCGCGGTGGCAAGGGTGTGCGCGGTGCGGCGCTGCGCGGGGAGGACGTCGTCGCGCACTTCTTCACGACGACGACGCACCGCTGGCTGCTCTTCTTCACCAACCTCGGTCGGGTCTACCGCGCCAAGGCCTATGAGCTGCCCGAGGGTGGTCGCGACGCCAAGGGCCAGCACGTCGCCAACCTGCTGGCCTTCCAGCCGGGCGAGGAGATCGCCCAGGTCATGGCGATCCCGGACTATCAGCAGGCGGCATACCTCGTGCTCGCGACGCGCGCCGGACTGGTCAAGAAGACCCGGCTCGCGGAATACGACTCCCCGCGCAGTGGCGGGCTCATCGCGGTCAACCTCCGTGAGGACGACGTGCTCGTCGGGGCCGAGCTCGCCGAGGCGACCGACGACCTGCTGCTCGTCTCGCGCAAGGGGATGTCGGTGCGCTTCCGGGCCGACGACACGACGCTGCGGCCGATGGGCCGGGCGACCTCGGGTGTCACCGGGATGCGCTTCCGCGGCGACGACGCGTTGCTGTCGATGTCGGTCATCCCGGCGGAGGCCGACCCCGACGTCTTCGTCGTCTTCGAAAACGGTCTGGCCAAGCGCTCCAAGGCCTCGGAGTGGAATGTCAAGGGTCGCGGCGGCCTCGGCGTCGCGGTCGCGCGCCTGTCGGAGAAGGGCGGCGACCTCGTCGGAGCCCTCACCGTCGCCGAGACCGACGAGGTCATGGTCGTCATGGAGAAGGGCAAGATCGTCCGCTCGTCGGTGGCCGAGGTCAACTACACCGGGCGCCTGACCATGGGCGTCAAGTTCGCCACGCCCGACCGGGATGACGCGATCGTCGCTGTGGCCCGCAACGCCGAAACTGCCTCTGACGAGGACAATGGCGTACCGTCAGACCAGACAGACGACGTCAACGGGTCCTCCGGGCCCGCTCCGGCGTCGACTGATGAGCCGGATCCTGCTGGAGGTAGCGAGTGAGCACGCCCGGGGGCGCCACCCCGCCCACCTCACCCTTCGCGCGGCCTGCGCCGGGCCAAGCCGCCCCGACGGCGCCGCAGCCACGGGTGACCGCCCCGCTCACGCCGTCGTCGGCTCCTCCTCCTCGAAGAACCGCGCCCCGTGGCCATAG
>CAZLGB010000245.1:0-4450 GCA_964558825.1 uncultured Intrasporangiaceae bacterium
GCCGCGAGGCGGCCGGAGCGTCGAGGCCCTTGGCCGAGATGACCGGACCGCTGCGCCGGAAGGCCGCGCCCTCGACGGGCTCGCTCGGCTCAGGCTCCGCATTGTCGGCCCCGGGCTCGTCCTGCGGGCCGTCGGCGTCGGCCGGGGCGTCACCGCCACGCAGCCCCGCGAGCAGCTCGCTCACCCGGACCGGCGCGACCTCCGGCTCAGGCTCGGGGGCCGGTGGAGCGACCTGGACCTCGAGGTTGAACAGATAGCCGACCGACTCCTCCTTGATGGAGTCCATCATCGCCTCGAAGAGCTGGAAGCCCTCGCGCTGGTATTCGACGAGCGGGTCGCGCTGGGCCATCGCGCGCAGCCCGATGCCCTCCTGCAGGTAGTCCATCTCGTAGAGGTGCTCACGCCACTTGCGGTCGAGCACCGACATGACGACCCGCCGCTCGACCTCGCGCATCGCGTCGGCGCCGAGCTGCTCCTCGCGCCGGTCATAGGCGTGGTGGGCGTCGTTCATCAGCTCTTCGCGCAGCAGCTCGGCGGTGATGCGCGCCCGGCCGCCGGCCTTCTCGGCGACCTCGTCGATGGTGATCGAGACGGGGAAGAGGGCCTTCATCGCCCGCCACAGCTGCTCGAGGTCCCAGTCCTCGGCATACCCCTCGGACGTCGCCTGGTCGACGTATGCCGTGACGACGTCGTTGACGAAGTGACGGACCTGCTCCTCCATGTCGGCGCCCTCGAGCACCTGACGGCGCTCGGCGTAGATGACCTGGCGCTGGCGGTTGAGCACGTCGTCGTACTTGAGGACGTTCTTGCGGATCTCGTAGTTCTGCGCCTCGACCTGGCTCTGCGCGCTGGCGATCGAACGGGTCACCATCTTGGACTCGATCGGGACGTCGTCCTCCATCCGCGCGGTGACCATGAAGCGGTCGACCATCGCCGCGTTGAACAGGCGCATGAGGTCGTCCTCGAGCGACAGGTAGAAGCGCGACTCCCCCGGGTCGCCCTGACGACCGGAGCGCCCGCGCAGCTGGTTGTCGATGCGCCGCGACTCGTGCCGCTCGGTGCCGAGCACGTAGAGCCCGCCGAGCTCCTTGACCTCGTCGTGCTCCTTGGCCACGGCCGACTCCGCCTCGGCGAGCGCGTCATCCCACGCCGCCTCGTAGTCCTCGGGCGTCTCCTCCGGGTCCAGGCCGCGGCGCTTGAGCTCCTGGACCGCCCGGAATTCGGAGTTGCCGCCGAGCATGATGTCGGTGCCACGGCCGGCCATATTCGTCGCAACGGTGACGGCCCCCCGGCGCCCGGCCTCGGCGACGATCGCCGCTTCCCGGGCGTGCTGCTTGGCGTTGAGCACCTCGTGCTTGATCCCGCGGCGGCGCAGCAGCGCCGAGAGGTGCTCGCTCTTCTCGACCGAGATGGTGCCGACCAGCACGGGTTGGCCGGCGGCATACCGCTCGGCGATGTCGTCGACGACCGCGGCGAACTTGGCGTCGGACGTGCGATAGACGAGGTCGGCCGCATCGATGCGGATCATCGGCTTGTTGGTCGGGATCGAGACCACCCCGAGCTTGTAGATCGAGTTGAGCTCGGCGGCCTCGGTCTGGGCCGTGCCGGTCATGCCGGCGAGCTTGGTGTACATGCGGAAGTAGTTCTGCAGGGTGATCGTCGCGAGGGTCTGGTTCTCGTTCTTGATCTCGACGCCCTCTTTGGCCTCGATGGCCTGGTGCATCCCCTCGTTGTAGCGACGCCCGGGCAGCATCCGGCCGGTGTGCTCGTCGACGATGAGGATCTCGCCGTTCATGTTGACGTAGTCCTTGTCCCGCTTGAACAGCTCCTTGGCCTTGATGGCGTTGTTGAGGAAGCCGATGAGCGGGGTGTTGACCGACTCGTAGAGGTTGTCGATGCCGAGCAGATCCTCGACCTTGGCGATGCCCGCCTCGAGCACCCCGATGGTGCGCTTCTTCTCGTCGACCTCGTAGTCGCCCTCGCCGGACTCGAATTCGCCCCGCCGCAGCTGCTGGACGATCTTGGCGAACTCGACATACCACTTGGTCGCCTGGTCGGCCGGGCCGGAGATGATCAGCGGTGTGCGGGCCTCGTCGATGAGGATCGAGTCGACCTCGTCGACGATGGCGAAGTTGTGCCCGCGCTGGACGAGCTCGTCGGTCGACCAGGCCATGTTGTCGCGCAGGTAGTCGAAGCCGAACTCGTTGTTGGTGCCGTAGGTGATGTCCTTGGCGTATTCGACCCGACGCTGGTCGGGCGTCATCGACGCGAGGATGCACCCGGTCTCCAGGCCGAGGGCCCGGTGCACCCGACCCATGAGCTCGGACTGATACTCGGCGAGATAGTCGTTGACGGTGACGACGTGGACGCCCTTGCCGGACAGCGCGTTGAGATAGCTCGGCAGGGTCGCGACGAGGGTCTTGCCCTCGCCGGTCTTCATCTCGGCGACGTTGCCCTGGTGCAGGGCGGCCCCACCCATGAGCTGGACGTCGAAGTGACGCTTGCCGAGGGTGCGCTTGCTCGCCTCCCGGACGGCAGCGAAGGCCTCGGGGAGCAGCTCGTCGAGCGTCGCCCCGTCGGCCAGGCGCTTGCGGAAGTTGTCGGTCTCGGCCCGCAGCTCGGCGTCGGTGAGCTTTTCGAAGTCCTCCTCCAGGACGTTGACCTGGGCCGCGATCCCTTCGAGCCGCTTGACGATGCGGCCTTCGCCGGCACGCAGCAGCTTCTCGAACACCTTGGGCACGCGATGACTCCTCACGGGTGGCAACCTGCGGCCGACCGTGCGCACGGGCAGCCACCCGCCAGGGTAGTGCCCGGGCGGTCACCCCACCCAACGGCCGCCACCTCCTGGCCGGTTCCTCCGCCCCTGGGGGTATGCCGGGCCGCCGCCACCGGGGCGCACCGGGCGGGGCGGCCAGTCCGCGACAATGGCGCGATGACCACGGCGAGCTTCACCGGCATACCTCTGGCGGCGACCGACTTCTATGCCGAGCTGGAGGCGCACAACACCAAGGAGTGGTGGGCCGCCCACAAGGGCGACTACGAGCGGCTCGTCAAGGCGCCGATGGAGGCGCTCGCGGCCGCCCTCGCGCCGGAGTTCGGCGACGGCAAGCTCTTCCGCCCCTATCGCGACGTGCGCTTCAGCGCGGACAAGACGCCCTACAAGACCCAGCAGGGGCTGGTCGTCGGCAGCGTCCACGCGGTGGCGCGCTATCTGCGCATCGACGCCGACGGGCTGGCCGTCGGCGGGGGCTTCCGCGCCCACGACCCGGTGCAGACGTCCGCCTGGCGGCGGGGGATCGACCAGGACGGCAGCGCGCTCGCGGCGATCCTCGACGGCCTGCGGGCGGACGGCTACACCGTCGCCGGAGACGCGCTCAAGACCGCCCCGCGGGGGTATGCCGCCGACCACCCGCACGTCGAGCTGCTGCGGCAGAAGGAGCTGCTGCTCCTGCGCGATCTCGGCACGCCCGGCTGGCTGGCCACCCCGGAGGCCGCGGAGCACATCGCCGAGCGGTGGCGAGCCCTCGGCCCGCTGCTCGGGTGGCTCGACGAGCACATCCCGGTCGTCGCCGAGCGGGGGCGCCCTGGGCGCGGCCGGGGCTGACCGGGCGGTCCTGCGCGAGACACCTCCCCGCTGGCGCCCTCAGACCTGCAGCTGCTCGCGAGCCAGGCGCAACACCTGCTCGACGAAGGCGATCCCCCCCCGACTGACTGGTGTGCCCGCGGCTGCACACGGCCAGGTGCAACGGGCCGGCAGCTCCCGACAGCTGCCCGTGGGTGGAGATGATCCACCTCCCCGATTGGTTGGTCCGGGGCTGCCAGCCGTTCTTCACCGCTGCGGTCTCCCCGTCGTGGGCGATCGCTCCCACGCCCCAACGCTGTCCGGATTGAACCGTGCGCATGAGCTCGAGCAGCTCTTCGCCATCCTCGTCGCTGACCAGGGCCTTGCCGCTGTCGATGGCCTCAAGCAGCAGCAGCCGATCGCTCGGCGTCGTCGTCGTCAGACCCCAAAAGGCCGAGGCGCGCGTCGAGGTCATCCCCATGCGGTCATAGAAGCGCTGCATGCCGGCCCGGTCGCCGACGAGCTTGAAGAGGGTCTGGGCCGCGGTGTTGTCGCTGTTGCGGATCGTCGAGGTCGCGAGGGACCGCTCGCGGGAGGTCAGTCCACGCCCGGCCTCACGAGCGCGGACCATCGTCGCGGACACGATGTCGACCTTGACCGTGCTGGCCATCTCGAAGGGTGCACCACTGTCCCAGGTGAAGCGTCGCCCGGTCGTGGCGTCGAGCACCCCCACCCCGAAGGCGACGTACTTGCCGTGCGGCAGGGCCACCAGCGCCGCCTCCAGGGCGCCCTGGCCGGCGAAGGCCCCGGCCGGGACGGCCGCTGCGGGAGCAGGAGTGGCAGCGGCGGGCGCCGGTGTCGGTGTCGGTGTGGGCGTGGCGGTCGGCG
>CAZLGB010000246.1:0-4413 GCA_964558825.1 uncultured Intrasporangiaceae bacterium
GAGGGGGTCCATTTTCACCCGTCGATCAGGGGTCAGTTTTCACCCGACGCTGACATATGGAGAGCGTTATGCACTCCCGAGGTGCTTAACGCTCTCCATAGCTCGACGAGGAGGTCGCCCGTGACTCGTGGCTCGCGATCGATGACCTCCTGGCCTTGAGTCACAGGCGACTCAGTGCATACGTGCGCGGACTCGACCAGGTCGATGTCCTTGTCCGGGTGGGGGTTGAGTCACAGGCGACTCAGTGCATACGTGCGCGGACTCGACCAGGTCCATGTCCAGGTGGCCGATGAGTCGCAGACGACTCAACGCATACGTCCGCGGACCCGACCAGGTCCATGTCCAGGTGGCCGATGAGTCGCAGACGACTCAACGCATACGTCCGCGGACCCGACCTGCGCGACTCGCCGGCCAAGCTGCGCATCGGCGCAGACGCGACCAGGCCGGCGCCGATACGCCGCCAGCCGCAGCGGCCGGCAGCAAATTCAGCTGCCGACCCCGCTTCGGGCTGACATCCTGATCCGCGTGTCCGCCGCGCCGCCAGCCCTCGATCTCCCGCCCGGTCTCACCAGCCGCCCGCTCACTCCCGACGACGCAGCGGCAGTGACCGCAGTCATCGCCGCCCAGGAGCTCGCCGACGTCGGCGAGGTGGTCATCGAGCTCGCCGACATCGTCGGTGTGTGGGGTCGGCCGAGCTTCGACGTGGCGGCCAGCACGGTCGGGGTCTTCGACGGCGACGCCCTCGTCGCCTACGCCGAGCACACCGGCGGGGATCGTGCCGACGCCGCCGTCCACCCGGCATACCGACGACGCGGGCTCGGCACCACCCTCGCTGCGTGGCTGCGCGCGAAGGCCCGCGCGGCCGGCGCGATCGAGGTCGGTATGCCGGTCCCCGCGGGCTCCCCGGGCGAGGCCTTGGCGCGCTCGCTCGGCTATCGGCAACGGTGGGAGTCGTGGGTGCTCGAGCTGCCGGCCGGTGCCGAGATTGCCGATCAGCCTCTGCCGCAAGGGTTTTCGGTGCGTGAGGCTCGACCAGACGAGCTCGATCAGGCGTATCAGGTCGTCGAGGACGCCTTCCTCGAGTGGTCGGTGAGGCCGCGGCAGTCCCTCGACGACTGGGCCTCCGAGATCGTCGGGCGCCCGGGATTCGCCCCGTGGAACCTGCGCGTCGCCCTCGGCCCGGACGGCCGGGTCGTCGGGGCTTGCCACGTGTTGATCGGTGAGGGCGCCTGCGGCTATGTCGCCAAGCTCGCGGTGCGCCGGGATCTGCGCAACCGCGGCCTGGCCAGAGGGTTGCTGGCCGACGCCTTCACCGTCGCCCGGGCGCACGGCGCCACTCGGTCGGAGCTCTCGACCGACTCGCGCACCGGAGCACTGGGTCTCTACGAGCGGCTCGGCATGGTCGTCACCTCGCGCTGGGTCAACCTCGCCGCCGACCTGCGCTGAGCGCCCGCCCGGGCGATCCCGCTGCGGCGCAGGCGCTCTCGCGTGATCGTCCTCGACCTCAAGACTCGGGCACCTTCCCGGGCCGCGCCTCCAACTCGAGTAGGAAGGTCTTGGCGGCCAGGCCACCGGCATACCCGGTGAGGGAACCGGAGCGACCGACGACCCGGTGACACGGCAGGAGCAGGACCAACGGGTTGGCGCCGAGGGCCGCACCGACGGCACGGGCCGCCCCCGGCCGCTCGGCCCACGCCGCGAGCTCGCCGTAAGAGGCACGCTCGCCATAGCCCACCCGCGCGGCGAGGGTCGTGAGGATCTGCCGCTGGAAGTCTCCGGCGAGGGTCAGCTCCACGGGCACGCTGAAGGTGCGCGACGACCCGGCGAGATAGGCGTCGATCTCGCGCCGCACCTGGTCCAGGCGCCCCGGCTGCCGCAGCACGCGGGGGCTCAAGGCCCCGGCCAAGCGCATGAGCGCACGCTCCTCGGCTGCCGCGTCGGCGACATAGACGGAGCTCACGACCACGCCAGAGTCGTTGCAGGCCAAGAGGATCCGCCCGACCGGGGTGTCGTGCACGGCATACGAGACGTCGGCGGGAGGCAGCTCCGGAGGGGTGATGCCGGTCGGGGTCCAGTCGCGCAGGCGGGTCGCGAGTCCGACGTCGGCGCCGGAGTCGCCGGCGCGCGGGCGGGAGATCGGTCGAGGGCTCATGAGTCGGCCTTTCGGAGCGTGGCGAGGGCATCGCTGACCAGGCGACGGCTCATCGCGGACGAGGTGTCGAGGGCGGCGGCAATGGCCGCGTGGTCGAGGTCCGCCACGTAGCGGAGCACGAGCGCCTCACGTTGTCTCTCAGGCAGGCGCCAAATCCGTTGCCAGAGTTGAGGATCGATCGGCTCGATCGACTCCGGCCCGGCGACGGGCGGCCCGTGGGCGACGAGCACGTCATCGGTCGCCGGGGTGGCGCGACGAGCTCGGGCCCGGTGGACATCCGCTGCGCACCGATGGGTGATCGTCAGCAGCCAGCCGCGCAGATTGGTCGCCGACCGCAACGAGGGGTATGCCGCATAGGCCTGCAGCCACGCCTGCTGGGCGACGTCATCCCCGTCGATCGGGCCGGCGAGGGCACGGGCCAGCCGAGCCACGTCCCGCCAATGGGCGTCGACGAGCTGCTGGAAGGGTGGTAGGGCCATCACGGTCACGCTCTCACAACGCCGGAGTCGCCAGGAGTGTGAGCCGCCCGGCGCGGCGCCGCTCGAGGTGGCCGGTCGCCGCGAGCGCTGCCCAGGAATAGGGTGGAAAGGCCCGGGGCAGGGCGACACGTGGGGGCGGCGGGGCCGCACCGACAGATGGAGGGCGGACAGGGTGAGTGACGAGAGCGCGCGGGTAGCCGATCCGGAGGCACCGCGCACGGTGCGTATGCCGTGGAGCGCCCACGCCGCCCCGCAGATCCGCAAGACGCTCGTCGACGATCTGCACGAGCTCGAGGTCAACCCCACCGTCGTCGACGAGGCTGAGATCGTCGTCAGCGAACTCGTCTCCAATGCCCTGCGCCACGCCCGGCCGCTTTCCGACGGTGCGATCCGCGTGCGCTGGAAGGTCAAGGCGGGCGTCGTTGAGGTCGAGGTGTCCGACGGCGGCGGCCCGTCGACCCCACGCCCGGCGCCCCCGGCCCTGTGGTCGACCTCGGGCCGCGGACTGCGCATCGTCCGTAGCCTCGCCCACGAGTGGGGCGTCACCGACGACAAGGCCGGTCGCACGGTCTGGGCGTCCCTCGGCGGACCGTCCCGGCGCCGCAGCCACTGATCGGTCTGCCTCCCAGCGGGTCACAGCCGACGCACGGGCGGCGCACACGGGCGCCCGACTGCGGCGGCTAGGGTTGGCGCCCATGGGCAAGGCGAGCAAGCGACGCACCGCACGGCATACCTCTGACGCGGGGAGTATGCCGTCCCCCGCACCCTTCGTGCGGCGGCCCTTCGCGGGCCTGCCCGACGAGACCGAGTGGGTGGCGCTGCGGGAGATCCTCCCGGCGGCCACGGCTCGGGTGCGCTTTGCCCCCGGTGCAGCACCCGACGACGCGCCCACCGAGGCGACGCTGGCGACGGTGCTGCCGCTGGCCTGGCCGGCGCTGCACCGCACCGGCGGCGACGTGCTCGTCTCGACCCAGGCCGGCGGCACGAGCGGCGATGCCAGCCGCGACCTCGCTGCCGCGTGGCTGCTGGCGGCCAGCGCTCCTGAGGGGACACCGGTCACGCAGGTGCCGACGGCCACCGCCGCGACGCCCCGGCTGCAGGAGCTGCTCGACCTGGAGGCGCCCTTCGAGGTGAGCCTGCACGAGGGCTTCGACTTCTGGGTCGGCGAGGCCGACCTCGACGAGGAGGCCAGCGCCTCGCTGCAGGCTGCCAACGACTCGATCGTGCCGACGGTCCGGGTCGTGCCCGGGGCGTCGGTCTTCTGGGTCCGTTTCGGCGGCTCGGCCGCGGGCGAGGGCGAGGTCACCGGCGGTGTCGACGGCCGGGTGGGTGGACGCTGCTACATCCGCTGGGTGCTCGGCGCGGACGAGGACCGGGCGACCGACGGGCTGGCCCGGCTCGCGGCGGCGGGGCGGGAACGGCTCACTGCTGACGCGCGGCTGCTCGGTGCCTTCCGGGCCAGCGGGCTGCTCGTGCCCGTGTGGGAGGTCGACCCGGCCGCGGCTCCGGTGTCCTTCGCGCCGGCGGTCGAGGCCATGCGAGTCCTGCTCGACGAGGCCATCGCCAACACCACGCCGCTCTCGGCCGACGAGCGGCGCGCGCGCAGCGGACTGCTCAGCCGTCAGGTCACCCTGCGCTGACGAGGGCAGTCGCGGCGCTCTCCCGAAAGGTCATTGACCTTTGGGGGAGTCGACGAGATTTCGTGGGTTCCACGAAAGGTCGTTGACCTTTCGGGGCTCGGGCGCCCTGGGGGGAGCGGCGGGGCCGCCGGGCGCCGACCCG
>CAZLGB010000247.1:0-4381 GCA_964558825.1 uncultured Intrasporangiaceae bacterium
GCGGTCGTGAGCAGCCGCGAACGGCCGGAGGCCAGCCGGCTCCAGGCCAGGGTGGCCCGCCAGCCCACGAGCCCGCCGACCGCCACGGGCAGGGCCGAGAGCCACAGCACCCCACCGGGGTATGCCGCGTCCGGCGGCACCAGCCCGAAGACGGGGACGAGCGGCAGCAACCCCGGGTGCGAGCCGGACAGGCTCACCGTGCCGGCGCTCGACAGGGCGACCTCGGGGCCGGCGATCACGGCTACCACCCAGACCAGCAGATCGGGCAGGAAGAGCAGCTGGGCCAGGGTGAGGGTGACGACATCGAGGGGGGAGGTGCCGAGGGCGGCATACACGCCGGTGACGGTGGGCCAGCGCACGACGAGCAGGGTCAGCACCGCGACGAGGGCGGCGCCCGCCAGGGCCGCGAGCCCCCATGCGGCCGGACGCACCGCGCGGTCGAGCCAGGCCGGCAGCAACGGGGTGAGCCGGCCCTGCGGGTCGCGCCACTCGGCCCCCAGCGCGCCGAGCAGCGGGACGCTCCAGCAGGTCAGCAGGCCGAGCCAACTGGGCCGGGCCGGCCCGAGCAGGGTGAGCAGGCCGGTGGCCAGGACGGCGCCGGCATACCCGAGCAGGAAGCGGGGCAGCACCGCCAGCACGGGAGCCTCGGCATCGTCGGCCGCCCGCTCGATGCCGCGCATGCTCACCCAGGCGGCCAGCGCCCAGCAGGCGATCGGGACGATCGACACCGTCACGCCGTCGGCCGTGAGCCCGCCACCCGTGCCGAGGAACCACAGCGCGGCTCCCAGCCCGAGGACCTGCCTCCAGTTGCCCGACGTGCCGCCGGCCAGCCCCCACCCCAGGGTGGCGAGCACGACCGCGGCGAGCAGGGTGATCCCGACGGTGATGGCCCCGACGAGGGTCGGGCGCCAGCGGGCCTGCGGCGCAGGAGCCGGTCCGCCCCAGGTCGGCAGGCGCCGCGTCCCGACCGTCTCACGGACGGTCGTCGCGGTGGCACGGACTCGCTCGAGCAGACTCACCCGACCATCGTCGCCGCTGTCCCCCTGACAATGGCGCAGGGCGCGCCGGGAGACCCGGCGCGCCCTGCGGCGAAGGGTGCTGCGTCAGCCCTGCAGGCCCTGCATGATCTCGCGCATGAGCTGGGCCGTGGCCGACGGGGTCTTGCCGACCTTGACGCCGGCCGCCTCGAGGGCCTCCTTCTTGGCCTGCGCAGTGCCCTTGGAGCCGCTGACGATGGCGCCGGCGTGGCCCATCGTCTTGCCCTCGGGCGCGGTGAAGCCGGCGACATAGCCGACGACCGGCTTGGTCACGTGCTCCTTGATGTATGCCGCGGCCCGCTCTTCGGCGTCGCCGCCGATCTCGCCGATCATGACGATGGCGTCGGTGTCGGGGTCGTCCTGGAAGGCCTGCAGGCAGTCGATGTGGGTCGTGCCGATGACCGGGTCGCCGCCGATGCCGACGGCGGTGGAGAAGCCGAAGTCGCGCAGCTCGAACATCATCTGGTAGGTCAGCGTGCCCGACTTGGACACCAGCCCGATGCGGCCGGGGCCGGAGATGTCGGCCGGGATGATGCCGGCGTTGGACTGACCGGGGGTGATGAGGCCGGGGCAGTTGGGGCCGATGAGCCGCGTGGTGCCGGACTTGTCGGCATACTCGAAGAACTCCGCGGTGTCCTTGACCGCGACACCTTCGGTGATGCAGACGACGAGCGGGACCGCTGCGTCGACGGCCTCGACGACCGCCGCCTTGGTGAACGGGGCGGGGACGAAGATCACCGACACGTTGGCGCCGGTCGCGGCGACCGCCTCGGCGACGGTGCCGAACACCGGCACCTGGACGCCGCCGGGGAAGTCGACGGTGGCGCCGGCCTTGCGCGGGTTGACGCCGCCGACGATGGCGGTGCCGGAGGCCAGCATCCGGGTCGTGTGCTTCATGCCCTCCGACCCGGTCATGCCCTGGACGATGACCTTGGAGTCGCGGTTGAGGAAGATCGCCATGTCTGAGGTGTCCTTGTCCTTCTCGTCTCGTCCGGGTCAGTCGGCCAGAGCCGCGAGCTCAGCGACGCGGCGGGCCGCGTCGTCCATGGTGTCGACGCGCTCCAGCAGGGGCAGCCCGGCACCGTCGAGGATCGAGCGCCCCTTGTCGGCGTTGTTGCCGTCGAGGCGCACGACAAGCGGCTTGGGCGACTTGCCGTGCTGCTTGAGGATCTCGTAGGCCTTGACAATGCCGTCGGCGACCTGGTCGCACGCGGTGATGCCGCCGAAGACGTTGACGAAGACGGCCTTGACCTGCTTGTCCTCGAAGATGACGTCGAGCCCGTTGGCCATGACATTGGCGTCGGCGCCCCCGCCGATGTCGAGGAAGTTGGCCGGTCGCGGGTGCGTCCCGTCCTTCCCGGTGAACTCCTCGCCGGCATACGCGACGACGTCGAGGGTGGACATGACCAGGCCGGCGCCGTTGCCGATGATCCCGATGTTGCCGTCGACCTTGACGTAGTTGAGGTCCTTCTCGATGGCGAGGATCTCCAGGGGGTCGGTCGCCGAGTGGTCGACGAGCGCCTCGTGGTCGGGGTGGCGGAAGCTCGCGTTGTTGTCGAGGGTGACCTTGCCGTCGAGGGCGACGATCTGCCCGTCCTCGGTCTTGACCAGCGGGTTGACCTCGACGAGTGTCGCGTCCTCGGCGGCATACACCTCGCCGAGGCGCATGAGCACGGCAGTGAGGGCCGGCTTGTCGGCGGCGTCGAAGCCGGCCGCGTCGATGATCTCGTGGGCCTTGGCCTCGTCGATGCCGACCATCGGGTCGACGGTGATGCGGGCGAGCTTCTCGGGGTGCTCGACGGCCAGGGTCTCGATGTCCATGCCGCCCTCCTTGCTGCACATCGCGAGGTAGGCCCGGTTGGCGCGGTCGAGCAGGAGGCTGAAGTAGTACTCCTCGGCGATCTTGGCGCCCTGGGCGATCATCACCGTCTTGACGGTGTGGCCCTTGATGTCCATGCCGAGGATCTGGGCGGCGATCGCCTCGGCCTCCTCGGGCGACTTGGCGACCTTGACGCCGCCGGCCTTGCCGCGGCCACCGGTCTTGACCTGCGCCTTGACGACGACCACGCCGCCGCTCTTGGCCCCCACGCGCTCGGCGGCCTCGCGCGCCTGCTCGGGCGTGCGGGCGATCTCGCCGGCCAGCACGGGCACGCCGTGCGCCTCGAACATGTCGCGTGCCTGGTATTCGTACAGATCCACGGGCGTCCGTCCTCGTCGTCGAAGTGAGGTGTCCGGTGCAACGGCAATACCGCGGGAACGTCGACGTCCTGGCGGCATTCGGACCCTAGCGCACGGCGCTGGGCCCACCGACCCCCGCACCGGGCTCCATGACCAATCTCACGGGCGGGTGGAGGCGGTGCGCGCCGAGCGGTCGACGCCGACCGTCGGGCGCCGGCGCCGTCAGGAGACGGAGACGGACTGTCCGGCCGGCACGAGCAGGACCCACACCGGCCCCGGCGCGAAGGTCAGGGGAACCCCGCTGGCCGAGGTGAGCGTGGTCGGGGCGCCGACCGAGGGCCGGCTCCAGGTGCCGCGATAGGACTGGCCGTCACGCAGGACGACGGCCGATCCGGTGCCGACGACCTCGAGGACCGGGGTGGCGATCCCGTTGACGTCCTTGTTGGCCGACGCGTGGGTGCGCACGGTCTGGACCAGCACGGTGGCGGCGCTCACCCGCGTCCCGGCCGCCGTGACGTCCGGGGTGCCGTCGGTGGTCAGCAGATAGCGCCCGCTGGCCGCGTCCCACGAGAAGCTCACCCGCGCCAGGGGGTATGCCGTGGCGACCGTCGATCCCGGGGCACTCGTCGCGCCGGCAGCAACCGCGCCGAAGCGGAAGCCGATGTCGGACGGCGCGACGCTGCCGCCCGCTCGGGCGAGCAGCGCGGCGGGGTCGCCGACGAGGTTGTAGGGGGCGGGGCGGCCCGAGACCCGCTTGAAACCGCCGGCCCCGGCGTCATAGGAGAGGTTGATCTGGGTGCCCTTGGAGATCGAGGCGATCGTCGGACCCGAGCCTCCGGAGAAGGCGAACGCCACCCGGCCGTAGTTGCCGAGCAGGTCGGCGTCGCTCTCGCGGGCACTGCGCACCGGGCCGACCTGGGCCGGTTTGGAGGAGACGAAGACGGCAAGCAGGCGGGTGAGGCCGGCCTCGACCGGCTCGACGTAGACGACGTCGGCGGCGTCGACGCCGATGCGGGGACGGGCATCGCTGGTGTTGTCGATCTTCACCGCGAGCACCGGGCCTCCGCCCAGCGGGGTCGTCGCCGCCGTGGCCGTCGTCGTCGGGGACGGCGCGACCGTGCTGGGCGCCGGGGCGGCGGTCGGCGAGGTTGGGGCCGAGGATGTGG
>CAZLGB010000248.1:0-4345 GCA_964558825.1 uncultured Intrasporangiaceae bacterium
CGTCGACGATGAACGGCGTCGAGAGACCGTTGCGATTTTGCGTGTGTAAATAAAAGCCGCGAGACGTCTTCCACGACGTTCCCTCCGATATTGGACCTGTGCACGAAGGCAGATTGGCGTAGAGTTTTTTCTCGTGAACGTGCGATTTCGCGGATTCGTGAGTCGTTAAGTTGCGCTGAAAGTGGTGGTGTTTGTCGCGGCGTATCGTATTTGCCGAGGCCGAGTTTGCTAACGTTGATCTGTGCAGATTGAGAAACGCGTATCCGTGTACGAATTTTGCAGTGTTGTGCGGATGGCGCTGGCGCGAGAGATAGTAGGTGTCGTGCGATATTTTCGTGTAATCTTGTAATCTCAACAGGCCCGACACTCCGGCCGGTACCGTTGCAAAGCAGAAAACAAGAAACAGCAAAACCGCAAACACCGTCCTCATCCTCGCGAAATTACGTTTGATCTCTGATCATAGATCACTTAAAGAAGCGAAGTTTTAATTTTAACGTCTCGAGTTGAAGTAAATCTGCGGCTGTTTTGCGGCGTTGTTGTTGTTCGTTGCTGTCTTGTTGCTGTTTGTAGCAGGCTTTTCGATTTCGTCGAGCAGCTTGTCGATCGTCGTTCCTTGGTCGTACGTTTCGACGGCTAGCCTTCTGTGCGTTAGTGCCTTGTCCTGCTCGATCATACGATTGTAGTCGTCGACTTGTTTGTCGTACTCAGACGATTCGGCGGTGTTTGTCGATTGTGTTGCGCTGTTGCGTTGTTTTTTGTATGTTGGATCAATTTCCTCGTTGAGCCGCTTCTTCGTAAGTCTCTCTTGAGCGGTTTTTTCCACAATTGTGCTCGGATCAGGTGCTTCGATTTCTGTCAGCTTCACAATTTTCAACTGTTTCTGATGCTCGCCAACTTCGTGCGGCTCGGCAAATGCAAAATCAAAACCGCAATAAAAGCTGTACGTTCGCATCAGCTTCTCCGGATTTCTGTAGAGCGTGAAGATGTTGCGCAGCACAGTCCAATCGGTTGAGCTTGCATGTTTTTCCGAGTTTTTGTGTAAATGCAACGGTTTGTACAAACTGGGGTCGATTCGCGGAAAAGAATTTCGCAAGCCATCGACTCCGCCGTTTTTGAGTCGTTTGTGAATCTCAAATATCGACGGCGGTTCAAGCGCTGCAGCGTTGCCGTAGACAATCGAACTGAAGCTGCTCAGCGCACGCATTTTTTCGACCGGCGCTATTTTTTCGTTTGCAACCAACACACTGTTTTTGTTGCGTATCTGCGCTTGTCGCACGACGTCCTCCGGATACAGGTACGTGATATACGGACCAAAGTTGCCCGGCATGGACCTGCGCTTCGCCAGCATGAAGCTGACAAAGTTGTGCCAGAACGTCATGTCGTTATCCTCGCCGACCGCTGCACAGACGAGGTGCCTCATCATAAATAAATCGTAGTCGAGATTCGACGAGACGGCCGTATGCGACGTCTGCGCCATAATCGAGCGCTTCTTGTTCGCGCGTTCGCGCTCTTCAAGTTGCGTTTTCGTAAGCCGCGCCAGCTTCGGGTCGCCGCCATCGAACATCATCGAACTGCTTAGCGTCTCCAGTTGCGACGCCAGTAGTGTGTGTTGCGAGTGAAAGAATAATACATTGTTGGTGCGCTTAAATTCGATGTAGTCGAAAATGCCGTGAAAATGATGCAGTTTCGAGTTTTCTCGATTGGTGAACGGCTGAACGTGCGGCATGCAGATGAGATGCCTCGCCTCGTAAGTTCCGATGTGTTGAAGCTTCTCGATCGATTTTTTCATCGCCTCGCGTTGCGGCACAAAGTGCATAAACGCCGCCAAATTGAAAAAGTATCGATAGCTTTTCTGCGACGCCGTGCGGCGCACGTTCTTGTTCGAGTCGACCGGATTGCTCATAATTTCCTCGAAATCGTCATCCATCTGCACGCGTTTCAGCAACGTGTTTTCGACCTGATTTTTCTTTCTATCGAAATAGACTTCGCCAAACTCGTTTCCATGAACTTCGCGAAAATTCATCGGTGTGTGAGTGAGATTCATGCGCGACGCTTTCAGGACTGCTTGCGACATGTTGTTGTTCGACGGTCGTTCGGCACTGCGCGAACACAACAGATCGACAACGTTCTCCGTGCCTCTGCCTTGCGGCGGCTGAATCTCTGGATAGTTGTAGTCGAACGTCAGCTTTTTCTCGCCAGCGCCAATTTGCTCGACTTTCGGCAAAAAAGCGAGGTGACGACCAAGTTTGCAAAACTTCTTCTCCTTTTCCAAGACAGATTTGTTTTCGGGAGTGTCCGGCTCGTTGACGACTTCGACTTGCAAAATGTGGCGTGCGGCATCGACCATTTTGCCGATTGTGTCGTCGCCAAATATGTGCGCACACATCGATATTCCAAACACAACTTCGGGCTCCTGCGCGACCAGTAATTTCTCGATATTCGTAAAGTGTTCGATGTAGTGCGTTTCGAACATTCGGTGCGCGCCGCTCTCAAGATCGACGCGCAGCGAAACATTCTTCTCGCTGAGCAGCGCCTCGCACACGGCGCGCATGACCACCAGCGTTCGCACAACGGCCTGCACCATGTTAACCGCCTTTGCGTCGACCATGAAATGGCCGTGTCCTTTCATCTCCGTGACGATTTTCGCCATGTAAATAGCAAACTCGTCCATGTCAGGACCTTTGATGGCGCCCATGCCAATCATGAGCTCCGTCATTTGCACGTAGTGCGCAATCACACGCTGACGCAGCAAGGCATTCTTGTGCTCGGTCTCAAAATCGGCGGCCTTGATTTTCGCAATCTTCTCGGCGATTTCAGGATCGTGGCCGGGCTTGATCACCATGTAGCGCTTCAACAACGGAGATTTTTCCTGCAGCGTTCCGTTCGTGGCAAACACACCCGTCATCATTTTCGACGTCACGTGAACTTTGCGCGTGCGCTCGCCTTTATCGTACGCCACCGTTCGCGTCGTAACAATCTTATTTGTCAACAACGTCTTCAAAAACGACGCTCCGTTGTCGGCGCCCGTCTTTGCGTCGGTTTCCTGCGTCATAGTCATCGGCGTCTCTTCGATCATGAGCACGATAAAATCGTCGTTTTCGTCGCTGCTCAAACCGAGCGTCGAAATATGCGACATCACAATTGCCCAGCCGTCCGGCAGCATCAATTTGTTGCAGTGCATCAAATACGATTTGCCGACAGATGCGTCGCCAGAGAGCAACGCCATCAACGACTGGTTCGGATTGAAATGCGGTGCGCCGAGACACGTGACGCGAATGCAAAACATCGTCTCGAAGTTCTGGCCCGGATTCGCAATCACCGTAAAGTCGTTGGCTGTGTGCGCAATAATGTTCCCGAAATACGTCAAATTCGAGTACACTGTCGGCACAAGAGGAAACTGTTCGATGGCAGTAAGTCGATCGAACCATTTGCGCGACTGCTTGACCGACGACGGCAACAGCGGATCGTTCGTGTTTGAAATCACGTCCCAGCACCGCTTCAAACGAGAAATGCGGTGCGAATTGTACGCCTTCTCGTACTCTGCAGTGCCGACGACAAGTCCGGCGACGTTTCTTTCGTAAAGACGTGCGCTTTCGAAACGCTCGCGCCAAATCGCACTGGTTCTACACAGAACATCTTCGGTCGTTTCGTTCGGTCCGAGAACATTTGTCACTTTTTCCTTGTCGTCGGCGCCGGCGCCTCCGTCCAACGTGGGCGCAGCGGAATTCCCTTGTTTTTTTCTCGCCAGTATTTCTTCTCCCTCTTTCCGCACAACGCAAACGTTGTTGACAGTCGGCCGATTTTCTTCGTAAAATTTGTCGTAGTCTTTCGGATCGTCGTTGTCGACTTCCATTCTTTCGAGCGGCGCGTGATAGTTGTTGATCGCCTCGGGCTCGCGCGGCGGATTCGACGAATTGTCGAACACCTCAGACGATGCGGTCATGTTGACTCGACCAGCCGCCGACGGTTTCTTCGGTTGGTACTTCACAAAGAACTGGCCGATTTCATCCATAACGTTCGGTAATTCGTCCATTTTTTAAAGAAAAAAAATTCGAGCAAAAAATGCGATTTTCCGCCTCGCAAAGTTTCCTATCGTTGTCATGTTGACAAGCGCAAAATGAGAAAGAAAAAAATAAAAAAAGCAAAAACAAAAAAATTGCCTTCATACGGTTTTGAACTTTATTCTTTTTGTCTGTCCAGCAAACAAAAACTACGAACCGTTCCAAGGCTTGGTGACATGAAACTCTGTGTTGAAAGCAGCCCTGCCGCCACTTTTTGAAAAATCGGTACATGGGTGCTCCAATGTTGGTCGATTTTTTTTGACTTTGAAAATTTTGGCGCCAAA
>CAZLGB010000249.1:0-4341 GCA_964558825.1 uncultured Intrasporangiaceae bacterium
CGCCAGGCCGTGAGCGAGTCCAGCCCGAGAGTGTCAGCAGCGGCGGCCAGTGCCTCATTCAGCGGGCGGGCGTTGTGCACGGCGCGGCGGATCGGCAGCAGCACGCGGCGGTCTCCGCCGCCGTGCCCGACCAGCTCGTGCAGCTCGTCCTCGACCGTGCCGCGCAGCGCCTCCATGTCCGCGAGCGCAGCCGTCACGGCGTCGACGGCGGCGCGATAGGGCTGCTGCCCCGGTCCCGGCACCGGCAGTCGGCCGGTGCACTCGCGGACCAGCCCCCACGTCGCGGCGACGGCATACGGGAGCGTCGTGGTCGGCGCATCCACTACTGCGGTCACGGGAACCTCCGTCTCGATCGGGATGTCCCCCACCCTCGCCGCGAGCCGCTCGGGCCAGCATCGGTGGATCTGCGCGCGGGCCTACCGAGACCGCATGTGGCCCCGTCACGGGCGTGCCAGGATGGCCCGGTGAGCGAAGCGCAGAAGAAGAGCGACAACCGGCCCCGCCCGACGACCGACCAGTTCCGGGCCTTCGTCCGCGAGGGCTGGGCCCCGCGCCGCGAGACCACCCCCGAGCGTGCCGAGGTCGCCCCGTATGCCGCAGCCCGCCGCGACGCGGTCAGCGCGGCATACCCGGGCGAGCGGGTCGTCGTCCCCGCCGGTGGGCTCAAGGTGCGCACCAACGACTGTGACTACGTCTTCCGCCCGCACTCGGCCTTCGCCCACCTCACCGGGATGCGCGCCGACAGCGAGCCCGACGCCGTGCTCGTCCTGCACCCCTTGCGCGACGCCGACGGCGGCGACGCCGGCCATCAGGCGGTCGTCTATCTGCGTCCGCTGGCCGGTCGCGACACCGAGGAGTTCTTCGCCGACGCCCGCTACGGGGAGTTCTGGGTCGGGGCGCGGCCGACGCTGGCCGACATCGAGGCTGAGTTCGGGCTCACCGCACGGCATATCGACGAGCTGCCGGACGCGCTGGCCAAGGACGCGGGCGTGGTGACCCTGCGCGTGGTCCGCGATGCCGACCGTGACGTCGCCGAGCTCGTCGACCAGACCCGCACCGAGGCCGGCCTGGCCGACGCGGCGCTGACCGAGGCGCAGACCGCCGACGACGAGCTCGCGGCATACCTCTCGACGCTGCGGATGGTCAAGGACGAGTGGGAGATCGCCCAGCTGCGTGCCGCGGTCGAGGCGACCCAAGTGGGCTTCGAGGCGGTCATCGCCGACCTCGCCGGCGCAGTCGAGCGCGGGCGCGGCGAGCGCTGGGTCGAGGGGCTCTTCGGGCTGCACGCCCGCCACCAGGGCAACGGCATCGGCTATGACTCGATCTGCGCGGCCGGCGACCACGCCAACACGCTGCACTGGATCAAGAACACCGGTGAGGTGCGCGCCGGTGAGATGGTCCTGCTCGATGCGGGCGTCGAGGTCGAGAGCCTCTACACGGCCGACATCACCCGCACGCTGCCGGTCGACGGCACCTTCACCGACGCGCAGCGCGAGATCTACGACGCCGTGTATGCCGCGCAGCAGGCGGCGATGGAGGCGATCCGCCCGGGGGCGAAGTTCTCCGACATCCACGACGCGGCCATCCGGGTGGTCGCCGAGCGGCTGCACGGCTGGGGGCTGCTGCCCGACGGCATCGACGTCGAGGCGACCCTCGACACCGAGACCGGGCAATACCACCGGCGCTGGATGGTCCACGGGACGAGCCACCACCTCGGCATCGACGTCCACGACTGCGCGCTCGCGACCCGCGAGGACTACATGGACGGCGAGCTGCGCCCGGGCATGGTGGTCACCGTCGAGCCGGGGCTCTACTTCAAAGCCGACGATCTGCTGGCCCCCGAGCGCTTCCGCGGCCAGGGAGTGCGCATCGAGGACGACGTCGTCGTCACGGCGACGGGCTTTGAGAATCTCTCGGCCGGTATGCCGCGCACCTCCGGTGACGTCGAGGCCTGGATTGCCCGAGTCCAGCGCCGCTGAGCCTGCTGCACCGACCGCTCGGCGACAGGGGTAAGCGTTTTCCCACACCCGGGTGGTGTGACCCAGCTCACGGGTCTATCCTCGGGCGATGGCAGCGCCTGGGGGCAGGCAGGACCGATTCGGCAACGCTGGAGGGGCGGTATCACCGAACCGGTAAACCGCCTCCTCCTGGGTATTGCCGTTGCACGCAGTGGAAGGAAAGCTCGATGGTCACCACAACCGAGCGGGGTCACGTCGAGGTCCGGTGCGATCGGTGCCTCGCCGCGCCGGTCACCGCCCTGGGCATCCGGACCTGGGCCAGCCGCGAGGCGGCTCGGGCCGATCTGCTCAGCCCCGAGCTGGCGTGGGAGTCCACCGGTGGCCGCCTGCTCTGCGCGCACTGCGCACACGAATCTCGTTGCGCCACAACCGGACACGCCTATCGCGCGTGGGCTCCAGTCCCCGGCTCGCAGCTGGCTCAACGGGTCTGCCGCCACTGCGAGCACGTCGATCGGGCGCCGGGCTACGTCCTCGGTCAGGCCAGCTGAGCCTCTCGCCTCAGGCCGCGTCGGCGGCGCCCCTCAGCGGACCGGCTCGAGCGCGGAAACGACCCGCACCAGCGCCGCGCCATAGCGTCGGTCGAGCTCGGCCTGCAGTCCGCCGTCGTCGTGGATGACCCTGATCTGCACGACATCGCTGGTGCCGGCCGGTCCGATCGCCTCCAGCAACCCCAGCTGCTCCGATTGCGCCGAGAGCTCGTCGACGATGCGCTGCGCCTCGACGGCGGTATGCCGGCCCGCCGAGACACACAGCGCCCCGCCCCAGACCACCCGGAGGGCCGCCTCGGCCCCGGCCAGATCCCCGGCGACCCTGACGTTGAGCACGAGCTGAGCGGGGTCGTTCATCAGCTCCGGTGAGGTGGCCGGGTCGGCGGGGTTGACCGACTGGTCGACCCAGGCACCGGCATAGCCGGGCAGCCCGGCCGCGGCCGCGAGCGCCGCGCCGAGGGTCGTCTGGGTCGTCCGGGCCGGATCGAGCGGTCGCCAGCCGCCGCTCGGGGCCGGGCAGGGCGTGGCCAACGATCCCGCGCCACCGAGCGGCGTCGGCAGCGGGCCGGCATAGCGCGGGAGGTCCACCGGCGGACGGGTGAGGGTGAAGGCTGTGCCGTCCCAGGTGCCGGTCACGGCATACTCCCCCCAGGTGACGCCATTGGCCGACTGGCGCGCGGGCGCTGTGGTCCAGTCCCAGCCGAGGAGCGGGGGCCCGGCGCACTGCGGTGGATAGGACTCCGCCACCCCGCCGAGGCACAGCTGAGGTCCGGTGCCGCGGTCGAGCACCGTGCCGACGCCGACGAGCTCGCCCGATCCCGGCGCCCGACCCCAGGTGGCTGACCCGGTGGCGGTCGGCGGGGACGCACTGCCTGCGGCGCCCGGCGCGACCCCGCGCCCGCACCCAGCCACCGACATGCCGAGCATCCCCACCACCCCGAGGGCGAGCAGCGCCCGCAGTCGCGTCACCACCCCGTCGCCGCCTTGATCGCGGCGAGCACCGTCGAGCCGGGGTCGTCGGCCTGCAGGCGGTCGGTCGTCAGCTGCGGCTGGCAGCGCGGGTTGACGGCGATGAGCTGGTCAGGCCCGGCAGAGAAGCCGATCCGCACCCAATAGGTCGGCCCGGCCGGGATCCGCGACGTGCACCCGACGAGCGGGGCCGCCTTGAGCGCGTCGATTGCCGCGATGATCCGCCCGGCATCGATGGCCGACCTGATGGTGCGGCCCTGCGTGGGCGACCCGTCGAGCAGCTCGCGGCAGACGGTGACACTCGTGGCGTTGATCGGCACGAGCTCCCGGTCGGTGCCGGCCTGACCCGTGCTGGCGACCGAGCAGGGGTCACCGGGGTTGCCCTCCTGGAAGTGCAGGCCGAGCCATTGGCCCTGGTCGGCGGCGCGCAGCAGGGCCGCGGCGACGGACGCGTCGGTGGTGAAGCTCCCGTTGGTCGCGCTCCTCCAGCAGCTGTCGCCGGAGGCCTGCAGCCACACGACGCCGCGAGCCGTGTGCAGCATCGCGCGCACGCTGTCGGGAATGGTCAGGCGCTTCGGGCACGGAGTCGCGATCGGCGTGCCGGCCCGCACCGATCGCAGGTCGCGGGTCAGCAGATCCGGCGTGCCGACGAGCTGGACCGCGGCCACGCGCTGGAGGGTGTCGCCGGCATACCGGCAGACGACGACCGTGTCGGGCACGACATCCGGCACGAGAGCGGAGGCCGGGTCGAAGCCCTCCATGGTGCTCGGCGGCAGCGGCTCGTCGCCGCGCTGCGGGCACAGGACCGACGCCGGCGGCAGCGGCGCGGCCTTGGCGGCCTCGGGGCTGGATGGCAGGGCCATCGC
>CAZLGB010000250.1:0-4316 GCA_964558825.1 uncultured Intrasporangiaceae bacterium
CCCTCGCTGCGGTGGCTCGGGCGAGCAGCTCGCCCGGGCTCGTGCTCGCCGTCGGGATGCCGGACGCGCCCGGCATACCCCTGCTGGCCGGGCGCCCCCTCGTCGGCGGGCAGGCGGCCGCCTACGTGTGTCGGGGTTTCGTCTGTGATCGGCCGGTGACCACTCCGGCCGAGCTCGCCGCAGCCCTGGGCACGGCACCGGCCGGCCGGCCGGCCTCACCCGGCAAGGACCCGGGAGCCACGCCGGCGGCTCGTTAGAGGTCGACCACCTGATAGTCCGGCTCGGCGGCGAACGCCTCCCGGGTGGCGGGCCCCCCGACGAACAACGCCGTCGCCCAGATGTCGGCCCAGAGCAGCTCGGGACCGACGACCGAGGTCGAGCCAGGGCGTGCGACCGCCCTCCGAGCGACCGGGTCGAAAAGGTGGGCTCCCCTCGCGGCAGTGCCGGACGTCGCCACGGCACCCTCGACGAGCGGCACCACGCGGGCAATCTGACTGCGGTCGTGGGGATTCTCGATGCCTATGCGCCACGGGGCGGCGTCTGCGCCGCTGGGCGGCACGTGGCGATGCCGCCCGGCGAGCACGTCGCCGCCGGCGTTGATGCACCACGAGACCCCGGGCAGACCCGTCAGCGTGGTCGCGGCCCGCTGAACCGCCCAGCCCTTGACCAGCCCGGTCGGCTCGAAGTGATCCGCTCCCTCGGCATCGGGCAGGGTCGTCGTGAACGCCCCGGCCGTGCGCTCGCTCGCGCGCTCACCGAGCCGCAGGGACTCGGCGACCAACGGATCGCAGTCGGCCAGCGCCAGCTCTCCGCGTCGCAGCCGACTCACCTGCGACTCGGGCTTCCACGTGGAGAAGATCTCGTCCATCCGGGCCAATTCGGCGTATGCCGCCGCCACGGCCTGCTCGACCGGCGGGCTGTGCAGGTCGGCCCCACGCAGGTGGATGCTCATCGGCATCCCCATGTGGTGCTCGACCCAGGCCCGTCGGGTCACCCGTGCGCCTTGTCGATGGCCGACTGGAGCGACTGCAGATAGGCCACCGAGGTCACCGTCGCGCCCGACACCATGTCGATGTCCGCGCTCTGGGCGGCCACGGCCTCCTGGTTGAGGATCGGCACGGCATACGAGTTGATCTGTTGATCGCGACGGTCGCGGTTGGGGATCTGCAGGACATTGACGGCGGTGATCTTGCCGCCCGACATGGTGATCTGGACCTGGACGTTGCCGAAGCGCGTGGGGACGGCGTCGCCGGCATACGTCGCGCCGTTGGCGGCCGAGCCGTTGGAGCCGGAGCCGTTGCTGCCCGAACCGTTGGACCCCGAGGAGCCCTGCTTGGTCGTCGTGCCCGCGCCGCCGGCCGCATTGCCGGCGCCCGAGCCGGCCTTGGCCCCGGAGGCCTGTGAGGTCGCCGCCGAGCTCGAGGTCGACGTGTGATAGCTGAAGAGCAGGACCAGAGTGGTCAGCGTGCTCAGTGCCACGATGACGATGCGTCGCATCCGTGCGTCCCCCTTGCCCCTCAGTAGGCGAATCGCTCGAGGTGGATGTGTGTGTCCGGCACGCCGACGGCGAGCACGGCCTGGCGAGCCAGCTCCATCCACGCGAGGTCACCACAAAGGTAGACGTCGTGGTGAGCGAGGTCGGGGACGAGGTGGCGCAGCGCGTCGGCGTCGCTGAGATGGGCAGCGCTCTGCGGCAGCCAGCTCGGCCGGCTCTGCGCGCGCGGGCCGAGGACCGTGAAGATGCGCGCACCGCGATCCCGGGCGAGGGCCATGAGTTCACCCGAGAAGATGAGATCGCTGTCGCCGTGGGCCCGATAGATCAGGGTGACATCGCCTGGCCCCTGGGGCAGTTCCTCGAGCAGGGCGCGCATCGGCGTGATGCCGATGCCGCCGGCAAGCAGCAGGACCTTGCGCTGGGTCCGGACCCCGGCGTGCAGGCGTCCGTAGGGGCCTTCGATCATCACCCGCGAGCCGACGCGCACCTGGGCCAGCGCCGCTGAACCGTCGCCGAGATGGGCTGCGGTGATCCGCAGCGAGCGCCCATCCGGGGCCGCGGACAACGAGTAGGGGTGGGCGCGGCTCGCGCCGGCATTGTCGAGGAAGCGCCAGTTGAAGAACTGCCCAGCACCGACAGCCAACTCGTCGAGGTGCTTGCCGGCCACGACCACGGTCGTCGCGTCGGGCCCTTCGGCGTAGACGTGGGTGACGACCAGGCCGTGGTGCAGGGTGCGGTAGATCGGCAGACCCACCCGGAAGGCGAGGATCGCGGCGACCGAGACGCCCCACAGGCCCCACCAGAAGACGGTCGCGGCGAGATTGCCGACGAACTCGGCGCCGGTCCACAGCTGGTGCGGGATGGCGAGCCCGGCGCCGAGGTAGGCGTAGAGGTGCAGCAGGTGCCAGGACTCGTAGCGCAGGCGCGCTCGGGCGGCCTTGACCGACGTCCAGACGACCAGGCACAGGGCCACGGTCGCGGCGAGCGCCAGCAGCATGCCCGGGTAGTTGAGCACGAGGTCGACGATCGTCCCCCAGAGCCCGAGGGTCGAGCCGGCGGCATACCCCAGGACGATGAAGACCAGGTGTGCCCACATGAGGTTGAAGGACCAGAGGCCGACGAGCCGGTGCCGACGGGCCAGCTCGTCCTGGCCGTAGCTGCGCTCGACGAAGGGGATGCGCGCGATGAGCAGCACCTGGATGAGCAGCAGTTGGGCCGACAGCAGCCCGGTGAGTCGACCGATGGTCGTCAGCGCGCCACCGAGGCTCGACAGCTGCTGGATCCCGCCATTGCGGACCCAGAGCGCGACGACGAACAGGCCGGTGAGCCAGGCGAAGGCCCCGGCGGCATCGCGCCACCACCGCGGCGTCGCCGCGACCCCGCGCGGCCGGGTCGCCGTCGGTGCTGGCGGGTATGCCGTGCTGCGCGGATCAGCGCTCGAGGCCAGGGTCGCGGAGCTCATGATCGGAAGTTTCGGGCGCGAACCTAGGTGTTTGCTGTGAGTCACCCAGGTGCCTTTCATGAGCCTTGTCTGGGTGCGATCCCCGGTCCCCCGCGACTCGGTCCTGCCCACCCCGGTCCCCTGCGCCTGCCGGCCGCCGCACGTTGGGGGCGCCATCGCGATAATGCCAGAGCAGCGCCTGCGGCGTCGGCCACGGCCACCCGTGTCGAAAGAGCCAGTAGAGCGGCGGATGCTGCTCCCAGGTCGCCTCGCCGTGAGCCGGGAAGGCTCGCCCGGCAGCGTCGCGGTGCCGGACGCGCCCGTCGGTGACCCAATCGCGGCAGGTGTTGGCGCTGCCTGCGACACCGGGGGAATCGGTGCCAGCTGACTCGCCGACGCACCCACCTGCGTGCACGAGCAGCACCTCGAACCCGACGGCGTCCAGCACCGAGCGCAGCGCTTCGATGGCCGGGCCGAGCTCGCCGCGCTCCAGGCGGGCCACCAGGCTCTGGCTGACCCCGGCCGCGTCGGCGAGCTCACGCTGACTCAGCCGGCGAGTATGCCGCCCGTGGCGCAACGCCGCGCCCACATGGGTGATGCCCGCTCCGGCAAGGGCCGAGGTCGGTTGTTCCGGACCCGGCGGAGTCGGCGTCGGGGCCAGCCCCCCAGCGGTGGTCCTGGCCTCCGCACGGGGGTCGACCTCCGCGCCGATCCTGGCCTCCGCTCTGGCCCCAGCCTCCGCGCCGACTTCGAACTCAGCGCTGATCCCACCCCGCGCCCCGGACCCATCCCCTGCGAGCGCAAACTCGCGAAGGGGTTTCGCTTGAGTGCCCGGTCGCTGCACGACCCCCCCTCCGATTCCTGAGCCCTCGCGGGTCAGTGGCCTCGGGGCGCAGTGCCCAAGGTGCGTGGCCTCAGTGTCGCCCGGCCGTGGGGCGTGGCGGGGTGCGAATGGCTCCCCTGTGGATAAAGGCGCACGGCGCGACGCGTCGCAACGGAGGAAACCAGGGGGCAGAGGTCGTGGTCGAAGGAACGTATGCATTGAGTCGTGGGTGACTCACCCCAGTCCAGCGACCGAGGCGCCGTCGACAGCGTTCCGACTAGCGCCCCGACAGCGCCCCCGAGGGGGGATCGCCGACTGCAGCCTCGGCCCGGTCATCCTGCTGAGTCACCCACGACTCAATGCATACGTCGACCAAACCACACAGGGCGTCCCCACCGTCCGGCCGCCACGGGCGCCCGACCGGCGAGAAGCTGGCCGCGGTGCTGGCTTGCCGGGCCGGCGATCCATGCTTGCAGGTCGAAGAAGTCGCGTACAGCGCGGACCTGGCGCCGCTGTTCTACGGCCTGAACCACTTCCGCGGCGACACCGTGAGCTTC
>CAZLGB010000251.1:0-4309 GCA_964558825.1 uncultured Intrasporangiaceae bacterium
CCGGCGCCGACGATGAGGTCGCGCTCGGCGCCGGCCGCGTCGAGCTCGAGGGGGGCGAGCAGGCCGCCGACGTCGGCGCCGCGCTTGGCCCGGTCGGTGACGTCGGTGAGGCGTTGCTCGAGCCGGGTGAGCAGGGTGCGCACGGCCTCGCGGTCGGCTCCGGTGGGGACGAGCCCGACCTGGTCGCGGATGCGCTCGACGGTGGCCCGCACGTCCTTGAGCCGGGTGCCGACCTCGGCGCCCGAGAGCTCCAGCGAGAGCCGGGCGCGCAGCGACGAGGTCATCGCGTCGGAGAGCCGGCAGGCCTCCGGCAGCGACAGCCCGAGTGCGCCCGAGGTGGCCGGCGAGATCGACGAGGCCGCCGACCCGGGGGCGACGTCGAGCCGGCCCCAGATGAGCGTCGACAGGCGCGCCGCCTCGGCCGGCCCGACCCGTCCGGAGTCGAAGGTGACGACGAGCAGGTCGTAGCGGTCGGAGATGGCCTTCCACAGCGCCATCGACACGAGCATGTCGCGGCTGAAGCTGTCGCGCTCGCTGGAGGCCAGCGCGGCCGAGTCGAGCGCGTCGAGCTCGGTGCGCCGCTGGTCGCGCCAGACGCCGAGGTCGCGCAGATAGGCGAAGGCCGCCTGCACCTCGACCGGGCTGCCCAGCCGCCCGGGTGCCTCGGGGGCGACGGCACCCGGCAGCGTCCCCGCCGAAGCCTTCGGCGGGGCGGGCGGGTCGAGCGAGAGGCTCACCGGCAGCTCACAGTCCGCGTGGTCACGTAGGGGGTCAGGTGAGTGGTCATGCGCGTCCGTATGCCGCGACCGGCGGCGTCGGCGCGGGGCCCAGCGGCGCCGCGAGCCATGTGTCGTAGATCGCCTTCCACCGTCCGTCGGCCTTCATGTCCTCGAGCAGCCGGTTGGTGAACTCGACGATCGTCTTGTCGGCGGCGTTGAAGCCCAGCCCATAAGGCTCGGCGGTGATCGCCTGCTGCTCGGCGGGCACCACGGCATACGGGTCCTGGGCTGCGAGGCCGGCGAGCACGGTGTCGTCGCCGGTGATCGCGTCGACCTTGCCCTGCTGGAAGAGCGCGAGGCAGCCGGTGTGGGTGTCGGAGGTGACGATCTGGGCGCCCTTGCTCTCGTATTCCTTGAGCTTGGTGAGGCTCGTCGTCCCGGTCGGCGCACAGACCCGCAGCTTGGCGGCGGCGACCTCGTCGAGGGTCTTGGCCGCAAGGCCCTTGCGGACGAGGACCTTCTGACCGGCGTGGTAGTACTCCGCGGAGAAGGCGATCGGCCAGTTCTGCCAGCGGTCGCAGGTCATCGTCATGTTGCGGGCGACGACGTCGACGGTCTTGTTGACGAGCACGTCCTTGCGCTGGGCGGCCGTGATGACGACGAGGGTGACCTTGTCACGGTCGCCGAGGATGGCCTTGGCCAGCTCGCGTGCCATGTCGATGTCGAAGCCCTCGATCTGCCCGGTCAGCGGATTGCGGGCTCCGAGCAGCAGGGTGTCGGCGGACACGCCGACCCGCAGCGTGCCGCGGGCGCGGATCTCAGCCAGCGTGCCTCCCGCGCCGGCGGCCGCCGCGAGCGAGGCCAGCGGGGCATAGCTCTGGGTCGCGGTAGTCCCGGGGTCGCAAGCGACGGCCGTCGCCGAAGGGCTCGATGTGGCCGCGGCGGCCGAGGTCGTCGGGACCGCGGTCTGGGCGTAGGTCGCGCCGCTGCAGCCCGACACGACGAGCGTGACGAGCAGCGTGGCGAGGAGGGCCAGCAGGTAGGCGCGCGGGAAACGGTGGCGGGTGACCGGCATACGTCCGATGTCGTTGCGGTTCATCGATATTCCTCCACCCGTCGTCCGATGCCGCGCATCGCCAGCACCGCGGCGGTCAGCCCCGCGACGAGCAGGCCGGCGGCCGTCCACCAGGCCTTGGTCACCGGCGAGCGGGCGTCATTGGCCAGGGCCGTCTGGAACTCGCCGAGGGCCGAGGCGCTGCCCTTCTCGAAGGCGTCGAAGGTCGTGCGGGGAGGCTTGTCGCTGCCCGTCGCCTCGGCCACCGCGGCATCCCACGACCCGGCGTCGTCGAGCTCGCGCACCTTCGTGTGCGCGGCCTGGTATGCCGTCCACCCGCTCGAGAGCTGGCTCAACGGGACCGAGCTGCTGCGCCAGCCCACCGCGGCGAGCGCGGCGAGCTGGGCGGCCATCTTGGCATCGTCGGCCTTCCACGCCGGCTCCCGCCTGGCACCGGCCCGGCCTCGATCGATGAGGCCGAGGCTCTCGTTGGCCCGCGCGTCGAAGGCCACGGTGCGGGCGGTCGTCAGCGCGAGGGTGCCGGCGAAGTCGTTGTCGGCGACCTTGCGCACGTCCGAGCCGATCGAGCCGAGCACGACGAGCCCGGCGACCAGGCCGACGATGACGGCCGCGACGGCGGCGCTGAGCCCGACGTTGAGATAGCGGTGGGTGCGCCGCGCCAGCCAGATCGAGACGAGCACGAGCACGAGCACGGTCGCGAGCCCGACGATCCACATCGGCAGCACCGTGCCGGCAGCGCCGAACTCGTCGCGGGCGCGCTGGGTGTTGGCCTGCAGCAGCGCCTGCAGGATCGGCTCGGCGTCGGCCCGCAGGCCGTCACTCGCCTGAGTCTGATAGGCGATGCCGACGGGCAGCCCCTGGCGGTTGTAGGCCCGGGCCTGCTCGACGCGGGAAACATAAAGGGAGACAGCCGAATTGAGCGCCGCCAGCGCGGTGCCGTCGGCCGGCTGGTCCTGGGCGGCCACGGCGATCGCCGAGCTGACCCGCGCGATGGCGTCTTCGTAGTCCTTGCGCTGAGTGGGATCCTCCAGCCCCCCGACGAGGAAGGCGTTGGTGGCGTCGGCGTCGGCGCGCAGCAGGTCGGCGTAGATCGCCTGGACCCGCACGACCTGCTCGGTGTTGTCACCGGCGCGGCCCAGGGCCTGCCCGCTCGACCACAGCGACCAGGCCCCACCGACGCCGAAGACGATGGCCATGAGGGCGGCGAGGGCCCCGAGCAGGCGCATCCGACCGGGGGTGCCGGAGAAGGCGGTCGTGGCCCAGGAGCGCAGCCGCGACGGATTGCGCCCGGCCATGGGTATGCCGAGCGGCGCGCCGGCCGTGACCGACTCGCCCGTGCGGGCGGGGGCACCGGCATACCCCTGGGGGGTGGCGACGGCCCCAGCCGGCGGGGGCGGCGGGGGAGGCGGGGCGGTGGCCCGCTGTTGGCTCATGTCGAGTCTCCTTGGGAGTGGCTCTCATCCGACGCGGGCGGGGCATCGGTCGGTTCCTCGTCGGTCGGTGCGTCGTCGGTCGGTGCGTCGTCGGTGGACTCGGCGGCCTGCCCTGGGCCCACGGCCGGTGCCTCGAGGTCGACCAGCTCGACCTCCGCCGTGTCGCTGGGCGCCTCGGGCGCCGCCGGCGCCACCGTCGCTGCGGGGTCGGCCACGGAGCCGGCGCCCTCGAAGTCGTCCAACCGCAGCTCGCGCAACTGATCAGGGGTCGGGTCGGTCGCGTCGCGCAGCCGCCAGGCCTGCCGCCCGATGGCCTCCTCGAGGGTGTTGCGGGCGAAGCGGCCGTTGCCGAAGGCCTGGGTGCGCGGTGTGGCGGCCAGCACGCGGCGGAAGTAGGCCTGGGCCTCGGCAGTGAGCGTGTAGTCGGTGTCGTCGGCGAGTTTGCTCAGGATCTCGACGAGCTCGTCGTCGGTGTAGTCCTCGAACTCGATGACGGTCTTGAAGCGGCTGGCCAGCCCCGGATTCTGGGCGATGAAGACGACCATCGGGTCGGGATAACCGGCGACGATGACGACGAGATCGTCGCGGTGGTCCTCCATTTCCTTGACGAGGGTGTTGATGGCCTCCTGGCCGTATTGGTCGCCGGAGAGTGAGTAGGCCTCGTCGACGAAGAGCACCCCGCCATAGGCCTTGGCGCACACCTCCGACGTCTTGATCGCCGTCTGGCCGAGATAGCCGGCGACGAGCTCGGAGCGGTCGACCTCGACGAGCTGCCCCTTGGGCAGCAGCCCGAGCGCCCGATAGATGCCGCCGACCATCCGCGCGACCGTCGTCTTGCCGGTGCCGGGGTTGCCGACGAAGACGAGGTGACGGGTGATGTCGGGGCTCTTGAGGCCTGCCTCGCGGCGCAGCTTGTCGACCTTGAGCATGGCGACCTGCTGGTGGACCTCGCGCTTGACCCGGTCGAGGCCGATCATCTCGTCGAGCTCGGCGAGCAGCTCCTCGAGCGACTTGGCGGGCGGCTCGGGGGCCGGCGGCGCGGCTGGTGCGGCGGGGGGCTCGGTCGGCCCGGCCGCCTGGGT
>CAZLGB010000252.1:0-4306 GCA_964558825.1 uncultured Intrasporangiaceae bacterium
CGACGGTGCGCGCTCCACGCCCAAGCGGGCCCCGCGCGAGGCCCCGCGCCCGCCCCGGCTCCCGGCCGTATGCCGTGGCTGTGGCACCGAGCTGACGACCGCGGCCACCCGCAAGATGGGCCGCTGCGAGAGCTGTCCGCCGAGCTACGACCCTGCGGTCTTCGAGGCGATGCGCACCTGGCGGGCCGAGGTCGCGCGGGCGCTGGCCGTGCCGGCATACGTCGTCTTCACCGACGCGACCTTGACCGCCCTGGCCGAGAGCCGGGCTGCTGGGCTGCCGGCCGTCGCTGCGGTCTCGGGGGTCGGGGCCGCCAAGCTCGACCGCTACGGCGCGGCGGTGCTCGAGTTGTTAGCCGGCGGCGACCCGCATGCGATCGCCGAAAAGACCACTGCCGCAATCGTTTCCGATTAGCCCACGCAGTCGCCGGAAAACTTTCTCGGGAAATCTCGAAAATCGTTTGTCGCGATCCGCCGACGCGGGTTACCCTCGGTAACGCACACGCCCGCGGGTTCAGGATGCCCACGGGGACCACGAGAAGCAGAAGGGAGGGCCGAGCTGATGGAGACCACGATGACGATGGCGCGAGTTGCGCGCATCTGGAGCGGCGTCGCCACGACCCGACCCCTGATGCTGCCGGTCCTCGCTGCGGCCCAGGGGAGCACTCTGCCCAACGGCTGCCCCAAGGCTCACTCCGCCGTCGTCCGTGCCGCTGTCGTCGCCCCGATCTCGGGTGCCCTCGGCAATGGCTTCGGCTACGCCCCCAAGACCACCGATGTCCACCGTTCCGCCACCGGGAGACCACCTCTCTAGCCCCTGCTAGAGGTCTCACCTCCAGGCCGCGGAACCCGACACGGGATCCGCGGCCTTCGTGTTTGTCACGAGGGGCCAGGACCCAAAGGCCACCGATGCAGACACAGACCAGACCGACCGACCCGATCGACGCGATAGCGACTCAGACCAGACCGACGCAGACGAAACCGACACGAGCGCAGGACCTGCGCAGCCCCGACCGGGGCAGCCCCGCAGGACGAGGACCGGCACCCGCCACCGTGGGCCGCCACCAGGAGAGGGAGGTGACACCGATGCAGCTGAGCACACTCATTGACCGCCAGACGGCAGCGATGTCCGCAGGCAGCGACATCCCATGCCGTGACTACGACGCGGAGCTCTGGTTCGCCGAGCGCCCGGAGGACGTCGAGTTCGCCAAGTCGCTGTGCGGCACCTGCCCGGCTCGGGTCGGCTGCCTCGCTGGAGCCCTCGAGCGGCAGGAGCCGTGGGGCGTCTGGGGCGGGCAACTGCTCGTCCAAGGTGCCATCGTCGCCCGCAAGCGTCCGCGTGGTCGTCCGCGTAAGAGCGACATCGTCGCGGCGTAATGGCCTGCTGGGCGCCCGTGGCGGTGACCGCGGCGACCAGGTGAGGTGACGTCCCACCCGGGTCACCTGTGCCAGGTCGCGCGGCGCCGGCGCCACGGCGTCCAGCCCCGCCGAGCCGCACGCGGCCGGGTGCCCTCCAGTTCGTTCGAGGGCACCCGGCAGGCGGCCAAACCGGTCCGTGCGCGGGCCGACTTCACGACATTCGAAACGTTGAACCAGGAGTAACCACCCATGTATCAGCCCTTGCATCAGGAGCTGGCCAAGGCCAAACAGGCCGAGCGTCTGGCTCGCCCCGAGCGCGTCGGCATCCGGCGCAGCGCTCGGCTCATCTCGCTCGAGATCCGGCGTCAGCGCCGGGCCGGGCACTCGCGGTGAACTCAGGGGGAGTCATCGCAGGAGGGCGGGTCGACCACATCGTGGTCGGCCCGCCCTTCTCGTTGGTCATGGTCGCGATCGGTGGTCCGATCGATGGTCGCGGTGTGAAGGCTGCGGTTGCTGGCCATGGTGGTGGGCACACGGCATACATTGAGCGGATGGACGCCCAGCTGACCATCGCCCAGCAGCCCGAGGCCGACCGGGTGCTGTCGAGCGACCCCTTCGCCCTGCTCGTCGGCATGCTGCTCGACCAGCAGTATCCGATGGAGCACGCCTTCGCCGGGCCGGCCAAGATCCTCGCCCGCTTCGGCACCCTCGACCCGGCGGCGATCGTCGCGGCCGAGCCGGGCGCCTTCGCCGACCTGTGCGCGACGCCGCCGGCGATCCACCGCTACGGCCGCTCGATGGCCGGCCGGGTCCAGGCGCTCGCCGCGCAGGTGCTCGAGCACTACGACGGCGACGCCGAGCGGATCTGGACGACGGCCACGGACACCCCCATGCTGCTGGCCCGACTCGAGGCGCTGCCGGGCTTCGGCGCGCAGAAGGCGCGCATCTTCGCGGCGCTGCTCGGCAAGCAGCTCGGCGTCCAGCCGCAGGGCTGGCGCGCGGCCATCGGCCCGTATGCCGAGGCCGGCAGCTTCCGCTCGGTCGCCGACGTCGTCGACGCCGAGTCACTGGCCAAGGTGCGAGCCTTCAAGAAGGAGGCCAAGGCCGCCGCCAAGGCAGCCTCGGCACCCTGAGAGGCACCCTGAGCTGCGCGGAGGCTGGCGCGACGGCATACGAGAGGGTTGACTGCCTGCATGAGTGACGAGCGGATGGTCTGCGCGACGTGCGGCCGCGAGCCGGGGGAGTCCGAGCGGGCCAGCGCCGCCGTCACCTGGGTCCGGGGCCTCGAGCGCGGTCGGGTCATGTGGACCTGCACCGAGTGCAGCCGCCGCTATGTCCGCAGCATCGAGGGCAAGCTCGACTCCGAGTGGTGGTGAGCGCGGCGACCCGCGGGGGTCAGCTCTCGATCGGCGGCAGGTCGGCCCCGGGGATGTATGCCGACACCGTCGCCCGCCCCGGCACGCTGGCGCCGAGCTGACAGAGCACCCCGATCCCGCCGAGCCAGACCCGGTGGATGAGCAGGTATTCGGCGGGCAGGTTGAGCCGCATCCCCACGGTGTAGTTGGGCTTGCGCGGGTCGTTGATGTGGGCGAAGACCTCACGGATCCACTCGCGCGAGAAGGCGAACTCGTCGACGCGCAGCGGCGCGATGAAGGGCTCGAGGTATTCCAGCAGCCGCTCTCCGTCCAGCTCGATGCCCTCGCGGACGAAGCCGATCTCGCGCAGCCCACTGAGGGTGGACTCTGCGTCGGCTCCGAGGGCGAGGGTGAGCAGGCGGCCCATGTCCTCGGGCAGCCCTGACGGCAGGTGCTTGACCGCCCCGAAGTCCAGCACCCCGAGTCGCCCGTCGGGCAGCAGCCGGAAGTTGCCCGGATGGGGGTCGGCGTGCAGCAACCCGCACCGCCCCGGCCCCTCGAGGAGGAACTCCATGTAGATCGTCCCCGCCGCGTCGCGCTGCGCCTGGGTGCCGGAGGCGATGATCGCCGACAGGGGTATGCCGTCCTGCCACTCCGAGACGATGACCCGCTCGCTGTCGGCGAGGACGTGGGGGATGGCGACATGGGGGTCGTCCTCGAAGGCCTTGGCGAAGGCGCGCTGGGAGGCTGCCTCGAGCCGGTAGTCGAGCTCCTCGGCCATCCGCCCGCGCAGCTCGGCGAGGATCGGACCGATCTCGATGCCGGGGATCCACACCGTCGCGACGCGGGCCACGCGCGAGACGTTGGCAAGGTCGGCGAGCAACGCCTTTGCGGCGCCTGGGTATTGGACCTTGACGGCGACATCGCGGCCGTCACGCCAGACCGCTCGGTGGACCTGTCCGATCGACGCGGCGGCGACCGCCTCGTCGTCGAAGGATTGAAACTTGCGCCGCCACTGCGGGCCGAACTCCGCCGCCAGCACGGCGTGGACCCGGTCGGGAGGCAGCGAGGGTGCGCTGTCCTGCAGCTTGGTGAGCATGGCCCGGTAGGGCCCAGCTGCCTCCTCGGGCAGCGCCGACTCGAAGATCGACAGGGCCTGGCCGAACTTCATCGCCCCGCCCTTGAGCTCGCCGAGCACGCTGAAGAGCTGCTCGGCGGCCCGGGCCTGCATCTCCGCCGCGACGATCTCCGCGGGCCGACCACCGACGCGCTTGCCGATCCCCAGCGCCGCGCGACCGGCATACCCGAGGGGGAGCGTCGCGAGCTTGGCCGCTCGCGTCACGGCGCTGAGGGGGAGGTCGCTCACCCGGCCATTGTCTCTCGCCCGATCGGGTCTCGATGCGCCGAACCGTCACACCTCGGGTGGCGCGGCCAGCGGCGATGGTCGACCCGCGGCCAGGGGCTCGTGCATTCGAGGGTGACGCCGGCGGGCAGCGCCACCCCCTGCAGGTATGCCGTGGCCACCATGGCGGCCGCCGCCGCGGCAAACCCGAGGACCGGTCCGGGGTCCGGCCCCGCGTCGAGCCCGACGCGGG
>CAZLGB010000253.1:0-4305 GCA_964558825.1 uncultured Intrasporangiaceae bacterium
CCTACACGACGCTCTTCCGAATCGGAAGAGCGTCGTGTAGGGAAAGAGTGTACGCCGCCGGCCGGGGCGAGCAGCAGCGCCAGTCCGCAGACCAGCACGGCGGCGGCGGCGAGCAGGTCAAGGGGTCGGGTCCAGCCCGCGCGACGGCGCGTCACCGCGGCGGCACCCAGCACGGCGGGCAGCGCCACGGGCAACAGGAGGTATGCCGTCATCAGTCGTGCAACTCCCGCAGGTCGTGCAGGTCGAGGTGGCCGTGGGTGCGCTGCAGCCGGGTGGACAGCACCCGAAGGATGAAGACGACGAGCACGACGTCGAGCGAGACGCCGAGCTCGACGACGAAGGGCACGCCGCCGGCGGAGAGGAAGGCCACGGTGGCGATCCCGTTGTCGAGGACGAGGAAGCCGATGACCTGCGAGACCGAGCGCGAGCGGGTGACGAGCACGAGGAAGCCGATGAGCACGACGGTGAGCCCGGCCGGCACCGCATGCAGGCTGCTGACACCAGTGGCGTCGTCGAGCGCGAGCAGCGGCCGGGCGACGACGTGGGCCAGGGTGGCCAGCGCGGCAGCGGCGAGCAGCCCGCTGATCGGGTTGACCGAGGCGGTGTCCTCGCGCGCGTCCCCGGAGTGGGTGATGGCCCGGGTCAGCGCCCAGGGCAGCAGCACGGCCTTGACGACCAGGACGACGGCCGAGACGGCGAGCAACTCGCCATTGGACGACTCGGCTCCCATCGTCGCGACGAGCACGGCCAGGGCGGCGCCCTGGGCGGCCAGCAGCCGCGCCGACGCCGTCGTCGAGCGGCGCCAGACCTGCAGCACGGCGGTGAGCATGAGCACCCCGGTCGAGCCGGCGACGAGCTGGGCGAGCAACGGCTGGGGCAGGGCGGTGACGAGGGCGATCGGCATGGGGGTCATCCGATGAGGTAGGAGGCCGTGACCGACAGGAAGGCCAGCACAAAGGAGCCGGCGAGCAGCTCGGGCACGCGGAAGAGGCGCACCTTGGCGAGGAAGACCTCGGCCGCGGCGACGGCGCCTCCGAGGACGAGCACCTTGGCTGCGAGCGCCACCGCGGCGACGAGAGCGGCGCCGGCCCCCGCCTCGGTCGCGATGCCCCACGGGAGGGCGAGGTTGACGACGAGTCCGAGCAGGGCCGTCAGGCGCAGCCACGAGCCGAGCTCGAGCCACCCGAGGTCGCGCCCGCCGCTTTCGAGGACCATCGCCTCGTGGATCATCGTCAGCTCGAGGTGCGTGCTCGGGTTGTCGACCGGGAGGCGGCCGGCCTCGGCGAGCACGACGATGCCGAGCGCGACGAGGGCGAGCAGGCTGACCGGAGCGATGACCGTGGCCGGCGCATCGATCCGGGTGCGGAGGATCTCGCTGAGCGCGGTCGACCCCGTTGGCACCGAGAGGGCATAGACCGACACGAGCACCGTGGGCTCGACGAGGGCGGCAATGGTCATATGCCGGCTCGACCCCATCCCGCCGAAGGCCGTGCCCGACTCGATCCCCAACAGCGCCAAGGCGACCGTCCCGAGCAACAGCACCGAGACGACGACGAAGAGGTCGTCGGGCACCCACGGCAGGGTCACCGTCGAGGCGAGCGGCACGAGGGCGCAGAGCACGAGGCTGGTCACGACGAGCACGAGCGGGGCCAGCCGCATCGTCGGCCCGGCGTCGGCCGCGACGAGCGGCTCCTTGGTCAGCAGCTTGCGCAGGTCGCGCCAGGGCTGGGCGATGCCCGGCCCGGCGCGCCCCTCCATCCGGGCTCGGACCTGGCGCATGACTCCGACCAGCGTCGGGGTGAGGGCGGCTGCGACGAGCAGCTGCCAGCCGAGCAGGACCGCGGTCACCAGGTCACCACCAGCAGCACGGCCACGAGGGCGGCAAAGGAGAAACCGAGATAGCGGTGGATGCTGCCGTCCTGCACCGCTCGGGCCCGGTCACCGAGCCGCCGCAGCGCGTGGATGGCCGGCATATAGACGGCACTCTCGACCCGGTCGCTCAGCTGCTGACGGAAGCTCATCTCGCGCACGAGATAGCGCGACTCCTCGGTCGGCGTCACCCGCAGGTCGCGGGTCGGTGAGAGGGCGTCGTCGAAGACGCGGACCAGGGGCTCGGCATACGACGTCGCGGTGTATTCCATCCGCGGGTCGACCCGGGCGCCACCGCACCCCCACGGCAGCTCGACGACCCGGCGGGGCGCGCGGCCGGCGAGCGCCCGCGTGGCGACGACGACAGGGACCGCGCACGCGAGCGCGAGCAGAGTGAGCGAGGTGGGGTCGAGCAGCCCGCGGACGGCGGGCAGTGACACACCCGCGAGCCCGACGGCATGGTCACCGGCGACGCCGACGGCGGGCGCGATCCGGTCGACGAGCCATCCCGGCACGAGCCCGAGCACGACGACCAGACCCGCGGATGTCAGCTGCGCGGCACGCATCTGCGACCCACCCTCGCGAGCGGCCGCAGCGGCGTCGGATCGCGGCCGGGCGAGGAAGGCCATCCCGACGAGCTTGACGAAGGTCAGCAGCGCGAGCCCGGCGGTGAGGGCGACGACCGCGACGGCGACGGGCAACGCGACAGCGACCAGCCGGTCGGCCCCGACCCCGCGCGTGTCGCCGTGGACGAGCGATTGAAGGAGCACCCATTCGGCGGCAAAGCCCGAGGACACCGGCAGCGCGGCGGCGCCGAGCGCGGCGATGGAGGTGGCCAGCGCCGTCGCGGGCATCGTCGGCGCGAGGCCGCCGAGTCGGTCGAGGTCGCGCTCGCCGGTCGCGTGGAGCACCGATCCGGCGCCGAGGAAGAGCGTCGTCTTGAAGGCCGCATGGCTGACGGCCAGCAGCAGCGTCGCGGTGAGGGCGACGTCGGCGACAGCCGGCTGCCCGACGCCGCGCAGCAGCAACGCGACGGCGAGGGCGCTGACCATAAGCCCGAGGTTCTCGGTCGTCGAGTAGGCGAGCAGTCG
Organism: uncultured Intrasporangiaceae bacterium; assembly: GCA_964558825.1. Taxonomy (GTDB): domain Bacteria; phylum Actinomycetota; class Actinomycetes; order Actinomycetales; family Dermatophilaceae; genus Phosphoribacter. Next base: position 2,961 of record CAZLGB010000253.1, read on the forward strand.
TTTGAGGTCCGAGCTGACCGAGGCCTGCAGGATGCCGTATGCCGCCGATCCCAGTCCCAGCGCGAGCAGGGCCAGCGCCCACCATTGCGGGCCACCGGGCAGCAGCCGGGTCGTCACGAGCAGCAGCCCATAGAGCCCGAGCTTGACCATCGCCGCACTCATCACCGCCGACACGTGGCTCGGCGCCTCCGGGTGGGCGCGCGGCAGCCACACGTGGAAGGGCATCAGCCCCGCCTTCACCGCGAAGCCGGTCGCCAGCATCGCGAAGGCCACGCTCGCCGTCAGCCCCTCCGGGCGAGCCGCCGCGAGTGCCGTCCAGGTCGTGGCACCCGCGTGGCTGGCGAGGACCGCGAAGCCGGCGAGCACGAGCAGGAAGCTCAGGTGCGTCATCACGGCATACCAGAGGACGGCGGGGCGCACCTGAGGTCGGGTCGCGTGGTCGGCGGCGACGAGCACGGTGGACGCGAGCGCCATGACCTCCCACCCGAGCAGGAAGGTCACCGCGTCGCCGGCCGCCGGCACGACGGCCATCCCCACGACGAACAGGGGGTATGCCGTCCACGCCGGCCGGGTGGCGGCGGCGCCATGGGCGTAGTCGATGGCGAACCACGAGGCGAGGGCGGCGACCACACCGACGAGGACGAGGAAGAGCCCGCCGAGCCGATCCGGGGCCGCGCTCAGCCCAGGTCGACCGGGCAGCTCGAGGGTGAGCACCAGCTGCCCACTGCCTCCGCCGAGGGCGACGACTCCGGCCGCCGCGACGAGGGCGCCGAGGAGGATGCCGAGGACGCCGCCGACCGCGCTGCGGCGGGCGGCGGGCACCAGCCAGGGTGCGGCGGCGGCGAGAGCGGCGACGAGCAGGGTGAGCGCGAGCAGGGTTTCGAGCGTGGTCACCGGCGGGTCACCTGTCGCAAGGCGGCGGCGAAGTCGTCGGGCGTGGGTGGGCAACCGCGGATCGTCAGGTCGACGGGGACGATGTCGGCGACTGCGCCGGCCACGGCATACCCCTGGGCGAAGGCCCCGCAACCGGCCGCGCAGTCACCCGCGGCGATGACCACATGGGGCCGCGGGGTGGCCGCGACGGTCCGCCGCAGCGGCTCGGCCATGTTGTGGGTGACCACGCCGGTGACGAGCAGGACGTCGGCATGTCGGGGCGAGGCGACCAGCCGGGCGCCATAGCGCTCGACGTCGTAGACCGGCCCGAAGGTCGCCGCCACCTCGATTTCGCAGCCGTTGCACGAGCCGGCGTCGACGTGGCGCACCTGGGCGCTGCCGGCGAGCGCGCGCGGCAAGGTCGTCGTGGGGCCGGGCTGCGAAGCGCTGGACTGCGCTGCGGCTGTTGGCG
>CAZLGB010000254.1:0-2585 GCA_964558825.1 uncultured Intrasporangiaceae bacterium
GACGCGGATCGCGCCCGCTGTCCCGACGCGCGCGCGGAGCCGCCTGATCGGGAGGTTGTCTGCGGGCGCGCGGAGGTGCCCGACGGTCGTGTCGCCATGTTGGCAGGGTACGCGAACGTCACTTCAGACTCACGCGTCACACGCGTGTGTTCCCGCCCCAACTGTGTCGAACCGCTCGGCGCAGCACGGGAATCGCTGGCCCGCTCGACATGCACGATCCGGGACTGAGGACTCTAATGGTCCCGGCGCTGCGCTCTATCGTGCCGGAGCGCGCTGCGGTTCTCCCCGACCACATCCGCCGGTCCTCTTTTGCCTCACACCGCAGCCAAAACGAAGGAGAGCCAGATGGACACCTCTTTGGCGAACCAGCCGTACATCGCCGACAGTGGCAAACCCAAGCGTGACCGCACGTCCTACCTCTACATCGCCGTCATCGTCGGCGTCGTGCTCGGCATCGTCGTCGGGCTGCTCTTCCCCTCCTTTGCCACCGGGCTCAAGCCGCTCGGCACGATGTTCATCGCCCTGGTCAAGATGATGATCGTCCCGGTGATCTTCTGCACCATCGTGCTCGGCATCGGCTCGGTGCGCGCGGCCGCGACCGTCGGCAAGGCCGGCGGCATCGCGCTGGCCTACTTCCTCACCATGTCGAGCCTGGCCCTGGCCATCGGCCTGGTCGTCGGCAACCTCGTCCACCCCGGCGACGGGCTCAAGGTCACCAAGGGCGGCGGCGACACCTACGCCAAGTCGGCCGAGAACGCCGGCAGCATGGTCGACTTCGTCGCGCACATCATCCCCGACACGTTGGTCTCGGCGCTCACCGCCGGCAACGTCCTGCAGGGCCTGTTCGTCGCGCTGCTCGTCGGCTTTGCCGCGCAGCGCATGGGCAAGGCCGGAGAGCCGATCATTCGCGGCGTCGGACACCTGCAGAAGCTCGTCTTCCGGATCCTCTCGATGATCCTCTGGCTGGCGCCGCTGGGCGCCTTCGGCGCCATCGCCAACGTTGTGGGCCTGGGTGGATGGACGGCCATCGCCAACCTCGCCAAGCTGATGATCGCCTTCTACATCACGTGCATCGTCTTCGTCTTCGGCCTGCTCGCCCTCATCCTCAAGGTCTTCACCGGGCTCAACGCCTACAAGCTGTTCAAGTACCTGGGCCGCGAGTTCCTGCTCATCCTCGCCACCTCCTCGTCGGAGTCGGCCCTGCCCAATGTCATGGCCAAGCTCACCCACGCCGGGGTCGACAAGTCCACCGTGGGCATCGTCATCCCCACCGGCTACTCGTTCAACCTCGACGGCACGGCGATCTACCTGACGATGGCGACGCTCTTCATCGCCAACGTCATGGGCAAGCCGATGTCGATCGGCGAGCAAGCCGCGCTGCTCGTCTTCATGGTCATCGCCTCCAAGGGAGCGGCGGCGGTCACCGGCGGCGGTCTGGCCACCCTTGCCGGCGGCATCCAGTCCTTCCGTCCGGACATGATCGACGGCGTTGCCGTCGTGGCCGGCATCGACCGCTTCATGTCCGAGGCGCGAGCGCTGACCAACTTCGCCGGCAACTCGGTCGCGACGATCCTCGTCGGCCAGTGGACCAACTCGGTGAATCTCAAGCTCGTCCACGACACGCTCGACGGGCTCAACCCGTTCGACTACGCGACGATGAGCGAGACCCACGACCCCATCGACGAGGACATCCACCACCACGGCGACCCCGGGCACATCTTCGTCCCCACGCCGATCGACCCGGCCCGCGAGCTGCAACCGACGCCGATGCCGGTGCTGCCGACCCAGGCCCAGGTCGACGACGACCCGCGCTCTCCCGACTGACCGAACGCAGGCACGCGCCGGTGGGGCGGGTCGCAATCGGCTCGCCCCACCGCCTCGTCCGCCGACCGACCGCCGGCCCGGTCGCGGGACGACCAATTCACCTCACTGCCGAGCATGCGCGGTCCACGGTCGCGGGTGCGCAGTCCCCTGTCCCCCGCTCGGCCGACGTAGCGTGGGTCGATGGACATGAAACTCGAGCTGGTCATGGTGCCCGTGAGCGACGTCGACCGGGCCAAGGCGTTCTATGCCGAGCGGGTCGGCTTCGTCGTCGCCCACGATCAGACGGTCAGCGAGGCCATCCGCTTCGTCCAGCTGACCCCGCCCGGGTCGGCGTGCTCGATCGCCATCGGGCGTGGGCTCACCGAGCTGGCGCCGGGCTGCCTCGACAACCTGCAGGTGGTCATCGCCGATGCCGACGCCGCGCTCGCCGAGCTGCGCCGGCGCGGTGTCGAGGCGACCGGGGTCGAGGAGCTGCCGTGGGGACGGTTCGTCCGCTTCGCCGATCCCGACGGCACCCGCTGGACGCTGCAACAGCTGCCGGACTATGCCGCGAGAGCGGGCGGCTGAGCCTGCCGCCTGTGGCGGAGGCTGCTGTGGGTGGCCAGGGGCCGGAGCCAGTTCGGTGGGCTGTAGAAACCGTCACCCGTGACCGAAACAGCAGCCCAACCCCGACCAACCACCCGACCCCAGGCACTGTGACGGGCCCTGGGCTGTAGAAACCGTCACCCGTGACCGAAACAGCAGCCCAACCCCGACCAACC
>CAZLGB010000254.1:2685-4301 GCA_964558825.1 uncultured Intrasporangiaceae bacterium
ACCCGACCCCAGGCACCCCGACCCCGGCACCACGACGAGCCTGCGAGGCAATGTCTCAGGGGGCGAGAAGCCCGCGGCGACCGGTCGCGGCATCCATCACCGACTGTTATGGTCATGCCTAGGTCATGAGTGTCAGCGTCAAGCCCCGGCTCGCTGACCAGCAACCCTCCTCCGCGGTGGGGTGCTCCGGGTGACGACCCGGTCGTGCGCCGGACCTCGGCGGACGGCAAGCGCGGACCCGCCACCCCCCGGAGGGTCCTCGGACCCCGGGAGTATGCCGTGAGCCGCACCGATGTGACCGTTGACCTGCTCCACGAGCTGGCCGCCGGCGAGCCGACCATCGACCCGATCCCCGGCCGCGCCGCCAGCGCCGCCAGCGCCGCCGTCGAGGGCAGCGAGCCGCGGGGTGCCTTCGGCGGAGCGCTGCCGGCCACGACCGCCGACGGCCTGCTCGTGCCGACCTCGGCCGGACCGCGCGACTACGCCAACCTCGACCACGCGGCCTCCACCCCGGCGCTGACCAGCGTGGCCGCGGCCGTGGAGCGCACCCTGCGCAGCTACGCCTCGGTGCACCGCGGCAACGGCTTCGCCAGCCGGGTGACCAGCGCCTGGTATGAGCAGGCCCGTGAGCAGGTGGCGAGCTTCGTCGGCGCGCGCCCCACCGAGGATGTCGTCATCTTCACCCGCACGACCACCGACTCGTGGAACCTGCTGGCCCGCGCCCTCCCGGCCGACACGACGGTCGTCGTCTTCGCCTCCGAGCACCACTCGACGCTGCTGCCGTGGACGCGGCGCGCGAGCGGCACCACCGTGACCCTGCCGGTGCCCCGCAGCATCGAGGCCGGCCTGGCGGCACTGCACGCGGCGCTCGCAGCCGTCACTAGCGCCCACGCGCTCGTCGTTGTCACCGGCGCCTCCAACGTGACCGGCGAGGTGTGGCCGATCGAGCGGATCGCCCGGATCGCCCACCACTACGGCGCCCGGATCGCCCTCGACGCCGCTCAGCTGGCCCCCCACCGCCGCATCGACATCGCGGCCACCGGCGTCGACTATGTCGCCCTGTCGGGGCACAAGCTCTACGCCCCCTATGGCGCCGGCGTGCTGGCCGGGCGGGTCGACTGGCTCGACGCCGCCGAGCCCTATCTCGTCGGAGGCGGCGCCACCGCCCGGGTGACCGGCGAGCAGGTCGTCTGGGCGACCGGTGCCGCCCGGCACGAGGGCGGCAGCCCCAATGTCGTCGGCGCGGTCGCCCTCGCCGCCGCGTGCGCGGCGCTGACCGAGCACCATGACGACCTCGTCCTCTACGAGCACCTGCTCGCCGAGCGGCTGCGTCGCGGCCTGCAGGCCCTGCCCGGCGTGCGGGTGCACAGCCTCTTCGGACCGGGCTCGGATCGGGTGGGCGTCGTCGCCTTCACCGTCGACGGGGTCGAGTCGGGGCTCGTGTCCGCCGCGCTCTCGGTCGAGCACGGCATCGGCGTGCGCGACGGCAAGTTCTGCGCCCACCCGCTCGTCGACGCCCTGCTGGGCGACCCGGCCCGGGCTGCCGACCCCGCGGCAGCCCGCAACCTCGGCGGCGGCTGCTCCGACGACGACCTCGTCGGCACCGGCACGCCGGC
>CAZLGB010000255.1:0-4265 GCA_964558825.1 uncultured Intrasporangiaceae bacterium
CCCTCGGCACGGCATACGGCGGCGAGGGCGGCGTTGAAGCCGACCGGCGGGACGACGACCCCCATGTTGGCCGGGATCGCCTCGGTGAGCACCGCGGCGACCTCGCCCGGCCGCGCGGCAAAGACGGCCCGGACGGCATCGAGGTCGCCATAGGGCACGACGACCGTGTCACCAGCCGTCGCCGCGGTCACGCCCGGTGAGTCAGGCAGTCCCAGCGTCGCGACCCCCGACCCGGCAGCGACGAGCAGCGCGTCGGCATGCCCGTGATAGCAACCGGCGAACTTGACGACGACCTGCCGACCAGTTGCCGCGCGTGCCAAGCGAATTGCTGTCATCAACGCCTCGGTCCCCGACGACGTGAAGCGCACCCGCTCGACCGGCGCCACCCGCGCGACCACTGCCTCGGCGAGCTCCAGCTCAGGCACCGAGGGCGCCCCGAAGGACGGCGAGGCAGCGACCGCGGCCTGCACGGCAGCCACGACGGACGGATGCGCATGCCCGAGGATCGCCGGCCCCCACCCGCCGACGAGGTCGACATAGGAGCGCCCGTCGACATCGGTCACCCGCGACCCGCGGGCCGAGGCGACGAACCGTGGCGTCCCGCCGACCGCCCCGAAGGCTCGCACCGGCGAGGACACCCCGCCGGGCATGACCGCGCGCGCCCGGGCGAAGAGCCGCTCCGACGACGGCCGTGCAACCACGGCGCTCACCGCTCCTCCCGCAGCCACCGCGCGACCTCGACCGCCCAATAGGTCGCGATGACCGACGCCCCGGCGCGCCGCACCGAGGTCAGCGCCTCGATGACGCCCGCGCGCCGGTCGATCGCTCCAGCGGCGGCGGCAGCCTCGAGCATCGCGAATTCCCCTGACACGACGTATGCCGCGGTCGGCACGTCGGCGATGGCCGCGACCGAGGCGACGACGTCGAGGTAGGTGAGCGCCGGCTTGACCATGACGAGATCGGCGCCCTCAGCGAGGTCCAGACGCACCTCGCGCAGCGCCTCGCGGCCGTTGGCCGGGTCCTGCTGATAGGTCCGCCGATCCCCGACGAGCGCCGACTCGACCGCCTCGCGGAAGGGGCCGAAGAAGGCCGAGGCATATTTCGCGGCATACGCGAGCAGCAGCGTGTCGGTGTGGCCCGCGGCGTCGAGCGCGCGCCGCGCGGCACCGATCTGGCCGTCCATCATCCCGCTGGCCCCGAGGATGTGGGCGCCGGCGTCGGCGAGCACCCGCGCCATCTCGCCGTAGACCTGCAGGGTCGCGTCGTTGTCGACCTGGCCGCGCTCGTCGAGCACCCCGCAGTGCCCATGGTCGGTGAACTCGTCGAGGCACAGGTCAGCGATGACCGGCAGCCCGTCGCCGGCCTCGACCGCCCACCGCACGGCCTGGCTGAGGATGCCGTCGGGGTCGACCGCACCCGACCCGACGGCATCGCGCTCTTCGGGCACGGCGAAGAGCATGACCGCGCCGACGCCGAGCTCAGCCGCCTCGGCGACCGCGGCCTGCAGCGACTCGCGCGTGTGCTGGACGACGCCGGGCATGAGGGTCAGCGCGCGGGGTTGGGTCAGCCCCTCGGCGACAAAGAGCGGCTGGACGAGATTGGCCGGGTGCAGCCGGGTCTCCGCGACCAGCCGGCGCACGGCCGGCGTCACGCGCAGTCGGCGCGGGCGCACCGTGGGGAAGGCGTTGAGCGGGTGGTCGGGCATCTGGTCATCCTCCGGCAACGACAGGGAGCGGGCGAGTGGGGTCGGCACAGCACGTGGCGTCACACCATGGCGGCGGCGCCTCGGCGGGTATGCCGTGCAGTCGGTCGGCGAGGCGGTCCGCGAGCCCGTCGAGGAAGGCGGGGTGGGTGCCCGGTGTCTCGGCTCGCAGGAGTCGCACGCCGAGCTGCCTTGCGACAGTGGCAGCTTCGACGTCGAGGTCCCACAAGACCTCGACATGGTCGGTGAGGAAGCCGACGGGCAACAGGGCGATCGAGCGCACCCCTGACGCCGCCGCGGCTCGGATCGCGTCGCCGACGTCGGGCTCCAGCCAGGGCACCTGAGGTGGGCCGCTGCGGGATTGGAAGACGAGCTGCCAGGGCGGCGTGGGCACCGCCGCCAGGCCTGCGGCTGCCCGGACGGCCGCCTCGCAGACCCGGCGCAGCTCTGCTTGATAGGCGCCGCCGAGAGGTCCGCTGCGCGCCGCGGCGGCGCTTGGCACGGAGTGGGCCGTCGCCAACACCGTTGTGCCGGGCCCGAGCTCGGTGAGCAGGGGAGCGAGACGCTCGGCGAGCGCGGTGACGAGACCCGGCAGATCGGCATACGGCGCGAGCTTGGTGACCTCCAACCCGGCAGGCGCCGCGGCCAGGTCCTCGCGATATTGCCGACACCCCGAATAGGAGGGGAAGGCGCTGGCGGCGAAGGCCAGCACCCGCCGGTGTCCAGCGCGCGCGATCTCCGCCAGCACGTCGGCGACGAAGGGCGCGCTGTTGCGATGCCCGAGGTATGCCGGGTGGTCCAGTCCGCGGGCCCGCAGTCGGCCTTCAACGGCGTCGAGCAGTGCGCGGTTCTGGGCGTTGAGCGGGCTGGCGCCGCCGAGCGCGTCATAGTGCGCGGCGACACCGGCGAGCCGCTCGCGGGGCACGCCGCGCCCAGCGGTGACCCGCTCGAGGAATGGCAGGACCTCCTCGGACGACTCGGGTCCACCGAAGCCGACGAGCAACAAAGCGCCGGCGCTCACCGCAGCACGTCGAGCGCCTCGGCCGACGTGACCAGCCGCCCGGGATAGAAAGGCGTCTCGACGCGCACGTGCCGCCGCGCCCCAGACCCGCGCAGATGGCGCATGAGGTCGACGATCTCGTGCAGCTCCGGCCCCTCGAGCGCGAGGATCCACTCATAGTCACCGAGCGCGAAAGCGGCGACCGTGTTGCTGAGCACCCGATCGAATTGCCTTCCCATCTGACCATGTTCGACGAGCAGGGCACGTCGCTCAGCATCGGGCAGCAGATACCACTCGTGCGAGCGGACGAAGGGATAGACGACGGCCCACGCCTGCGCCGGCGCACCGGACATGAAGGCCGGCACGTGACCCTTGTTGAACTCGGCGGGCCGATGCATCCCGACGGCCGACCAGACGACGTCGACGGCATCGCGCAGGGTGTCGCGGGCGAGGCGACGCACCGCACGCTGCACCGCCTGAGGGGTCGGTCCGTGCAACCACACCATGACGTCGGCATCGGAGCGCATCGCCGAGACGTCATAGAGGCCACGCACCGTCACGTCGTCGGCCGCCAGCTCGGCGACCAGCGCGTCGAGCTCGGCGGCGCTGGTCTGCAAGGCGGCGGCGGCCCGTCGACGGGCGAGCACTACCCAACAGGTATAGCGGATCGTCTCATTGATCTCGCGGGCCGTGACCCGGCGCGGTGCAGCCTCGGTCGTCGTGTCGGTCGTCATGCGGATTCCCTTCTCGTGTGGGCGTTCTCGCGCGCCTCGAGGCCGAGAGCGAGCCGGGCAGCCCGGCGGCCGTCGGCGATGCAGTCTGGTATGCCGACCCCGTGCAGGTCCGCGCCGGCAGCCTGCCAGGTCGGCCTGCTCGCCAGTGCGGCCTCGACGCTGGCCACCCGCCCGAGGTGGCCGACCGCATACCGCGGCATGACACCGCGCCACCGGGTGACCCGGTGCAGAGTGGGCGGCCGGTGGGCGCCGAGCACCGAGCCGACGTGGTCGGCGACCGTCGCGACGAGCACCTCGTCGGAGGCGGTCGCCAGGGCACCCACCCGCTCGGGGACGAAAGCCCGCAACAGGACGACACCAGCAGGAGCTCGCCCGGGCCACTTCGCCGACGAGATCGTCACGCCGCTCACCGGGGCTGGGCCGGCCTCGAGCCAGCCGTGGCTGGTCGGCGGCGCGTCGAACGCGGTGACACTCCACGCCAACGTGACGACAGTGCTCGATGCGTGGGGGATCTCCCGCAAGGCTGCAGCCGCCTGCGGTGATTGGGCCGCAACGAGATTGGCGGTTTGCGTGGCCCCCGCGGCCAACACGACGGCGCGCCCCTCCGAGGCCGGGCCTCCGGCATACGCCACCGTCGTCGTGGAGCCGGTTGCGGATGGCTCGAGGCCGATGACCCGCGCGCCGAGCCGGATCGTCACGCCCCGCTCGAGCAGGGCGGCAGCCAGCGCGTCGGGCAGCGAGCCGAGTCCGCGCGCGAGGCTGCGGAACGGCGATGCTGCCCCGCGCGCCCGACCGCAACGCCCTCGACGCGCTGTGCGTGTCGCTCGTG
>CAZLGB010000256.1:0-4239 GCA_964558825.1 uncultured Intrasporangiaceae bacterium
CGCGGGTCCGCCGGCTCCCGTGGTGGTGCCGGTGGCCGCGCAAATGGCCGCGCGACGACGGGGCGCGCTGGAGCTGCGTCGCGGGCCGGCGGCTCGCGCATGGCAGGGCAGTCGGGACGGGGCAAGCGCGAGCGTGACGACGAGCAGATCGAGGCGCTCGACCTCGTCGTCGAGACCGACTGGGTCGAGTCGACCGAGCCCGGTGACGGCATCGTCGGGGGCCGGGACTGACGGACGGTGACGGGCTGCAGCACACCGGTGCAGCCCGACCGGTCCGCTAGGCTCGCCGCGAGATCCCAATCGATCCGGTTGCGTCCAGGGGAGTTGTCACGCGTGTCGATCTCCGTCGTCCCAGGCGCCGAGTCCGCCAATGTCGTGCGGGTCAGCGTGGCAGCGGGCGATCGGGTGACCGACCTGGTGCTCCCCTCGCGCCTTCCGCTCGCTGAGCTCGTGCCCGAGGTCGCCGCCGTCGTCGGCGCGCTCGACCCTTATGACGTCCACGGGGGCTACTCCCTGGTGCAGGCCGACGGGCGCTCGCTCGATCTGGACAGCAGCCTGCTCGCCCAAGGCGTGCACGACGGGTCGCTGCTCAGCCTCGTCGCGGGCGCCGACATCGCCTCGGCCCGGGTCTATGACGACCTCGTCGAGGCCGTGGCCGACACGGTCGAGTCCAGCGGCTCCGGATGGGGTCCGACGGCGACGCGACGCTCGATGCTCTCCGGTGCCGGACTGCTGCTGACCCTCGGCGCACTCGTGCTCTATCTCCAGCGCGACGCCGGCCTCACCGTCGTCGCCGTCGCCAGCGCTGCGAGCGTCCTGCTGCTGCTCGCCGGGGCGGTCTTCGCCCGCGCCCGCAACGACCGCTCGGGCGCCGTCGTCGTGTTGGCCGGAGCCGCGGCATACGCCGTCGTGGCGGCCGCAGCCGCGGCGGTCGGGCAACCCTTCGGATGGGCGGCGTTGCTCGCGGGCGGCGCCCTGCTCGTCGTCGGCACGCTGGCGACCTTCATCCTCCCGCGCCGCGGCTGGACCTTCATGCCGGCGTTCGTCCTCGGCGCGGTGGCCTTGTCGGTCGGGCTGGTCGTCGCCGTGGTGCCCGGGCTCGATCCGGCGCGGGTGCTGGCCGTGCTCGTCGTCGTCACGGTGATCGCCGGCAGCGCGATCCCGTGGTTTGCCCTCTCCGCCGCCCGGGCGCTGCCGCCGCCGTTGGCCTCCGAGAATCAGATCCTCGCCGAGGCGGACGAGATCGATGTCGAGCGGGTCGGTCGCCAGATCCAGTTGGCCCACGAGGTGGTGCTCGGGCTCGCCTGCAGCGTGGCCACGCTTGTCGTCGTGGCTGCACCCTCGGTGGTCGAGCTGGGCTGGGCAGGGCTCGGGGTCATCTGGGCGGCCGGGCTGGTCCAGATCATGCGCACGCGCCAGTTCGTCCTCGCCGAGGATGTGCTCATCGGCCTGGTGGGGGGCACGGCCAGCATCGTCTCGGGCACCCTCGCCGGAGTCCTGCGTCATCCGCAGTGGGGTGGCGCCGTCGGGGTGATCGTCGCCGTGCTGGCCGTCGTCGTGCTGGCCGCCCTGGCCGCTCCCAGCAGCTCGTCGGTGCGCGTCGCGCGGCTGCTCGATGTCATCGAGGGCGTCGTCCTCTTCAGCCTGGTGCCGCTGCTCGTGCTCGCCCTCGGGCTTGCCGGCGGACACTGACGAGGGCCCATGGCAAGCAAACAGGATCTGCTGGAGGCCCACGGTTACAACCGCCGCCGGTTGGTGTCGGCCTTCGTCAGCGGCGCGCCCCAGGGGCGCGATGTCGAGAGCGTCAAGCGCGGGCGCCCGGTCGTCGCCGGGATCGCCGCCTCGGTGCTGCTGCTCGGCGGGTCGGCCATCGCGGGGGCCTTGAGCACGCCACCCGAGTCGGGGTGGAAGAACGCCCACGTCGTCATCGGCAAGCAGTCGGCAGCCCGCTTCGTCTCGGCCGACGGCACGCTCTATCCCGTGCTCAACGCGACCTCGGCGCGGCTGATGCTGCCGGCCTCCGCGGGCTTCCCGGTGGTCGTGCTCGACGACGACGTCATCGCTGCCACGCCCCGTGGGCCGGCTCGGGGCATCCTCGGTGCCCCCGACGACCTTCCCGCCGCCGCCAACCTGTTGCAGTCACGCTGGGTCAGCTGCCTCGTGGACCAGCGCACCCGCACGACGCTGACCACGCGCGACCTCCCGGCGGCCGACCCCGACGCCGGTCCGACGGCCCTCTTCGCGAGCGCCGGAGGGGCGCGCTGGCTCGTCGTCGGGGGAGCGCGCTTCCTCATCCCGGCCGAGCAGATCGAAAAGACGCTGCTCGTCGACCTCGGCCGGGGCCGCACGACCTCGCTGCCGGTGCCCGGGACCTGGCTCGACTTGCTCCCTCAGGGCCCGGCGCTCAGCCTCAACGTCCCGCACCGGGGCGATCCGCTCACCGGCCCGATGTCGATGTCGGGCAAGGTCGACCGGATCGGCCGGGTCATCGGAGCGCCCGACGGCTCGGGCCACACGATCGAATACCTCGTTCTCGCCGACGGATTGGTGCCGCTCACTCCCTTCGCTGCGGAGGTCTATCGGGCACAGGAGGCCGAGCTCAGTCAGCCGCGGTCGCTGCAGCAGTCCGACGTCACGGCGGTCCCCACCAGCCCGCAGGCCACCCTCGTCTTCCCCGATGCCTGGCCGGTCGCCGTGCCGACCATCACGCCCGGCGTGCCGTGCGCCGTGCTGGACACGCCGGCCGCCAACGACCGGGCTGCCACCACCCGGCTGCTCGTGCTCTCGCCCGACTCGCCCTTCGCGGCCGCGCCGGGGACGTCCTCCGTGGTCACCGTCGACCCTGGTCATGGTGCACTCGTGCGGGTGAGCTCGACGGGCGCTCCCGCGGGCCCCGTCTATGTCGTGGACCAGTCCGGGCAGAAGTTCGCCGTGACCGACCCCAGCGACGAGACGCTGGCGCGCCTGGGGTATGCCGGGACCACTCCCCGCATCGTCCCCGCCCCGTGGATCCTGCTCTTCCCTTCCGGCCCCGCCCTCAACGAGGCCGCTGCGCTGGCCTCGCCGACGGCGGTCGGAGCGGGCGGCCCGTGACCCGGCATACGGGCCGATCCCGAGGGCGGACCCGGGCGGCGATCCTCCCGGTGCTCGTCACCGCCTCGCTCGTCGCCACTCCGGCGGGTCTGCCGGCCGGGTCGGGTGCGGCCGCGGCGGCTTCGACCTGCGGGCAGCGGACCAAGCCCGAATACCTCCCGGAGCTGTCCTACCCGCTCGTGCAGTACTCGGCCAAGGTCGCCCTCTGGGATCGGGGGCACGACGGGGCCGGGGTGCTCGTCGCGGTCGTCGACTCGGGGGTCGAGGCGACCAATCCGCACTTCAGCCCGCCCGGGGAGCCGAGCGCCATCCAGCCGGGGACGAGCCTCGTGCCGGTCGGCCCGGTCACCCAGGAGGGCGTCCAGGCGCAGGGCTTGCGTGACCCGCAGGGTCACGGCACGCCGGTCGCGGGCATCATCGCGGCCCGGCGCATCGACGGATCGGGAGCGATCGGGCTCGCCCCCGCGGCGACCATCCTGCCCGTGCAGGTCTACCTCGTGGCGCCGTCGGACGACACCCGGCTCACTCCCGCCTTCCCCAACGCCGACCAACTGGCCCGAGGCATCAGGTATGCCGCTGACGCCGGCGCGCGCATCATCACCGTCGCGATGAGCCAGAGTGCCCCCGATCCGGCGTTGGAGGCTGCCGTCGCCTATGCCCACGACAAGGGCGCGCTCGTCGTGGCCAGCGCCGGAGACCGGGTCACGGCCGCCGACACCGCTGACTCGCCGCGTTATCCGGCGGCCTATCCGGGCGTGCTCTCGGTGACCGCCGTGACTGCCTCCGGCCAGGTCAGCCAGGCCAGCATCCACGGTGACCACGTCGGTGTCGCGGCGCCCGGGGAGCGGATCACCACGGCATACGGCAAATGGGGTGACTGCGTCGTCGGCGACGCGCCCGCGACGAGCTATGCCACCCCGATCGTCGCGGCCACGGCCGCTCTGGTCGCTCAGGCCTTCCCCGACGAGGGGCCCGACCTGTGGAAGTGGCGCATCGAGGCGAGCGCCATCCGCCCCCGATCCGATCGGCGCGACCCGCAGCTCGGGTGGGGGTTGGTCTCGCCCTACGACGCCTTGACGATCACCCTGGATGCCAACCGGCCCGGCCCCGCGCTGCCCGGGCATGCCGCCGCCGGCACCGCAGCCG
>CAZLGB010000257.1:0-4198 GCA_964558825.1 uncultured Intrasporangiaceae bacterium
GGTGTTTGTGCTGGGCGTGGGGTGTGTGGGGGGGGGCGGCGGGGGGATAGTCCGGGTAAGTGCTCGCGTGGGGAGTTGTTAGGGTGGGGTCGCCGGGGGATAGTCCGGGGAAGTGCTCACGTGGGGAGTTGTTGGAGTGGGGTCGGCGGGATAGCCCGGGTAAGTGCTCACGTGGGGAGTTGTGGGGGTGGGGTCGGCGGGATAGTCCGGGTAAGTGCTCGCGTGGGGAGTTGTTGGGGTGGGGTCGCCGGGATAGCCCGGGTAAGTGCTCACGTGGGGAGTTGCTCGGCTTGGGGTGGCGCACACGCGGCATACGACCGCCTCTGGGGACCGCCCGTGGTCAGTGGCGGTGCGGGGTGGGCGAGACGACGAGCGGCTCGCCGACGACCGGGGCACCGAGGCCCTCGTGCGCGTCGTACTTGTCGACCGCCTGGATGCGACTGCCCCAGCGCGGCCCGACCGCGTTGGCGAGGACGACCGCGACATAGGGCAGCCCCGCCGCCCCCGCGACGAAGACCCAGCGCAGCCACCCCTCGAAGACCACGGCCAGCAGGAAGCACGACGTGCGGATTGCCATGGTGATGAGATAGCGGCGCATCCGCATGTCGGAGTCCTGGGCGACCGACATCGGCGCGGTCGTCACTGTGTGGACGACGAGGGGACGTTTGCCCGCCTTGGTGGCCGTGCGCTGCACCCCTCCACGATACGTCCTGGATGCCGTCCCGTCGCCCCTCTGGGCGGTCGGTCACGTCCTACCGGGTGGTAACCGAATACCCTGCCCGAATGACCGCCGCCGCGCCCAGCTCGACAGCAGCCGACACTCCGCCACGCACCGTCCTGGTGACCGGCGGCAACCGGGGGATTGGGTTGGCCATCGCGCGCTCCTTCACCGCGGCCGGCGACCGCGTCGTCGTAACGACCCGCTCGGGCGAGGCGCCCGAGGGCCTGCAGGCCGTGCCCTGTGAGGTCACCGACACCGCCTCGGTCGACGCCGCCTTCGCCGCCGCCGAAGGGCTGCTGGGCGGGCCGGTCGAGGTGCTCGTCGCCAACGCCGGCGTCACCCGAGACCAGCTGCTGCTGCGGATGTCCGACGAGGACTTCGACCAGGTGCTCGACACCAATCTCGCCGGCGCCTTCCGCTGCGCCCGCCGGGCGAGCAAGGGGATGATCCGGCTCAAGCGCGGCCGGATGATCTTCGTGTCGAGCGTCGTCGGTCTCTACGGCTCACCGGGGCAGGCCAACTATGCCGCGAGCAAGGCCGGCCTGGTCGGCCTGGCGCGCTCGATCAGCCGCGAGCTGGGCGGGCGCAATATCACCGCCAATGTCGTCGCCCCGGGGTTCATCGACACCGACATGACGGCGGCGCTGCCCGAGGAGCGGCGCGCGGCATACCTCGCGAGCATTCCGGCCGGGAGGTTCGCGGCGCCGGAGGAGGTCGCCGAGGTCGTGCGCTTCCTCGCCAGCCCGCAGGCGGCATACATCACCGGAGCCGTCGTGCCGGTCGACGGCGGCCTGGGCATGGGCCACTGACCGCGCCCGCCACCGATCACGCCACCCGCCGATCACGACAGCTGACCCGACCGCACACCGAGACGAAAGCGAGCCATTCGTGGGCATGTTCGACGGCAAGACCCTGCTCATCACCGGCGTCCTCATGGACACCTCCATCGCCTTCCACGTGGCCAAGATCGCCCAGGAGCAAGGGGCCTCGGTCATCCTCACGTCCTTCGGGCGGACGATGAAGATCACCCAGACCATCGCCAAGCGGCTGCCGCAACCGGCACCGGTCGTCGAGCTCGACGTCTCCGACCAGGGCCACCTCGACAGCCTCGCCGAGCGGCTGCGCGAGCACACCGACCACCTCGACGGGGTGCTGCACTCGATCGGTTTCGCGCCGCAGGGGGCCTTCACCTTCCTCGACGCGACGTGGGAGGACGTCGGCACGGCGGTGCACGTGTCGGCATACAGCCTCAAGGCCCTCGCCGTCGCGGCGCTGCCGCTCATGTCCGCCGGCTCCGGGATCGTCGGGCTCACCTTCGACGCGAGCTATGCCTGGCCGGTCTACGACTGGATGGGCGTCGCCAAGGCGGCCTTCGAGTCGACCAACCGCTATTGCGCGCGTGACCTCGGCCCCAAGGGCATCCGCTGCAATCTCGTTGCAGCAGGCCCGATCCGCACGACCGCGGCCAAGTCGATCCCGGGCTTCGAGGTCTTCGAGGAGGGCTGGGACACCCGCGCCCCGCTCGGCTGGGACGTGCGTGACCCGGTGCCGACGGCCAAGGCGTGCGTCGCGTTGCTGTCGGACTGGTTCCCGGCGACGACGGGCGAGATCGTCCACGTCGACGGCGGCGTCCACGCGATGGGTGTCTAGGCCGCAGGCACGTTCGCCGCGAGTATGCCGGGTGCCCTAGGCTCGCGGGCCATGGAGCCCGTGCGGGCCGACGAGGTCAGAATCCTCGAAGGACCCAATCTCTACGTCACCCGCCCCGCCCTCAAGGTCGGCCTCGCGCTGCCCGGCTATCAGGTCCTCGACGCCCGTGAGGCGATCGAGCTGGCCCGCCGGGTGGGCGTGCGCTCGGCGCGCCCCGGCCGGCCCGGCTCGGCCCAGCGGCAACGCTTCGTCATGCGGGTCGTCGAGCAGGTCGTGCGTCGGGTGGCGGCGGCGGGCGGGGTCAACAGGCTGGCCGTGCGGACCCGGGCCGGCCGGCATACCGAGGACGTCGTCGTCGCCGTGCCGTGGCGCCGACGGGGACGCGCCCGCGCGCTTGGCGAGGCCCTGGCACCGGTGTTGACCGCTCTGCTCGACCCCACCACCGACGTGGACGCGCTCTTCGCGCAGACCGGGGCCACCCTGGCGGCGGCACCGGCCGGCGACCCACCGGTGCTCGTCCGGCCGAGCGTGCCGGTCGTCGCCATCACCGGCACCAACGGCAAGACGACGACCACCCGGATGATCGGCCACATGGCGATGACCGCCGGGCTGGTCACGGCCTGGAGCTCGACCGACGGCGTCTGCGTCATGGGCGAGCTCGTCACGCCGGGGGACTACAGCGGGCCGGGCGGCGCCCGGGAAGTGCTGTCGACCCCCGGGCTGCAGCTCGGCATCCTCGAGACCGCGCGGGGGGGCATGCTGCTCAAGGGCATGGGAGTCAGCCGAGCCGACGTCACGGTGGTCACCAATGTCACAGCCGACCATCTCGGTCTGCACGGCATCGACACCCTCGACCAGCTCGCCGAGGTCAAGGCCATCCCCACGCGCATCGTCGACCCGAGCGGCTGGGTTGTGCTCAACGGCGACGACCCACGGGTGTGGGCGATGCGCCAGCAGACCAAGGGGCGCATCTGGGCGACCTCGCTCGACCCCAACTCCCCGGCGCTGCGCGAGGCGGTGGCCCGAGGGGGGCGTGGGTTGACGGTGCTCGACGGCGAGCTCGTCGTGCTCGCTCCTGGCCGCGACCCCGATCGGCTGGTCAAGGTCGTCGACGTGCCGATGACCCTTGCGGGGCTGTCGCAGATCATGATCGCCAACACCCTCGGAGCCGCGGCCGCAGGCCTGGCCCTGGGGCTGCCTCGCGCTGCGGTCGTCGAGGGGTTGCGGACCTTCACCCCGGACCCGGCACTCAACTCGGGCCGGTTCAACACCTATTCGGTGCCGCTGGCCGCCGGCGGGTCGGCGACGGTGGTGGTCGACCTCGCGCACAACGAGGCCGGGCTGGAGGCCCTGTTGGCCGTATGCCGTGGGCTCACCGCCCCCGGCGGACGCGTGCACCTGGGTCTCGGCGGCACCGGCGACCGGCCCACCGATGCGATCCAGGGTCTGGGCGAGATCGCCGGCAAGCTCGCCGACCATGTCGTCATCGCGCACAAGCCCAAGTACGTCCGCGGCCGCACTGTCGCCGAGATCGAGGGCCACCTGCGCACCGGGCTCGCTCGGGTCGGCACGGCGGAGGCCACGGCATACGACAGCGAGCTGGAGGCGCTTGTCGCGATGCTGGCGGTCGCCGCTGACGGCGACGTCGTCGGCCTCATGTGCCACGAGCAGCGCGGCCCGGTGGCCGAGCTCATCGCCGAGCGCGGGGGCACGGTCGACGACCCGCGGACCATCCGACGCAAGGTCGTCGCCGCGCGCGGTCAGCACCAGGCCGATGACGAGATCGCCGCGGTCTGGGCGCTGTCCGACGCCGCTGCCCGGGTGACG
>CAZLGB010000258.1:0-4119 GCA_964558825.1 uncultured Intrasporangiaceae bacterium
CCCTCCTCGTCGAGCGCGCACGCGAGGCTGACGAGCAGTCCCGCGCGGAGCGCGCTGCTGCTGGCCTCCCTCCCGCCCCCGCGTGGGTCCGACACCTCCCTGAGTGGATGGTCCGCGACGGCGATGAGGACCTCGTGGACATGGCCGCCGTCGCAGCGTGGACCGCGCGTCACGAAGAGCAGCCCAAGCGCGCCACCAAGCCTCGCGTCTACCGGCCCGCGTCGCACTGGCGCGCCGAGCTGGAGAAGATCGACGCCGCCCTAGCAGCCGAGGACGCGCGCACCCATCACGGCCGCGGGACGACAGACCGCGCGGCGTACGGCGGCATCGGAATCCGGCGCACGGCCCGTCAGCAGCGCCGCGACTGGGCCGCGCTTGACAGGTCGATTGAGCGGGTCGTGCGGCTGCAGAACCGGCGCGTGGCCGTCGTGGCGAAGCTCGCCCGCGCTGAGGCTCGGGAGGCGTCGTGACCCCCTACTACGCCCTCGCCGACTGGACCTGCGCCACCTGCACCACCGAGGGTCGTCGCGGCTCCTGCGCGCCGCGCCGCTGCTACTGCGGCCACGACACCTGCCATGCGTTCGCGTCGTGGACACCGCGGCCGGTTCTCAACGTCACCGACATCAGCAAGCCCAAAGGCAAGAAGGGCTCGGCGTGGGCCGAGAGGGAGGAGTCGACGTGGATCGACAAACTTTAAAACCCCCGTTCGCATACTTCGGCGGCAAGACCACGCTTGCGCCACAGATCGCTGCTCTACTGCCTGAGCACGAGCACTACGTCGAGCCGTTCGCAGGCTCGCTCGCAGTGCTGCTCGCCAAGGAGCCGTCGACCGCCGAGACGGTTAACGACCTCGACGGCGACCTCGTGACGTTCTGGCGGGTATTGCGCGACCAGCCCGACGACCTCGAGCGTCTGTGCATCCTCACCCCCCACAGCCGCGCCGAGTTCGAGTTGAGCAAGTCGCTCGAGGTCGACAGCGACCTCGAGCGCGCCCGTCGCGTATGGGTCCGACTCACGCAGAGCCGTAGCCAGTCGATGAAGCCGACCGGGTGGAAGTTCGAGAAGCGGGCTGGGTCATTCCCTGGACTGCTCAAGAGCCGGGCAGGTCGCATGACCGCCGTGGCGGAACGTCTCGCTTCGGTCAGCATCGAGTCGAAGGATGCGCTCGAGTTGATCCGCTACTACGGCGATGACCCAACCGCTTGCCTGTACGTCGACCCGCCCTACCTCGGATCAACCCGCGCCACGAACTACCGCGTCGAGATGCTTGACGACGCAGCACACCGCACGTTCGCCGACGCGCTCAACGAATGCAAGGCGTCCGTCGTCCTGAGCGGCTACGACTCACCGCTCTACGCCGAACTGTTCGACGGCTGGCACCGCAAGGACCTCGCCGCCCCGACGACGCTCTCGGGCGACACCGACCGCACCGAGGTGCTGTGGTCCAACCGGCCCCTGACCCGTCACGTCCAGCAGGACCTGCTCACGGAGGTGGGCGCATGAGCGCGGAGACCCTCGCCTCGTTCGTGATCCTCGGCCGCGTCGACGACCGCCCCACCGACGTGTGCGGCGCCTGGATCGACTCCGCCGACCGCACCTGCGGCAAACCAGCCGCTGAGCCGTGGCTGTGCCGCCGACACGTCACCGTCGCCACCAAGCGCGCCGACGCCTACATCGCCCGCGAGGCTGCCCGCCGTGAGCGCGCCGACGCCCGCCGCCTCGAGCGTGCCCCGAGGTTGCGTGCCCGGCTCGCCACGGTCGAGGCGCGCATCCGCCAACTCGACCCGCCCAGCCGCGGCGACGGCGCGGTCGTCAACGTGCCGTTGGCGCGACGAATGCCCACCGACAACCAGATCGCCGAACTGGCCCGGCTCGTGCATGAGCGGGACCGGCTGCGAGCGGAGGTGGGAGCGTGACCATCTACTACCAAGACGACTCCGTGACGCTGCACCACTCGCGCTGGGAGGACGTCCTCCCCAGCCTGCCTGACGGTTCGGTGGATCACGTCATCACAGACCCGCCGTACAGCGAGAAGACCCACAAGTCGGTGCGGTCACGCCGCATGTCCGCCAACGACCGCGGCGGCCGCTACGGCGCCGACGTGCGACGCGTCGTCAACCTCGGATTCGACCACCTCACCGATGAAGAGCGCGCCGCGGCCGCCGTCGAGTTCGCCCGACTCGCCCAGCGCTGGGTCCTCACGTTCTCCGACGTGGAGACCTGCCACCTCTGGCGGGAAGACCTCGAGGCGGCCGGGCTCGACTACGTGCGCACGCTCGCGTGGCATCGGCTCGGTGGGGCGCCACAGTTCTCCGGCGACCGACCAGGAGTGGCCTTCGAGGTCATCACCGTCGCCCACCCCAAGGGCCGCAAGCGCTGGAACTCCGGCGGGAAGCGCGGCCACTACTCGCACGCCATCGTGCTCGACCGAGGCCACGAAAAGGTGCGAGTTCACGCCACCCAGAAGCCCGAACCACTCATGGCAGAACTCATCGGCGACTTCACCGACGCCGGCGACCTCATCCTCGACGCCTACGCAGGGTCAGGGACCACGGGCGTCGTCGCCAAGCGCGCCGGACGCCGCGCCATCCTCATCGAGCAAGACGAACGCAACTGCGAGTCCATCGCGACCCGCCTCGAGAAGGTTGAGCCCGTCCTCACCGAGCACATCGAGGACGAGGCGCTGCTTCCGCACCCTCGACATCGAGGTGATCGCGTGACCGACCTCGACCTCACCGACGCCGTGGAAGCCGCCGCCCGCGCATGGTTCGACCGCGGACAGGCCGGACGCATGGACGCCGGCCGCTTCAACGACGACGGCACCCACATCCGCTGGGAGCAGATCACCGACATGGACCGGCGCGCCTACCGCGAGCTCGTGTCGCCCATCGTGCACGCCGCCGCACCACACATCGCAGAGCAGGTGAGCGCGGCGTGACTACTTCGCGTAGCGGCGCAACGCTCGCCGGATCACGTCCGTCACAGTCTCGCCCCGCTCTGCCGCACGCCGCTGAGCGGCCTGCCACTCGTCGTCCGGCACGCGAATGGAGCGGATCGGCGTCTTGGGCTGGTTGGGCATCAGGCGTGCCACTTGCCGCAGCTGCCGCAGGCGCTCGCGTGGCGGCCGGTGCGCTGCTCGTGCTCGCGGGCGGCCCGGACGTTGCCGAAGGTCAGCGCGGCGAACTTGCAGCGGTTGACGACGTGGACCGGGAGTGCGGGGCGGTTCGTGCTCATATGTCCAGTATGCAGGGTGTATGTACACCTGTCAAGCGGAACGGGGAAGAGTCTTGAGCGGCATCTACTACTCCGACGACCGCGCCACGCTCTACGGGGGCGACGCGCTCGCAGTCCTCGCGGCACTCCCGAGCGGATCAGTCGACGCGGTGGTCTGCGACCCGCCCTACTCGTCGGGCGGCATGGTCCGCAGCGACCGGGCCGGGCAGACCGGATCCAAGTACATGCGCGGCGAGGTATTCACTCAGGCCGACTTCAGCGGGGACAGCCGGGACCAGCGCGCCTACGCCTACTGGAGCGCGCTCTGGATGGGCGAGGCGCTACGGGCCACCAAGGCGGGCGGCGTCTGCCTCGCTTTCACCGACTGGCGGCAACTCCCAGCGACCACGGATGCGGTCCAGGCGGGCGGCTGGGTCTGGCGAGGCATTGTGCCTTGGTACAAGCCCACCGCGCGGCCGATGGCCGGACGCTTCACGGCCCACTGCGAATACGTCGTCTGGGGTAGCAACGGCGCGATGCCGGTGGAGTTCGACGGGTCCATGCCCGTGCTCCCCGGCTTTTATCAGGCAAGCCCGCCGCGTGACCGTGACCACCAGACGCAGAAGCCCCTGAGCGTCATGCGCGAGCTGGTCAAGATCGCGCCCGCGGGCGGCACGATCCTCGACCCCTTCATGGGCTCTGGCACGACCGGAGTCGCCGCGATGCTCGAGCGTCGCCTATTCGTCGGCGTCGAGATGGTCGAGCACTACCAGCGCATCGCCGAGCGCCGGATCCGTGAGGCGCAGGGGCAGGCGGTCACGCGCGGCGACCAGGGTGCGCTCGATTTCGACGAGGCGGCCGAATGAGCGCCCTCCGCATCGTCCCGTGCGACTTCCCAACCGCGGT
>CAZLGB010000259.1:0-4065 GCA_964558825.1 uncultured Intrasporangiaceae bacterium
CAGGTGCCGGTGCGGGAGCGGGTGCAGGCGCAGGGGCCGCAGGCGCGGGCGCGGGCGCCGGTGCAGGTGCCGGTGCAGCAGCCACCGCACCACCGATGACGGCGAGGTCGGCGCCGACGGCGGCGGTCTCGTCCTCGGCGACGAGGATCTTGCTGAGCACCCCGGCATACGGCGAGGGGATCTCGGTGTCGACCTTGTCGGTCGAGACCTCGAGCAGCGGCTCGTCGACGGCGACCTGGTCACCGACCTGCTTCAACCAACGAGTGACCGTCCCCTCGGTGACGGACTCACCAAGGGCCGGCATGGTCACGCGATGGGACATCTGCGTCATCTCCTCGTATTGCGGTCAGGCGTCGGACGAAGCATCAAGCATGGGCGTGCAGCGGTTTGCCGGCGAGGGCGAGATGGGCCTCGCCGAGCGCCTCGTTCTGGGTCGGATGAGCGTGCACGAGCGGGGCCACGTCCTCGGGCAGGGCATCCCACCCGACGATGAGCTGGGCCTCGCCGATCTGCTCTCCCATCCGGGCACCGATCATATGGACACCGAGCACCGGGCCGTCGAGGGCTCTCACCAGTTTGACCATCCCCTGGGTGCCGAGGATCTTGGACTTGCCGTTGCCGCCGAGGTTGTATTCGTAGGTGACGACGGCATCGGCGCCCAGCTCGGCGCGCGCCTGCGCCTCGGTGAGCCCCACGCTGGCGATCTCGGGGTCGCAATAGGTCACGCGCGGTATGCCGCGATCGCGCACCGGTGCCGGGCGCAGTCCGGCGATCTCCTCGGCGACGAAGATCCCGTGTGCGAAGCCGCGGTGCGCGAGGGCCAATCCGGGGACGAGGTCGCCGACGGCATACACGCCGGGGACGTTGGTGGCCAGACGCTCGTCGGTGGGCACGAACCCGCGGTCGAGCGTGACGCCGGCCGCCTCGAAACCCATGCCCGCCGACACCGGCGCGCGGCCGACGGCCACGAGCAGCAGCGCGGCTGTGAGCGTGGTGCCGTTGTCGAGGGTGACCGTCACGCCGTGCTCGTCCTGGGTCGCGCTCGCCAGCGCCACCCCGGTGCGCGCGGTGATGCCGCGCTTGCGCAGGGCGCGCTCGAGGGCCTTGGAGATCGCCTCGTCCTCGCCGGCGACGAGCCGTGGGAGTGCCTCGACGATGGTCACGGTTGCGCCGAAAGACCGGAAGACCGACGCGAACTCGACCCCGATGACCCCGCCGCCGAGGACGATGACCGACTCCGGCAGCTCGGTGAGAGTGAGCGCCTCGTCGCTCGTGACGATCCGGCCGCCGATCGCCACACCGGGCAGCGACTTGGGCGCCGAGCCGGTCGCGAGCACGAGATGGCGGGTGGTGAGCACCCGATCGCCGACGCTGACCTGAGTGGGGGAAAGCACCTGGCCGGTGCCTTCGACGTAATCGATGGTCGCCGCCGACACCAGCCCCTGCAGCCCCTTGTGCAGACCCGCGACGACGCCACGCTGGTAGTCGAGCACGGCCGGAAGGTCGATCCCCTCGACGGTCGAGCGCACGCCGAAGCGGGCACCCTCGCGGGCCGTGTCGGCGACCTCCGCCGCGTGCAGCAGCGCCTTGGTCGGGATGCAGCCGCGGTGCAGACAGGTGCCGCCGAGCTTGTCCCGCTCGATGAGGGCGACCTGCAGGCCGAGCTGGGCCGCGCGCAGCGCGCAGGCATAACCGCCACTGCCCGCACCGAGGACGACGAGGTCGTAGAGCTCGGTCGAGTCGGCCGCCATCTCGCTCCTTCAGCTGGTCGTGTCGGAGGGTCGGGGCGTCTCACGGCCCCTGACCGGCGCCACGGCGCCGGTCAGGAGTGATCCTTTCACGCCAGGGGTCCCTCAGCCGACGGCGAACTTCTGCAACATCGCGCAGCCGGCGGAGTAGGCCGGCAGCACATCGCGTTTGGCGGCGCTGAACCACTCGACCTTCGACCCGCTGTCGCTGTCCTTGCCCTTGGGCAGCGCCTTGCGCTCTCGAGCAGTCGGAGGGGTGCTGCACCACATGGCGAAGGACTCGGCGAAATCCTCGAAGGGGTGCGACGCGGCATACCTCGTGACGAAGTTGTCCTTGTGCGCCTCGTAGAACGTGTCGATGGCCGCCGTGCGGGCCTTGGTGCTCGAGGTGGCGTCGGCGTCGTCCCAGGCCTTGAAGACGTCGTCGGGCCAGGTGTTGCGCAGATAGCGATAGAGCAGGGAGTCCTCGATGAGGCACCCGGTGCCGGTGTACCAGGTCGCGCAGTAGTCGCGCCCGATCCCCGAGAGCATCTGCTCGGCGTTGAGGCTCGCGAGGTGGGCCAGCTCGTGGGCCACCAACCAGGCGAGCTCGCTGCGGTCCAGCCCGTTGGGGGCGAAGGACAGCCGCCAATGATCGTCGTCGAAGGTCTTGGTGCCTGTCTGCTTGGGGGACGACTCCCCGTCGATGACCCATTCGCCGGACTGGGGATTGGGGTTGGAGTCGAAGATCAGCAGCTCGTCGAGGTGGGGCATGAGCGTCGGAGCCACCGCGGCGACGAGGGTGAAGAGCTGGGTGTCGCATGGCCGTGGCGCGCCCAGGCCGTCGAGGGCGACCAGCTGACCTGACTGCACGGCATACAACCGCTGCAGCTGGGCCTTGTCGCCGAGCTCGGTGATGTCGGCGCCGAAGGGATCGCCCGCCGGGATCTTGGCCCCCGTCGCGGGGTTGTCGCGGCGTAGGCAGGCGGTGTCGAAGGCCGGCACGGCCGGAGTGGTCAAGGGTCCGGTGGAGGTCGTCTGGCTGCCCGATGACGACCCGCTCCGGGAGGTCGCTCCGCCGGGTGGTGCGGGCGTGGTCGTCGTGGGCGCGCTCACCGTCGGGGTGTCGACGCCGGCGAAGACGTCGATCCACGGGGCCACATGGGCGCCGAAACTCAGCAGCGACAGCCCGAGGATCGCCGCGACCAGCACGTCCCATCCACGACCGGGCCGAGGCGCGTTCGCAGGAGGTCCCGGGGCAGGCGGACCGCCCGCCGAGCCCGACCACGCGGCCCCCGGCCAGCCGGCTTGCGGGGGAGCAGCGGCCGGACCCGACGCTGGCGGGCCAGTGGGGTATGCCGGTGGCGCCCCCTGCCATTGACTCACGCGAACAGCATAAGGTCAGGGGCATGGCGTGGTTCGGGAGACGGCGACGAGCCGTCAGTCTGCCCGGGCCCACCGACGGGCCGGGCATGAGCATCGACCTCGGCGCGGTGCGCGAGCACTTCGCGGCCTTCGTGCAGACCCGGCGCGGCGTCGAGGGTTTCCTCGAGCCGGCGACCAATGTCAGCGCGCAGAGCCTCGTGCTCGTCGCCGCCGACGGTGAGTGGACCCGGCGCGCGGTCGGCTCACGGCAAGCGGGCAACGAGCTCGCCCAGGCGCTCGGTATCCCGGTGTACGACGTGCTGCTGACCGGTTACCCTCACCGGATGCGCGAATGGAGTGCGCGCCAGCGAGAGAGAGGCCAGCGATGAGCAAGGACGCCAAGCCCGGCAAGGCTGCCAAGGCCGGCCCCTCCGAGGAGATGAAGGCGAAGTTCCGCGAGGCGCTGGAGCGCAAGCAGGCGCACGGCGGACGCGACTCGTCGGCCGACGGCGAGGGGAAGGTCCACGAGACCCACGGGCACGGCCCGGCCTCCGCCCAGCGGATGTTCCGGCGCAAGTCGGGCGGCTGACGGCAACCGCGCGTGGTGCCGGCTCACGGCATACACGGCATACGCACGGGGCGGTCCGGGGGCATAGGTTGGGCGCCATGAGCGACCTCAAGCATTCGCCCCTGCACGACCGCCACGTGGCCCTCGGGGCCAAGCTCGCCGATTTCGGCGGGTGGGAGATGCCGATCGAATACCCGGGCGGCGGCGTCGTCGCCGAGCACACGGCGGTGCGCGAGCGGGTGGGGCTCTTCGACGTGAGCCACCTTGGCAAGGCGACGGTCGCGGGCGCGGGGGCCGCTGATTTCGTCAACGCCTGCTTCACCAACGACTTGCGCCGCATCGGCCCGGGTCAGGCGCAATACACGATGTGCTGTGACGAGCGCGGCGGCGTCGTCGACGACCTCA
>CAZLGB010000260.1:0-4046 GCA_964558825.1 uncultured Intrasporangiaceae bacterium
GACCGGACCGGCGCGCCGCCCGGCCCGGGGTCACGCCGAGCCCGCCAACCGCTCCCAGGCGACCTTGGCGATGCGCCGCTCGTTGGGGAAGGTCAGGTGGTGGTGGACCTCGTCGAGGCGGAACCAGGCGACATCGACGGCCTCCTGATCGGGGTCGTTGTCGATCGTCAGCTCACCACCGGTGGCCTCGAGCAGATAGTGGTGGACGAACTTGTGCACGCGCTTGTCCTGCGTGGCGAACCAGTAGTCGATGATCCCCAGCTCGGTGAGCACTCGCCCGGTGATGCCGGTCTCCTCCGCGACCTCGCGCTCGGCGGTCTCGGGGAGCGACTCGCCCGGCTCGATGTGGCCCTTGGGCAGGCACCACTCCAGCCGCCCGGCCCGATTGCGTCGAGCGATGACGGCAATGCGCGCAGCACCCTCGTGGACGTCGACGACGACGCCTCCGGCGGAGCGCTCCTCGACCCACGGCAGCCGCCGGCTGGGGGGTTCGAGGGGGGCCGCGTTGCTCACCTGCTCACTCTAAACGGGGTTGCCGTGAGGGTATGCCGTGCCGCACCGTGACGGCCGCGACGGCCCCCATGCCCGGGGGCCGGCTTTCCCGGGACCTGCAGGGCGCACGGCATACGACCGGGCGAGCGGACGGCAGCGCCCTCTAGGCTTGGCTGCCGTGTCGACCGAGCCCCCCGCCCCCGAGGCAGCGCAGCCGACCCGGCCGGGCTTCACTCCCGAGACCGGGCCGATGCTCCGCGCGGCGGTCGCGGCCCTGGCGGCCCAACTGCCCTTGCTGACCGAGTTGGGGGAGCGCTTCACCCGCGCCGGGCACGAGCTCGCGCTGGTCGGTGGACCGGTGCGCGATGCCTTCCTCGGCCGCACCTCACCCGATCTGGACTTCACCACCGACGCCCAACCCGACGAGATCCTGCGGATCATCCGCGGCTGGGCCGACGCGCACTGGGAGATCGGTCGGGCCTTCGGCACCATCGGCGCCCGCAAGGGCGAGGCGATCGTCGAGATCACGACCTACCGCACCGACGCCTATGACCGCGAGACGCGCAAACCCCAGGTGGCCTTTGGCGACTCGCTCTCGGCCGACCTGGTCCGGCGCGACTTCACCGTCAACGCCATGGCGCTGCGCCTGCCGTCGCTCGAGTTCGTCGACGAGCACGACGGCCTCGCCGATCTCGCCGCCCGCCGCTTGCGCACCCCGGCGGCCCCGGAGGCGTCCTTCGCCGACGATCCGCTGCGGATGATGCGCGCCGCGCGCTTTGCCTCCCAGCTCGGGCTCACCTTCGCCCCCGAGGTGTATGCCGCGATGGTCGCCCGCGCGGACACCCTCGCCATGGTGTCGGCCGAGCGGATCCGCGACGAGTTCACCAAGCTGCTGCTGTCCGACGCGCCGCGCGCGGGGCTCACCCTGCTCGTCGACAGCGGTCTCGCCGAGGTCTTCCTCCCGGAGCTGCCTGCCCTGCGACTGGAGGTCGACGAGCACCACCGCCACAAGGACGTCTACGAGCACTCACTCACCGTCCTCGAGCAGGCCATCGCCTTGGAGGGCCGGGTGCCCGAGGGCGTGCGCGCGCTTGCGCAGGCGCGGGCGGCGGGTGGCGACGACGACGGTGACGACCCGGCATACCCCGTGGTCGCCGGACCAGACCTCGTGCTGCGGCTGGCCGCGTTGCTGCACGACATCGGCAAGCCCGCGACGCGGCGTTTCGAGCAGGGCGGGGGAGTGTCCTTCCACCACCACGAGCTCGTCGGCGCGCGGATGGTCGCAAAACGCTTGCGCGCCATGCGTTTTGACAAGGACACCGGGCGCGACGTGGCCCGGTTGGTCGAGCTGCACCTGCGCTTCCACGGCTATGGCGAGGGGCAATGGACCGACTCGGCCGTGCGCCGTTATGTCACCGATGCCGGGCCGCTGCTCGGACGGCTGCATCTGCTGACCCGCTCGGACTGCACGACTCGCAACGCCCGCAAGGCCGCCCGACTCGCCCGCACCTATGACGAGCTCGAGGTGCGCATCGCGCGGCTCGCCGCCGAGGAGGAGCTCGCGGCCGTGCGCCCCGAGCTCGACGGCAACCAGATCGCGGCCATCCTCGGCATCAGTCCGGGGCCGGTGCTCGGCGAGGCCTACCGATTCCTGCTCGCCCTGCGCCTCGACGAGGGGCCGATGGGCCCGGTGGCCGCCGAGGTGCGGCTGCGTGAGTGGTGGGCCGCGCGCGGCTGACGTATGCCGTCCCCGTGATCGGCCCGCGCCCGTGCCCGCGCCAGGCCCGCGCCAGGCCGGTGCCGAACTGTCCGCGGTTCCTCGCGGACGTGGGGTCGAGCGGACTGGCGCAACGGCATACGCTCTGCGGTGGGCGAGGACTGGGCGAGCACAGGAGGGACCCCAGCATGACCACGGGCGGGCCGGCTTTGCACACGGGGATCGCGACCGATGTGGGTCGCGTGCGTGAGCACAACGAGGACGCCGCGTTCGCGCGCGGCTCCATCTATCTCGTGGCCGATGGCATGGGCGGGCACGCGGCCGGGGAGGTCGCAAGCGGCATCACCGCGCAGGCCCTCGGCGAGCTGTCGGGGCGCAGCGATCTGCGGGTCGCCGACATCGTCGCCCAGGTCGGCGTCGCCAACGACCGCATCCTGCGGATGGTCACCGAGCAGCCCGACCACTACGGCATGGCCACGACACTCACCGGAGTGGCGCTCGTCGTCGTCGGCGGGTCACAGCACTGGGCGGTCTTCAATCTCGGCGACTCGCGGGTCTATCGCTTCATCGACGGGCAGCTCACCCAGGTCACCGTCGATCACTCCGAGGTCCAGGAGCTCATCGACGCTGGTCTGCTCACGCCGGCCGAGGCGCGCGTGCATCCCTTGCGGCACACCGTGACTCGCTCGCTCGGTCGCGACGTCCTGCCGCCCGTCGACACGTGGCTCTTCCCCCCGTGCCCGGGGGAGCGTTTCGTCGTCTGCTCCGACGGGCTCACCAACGAGGTGGAGGACGCCGAGATCCGCGACATCCTCGCGGCGGGCCGCGATGTCCAATCCACGGCACAGGCCTTGGTCGATCGCGCCGTCGACAACGGCGGGCGCGACAACGTCTCGGTGGTCGTCGTCGAGCTCGCCGACTTCCCGGCGCCCGAGGTGGACGAGGACACGACCCCGCGCGGTGGCCTCTCGTGAAAGGGAGGTCCGTCCCGCTGCTGGTGCCCTGGGTCCCGCCCGGATGGCAGCACTTCGTCGGGCCGGGAGGCGCGATCCTCGCGCGGCTGGCCGCCGACGATTGGCGCACCCCGCAGGTGGCGGCTGCGGCCGCCGCCGGCTCGTTCCAGGAAGCCCTCATGCTGCTGGGCACCGGGGGCCCGCCGCCTGCGGCCGCCGCGTTGCTCACCGAGGATGGTGGCGTGCGGATCGTGCTCTCCGGCGATGCGTATGCCGATGCCCTCGTCTCCGGGCGTCCTCGCCAGATCACCTCCGACCCGCAGTGGGGCTGGGCCGACGTCCCCTTGCACGATGTCGCGAGCGTGGCGCTGCATCCGTCGCCGGGGGAGCGACAGGCCGGGGGCCTGTCCTCCGCTCAGCTGCCCCCGCCCGTGGCGGCCGCGCCGCCCGCCTCCATCCCGGTCGCCCCGGTTTCTCCCGTCGTGCCCGCGCCCGCGCCGACAGCGCCTTCCATGACCCCGACATTCGGCCCTCCACCGGTGCCGGTCGCGCCGCCGACACGGGTCACGCCATCGGCACCGGCATACCCTCCCGTCCCCGGCGGGATCATCGACCACCTTCCGTGGGAGCACCTGAGCGCCCCGACGCCGGCTGCGCCTGCTGAGCCGAGCCCATCGCCGAGCCCCACGCCGGCGCCTGCCCATCCACCCGTCCCCCCGCCGCCGACCCCGGCGAGCGGGTGGGTTCCTCCGCCACCCATGCCGATCTCCCGGGCCTACACGCCGTATGCCGCCCCGCTCCCGCCGACCGGACCCCAGCCGGGAGCAACCGGCCCGGTCCAGCCTGCAGAGGCGGTGGGCGCGCAGCCTCAGCCAGCGCTCGCT
>CAZLGB010000261.1:0-4000 GCA_964558825.1 uncultured Intrasporangiaceae bacterium
TGACGCGGCGCCGCGAGGCGCCGCGTCAGCCGGGGGCGGCGGCGCGGGAGGTGACGGCACGGCATACCCCCCGATGCTCGTCGTCGCGCCGACCTCGGTGCTGGCCACGTGGGTGAGTGAGGCGGCGCGCTTCGCCCCCTCGCTGCGCGTGGTCACCCTCGGCGAGACGACGGCGCGGCGCAAGGCGGCGGTCGCCGAGGCGGTCGCGGGTGCCGATCTGGTCGTCACGTCGTATGCCGTGTTCCGCCTCGACGCCGAGGGCTTCCGCGCGGCGAGCTGGTCGGGGCTAGTGCTCGACGAGGCGCAGTTCGTCAAGAACCACCAGTCGCAGGCCTATCAGTGCGCTCGCACACTGCCGGCGCCGGCGAAGTTCGCCATCACCGGCACGCCGATGGAAAACAACCTCATGGAGCTGTGGTCGCTGCTGTCGATCGTCGCGCCCGGGCTCTTCCCGCGGCCGAAGGCCTTCCAGGACCACTTCCGCCGGCCCATCGAGAGCGGCACCGCACCCGAGCGGCTCGAGACGCTGCGCCGGCGCATCCGCCCGGTGATGCTGCGCCGCACCAAGGAGGCCGTGGCCAGCGAGCTGCCGCCCAAGCAGGAGCAGGTCATCGCGGTCACCCTCTCGGCCAAGCACCGGCGGATCTACGACCGCGGGCTGGCTCATGAGCGCCAGCGCGTGCTCGGGCTGCTCGACGACGCCCGGCGCAACCGGATCGCCATCTTCCGCTCGCTGACCAAGCTGCGCCAGCTCAGCCTCGACCCGGTGCTCGTCGATCCCGAGCACGCGGGCGTGGGGTCGGCCAAGGTCGACACGCTGGTCGAGTTGCTCGCGCCGGTGGTCGCCGAGGGGCACCAGGCGCTGGTCTTCAGCCAGTTCACGAGCTTTCTGGCGACCGTGCGGGCGCGGCTGGAGGCCGAGGGGATCTCCTACGCCTATCTCGACGGGCGCACCAAGCGCCGCGACGAGGTGATCGCCGATTTCCGCTCCGGAGCGCGGTCGGTCTTCCTCGTGTCGCTCAAGGCGGGGGGTTTCGGGCTGACGCTGACCGAGGCCGACTATGTCTTCCTGCTCGACCCCTGGTGGAATCCCGCCGTCGAGGCCCAGGCCATCGACCGCACCCACCGGATCGGCCAGGACAAGCACGTTTTCGTCTATCGGCTGGTCTCGGCCGACACGATCGAGGACAAGGTCCTCGCCCTGCAGGCGCGCAAGCGCGAGCTCTTTGCTCAGGTCGTCGACGAGGGGGCGCTCGCGGGTGGGGCGCTCACCGCTGAGGACATCCGCGCGCTGTTGTGACGGGCGGCCGCGCTCGGTCAGGCTCCCGGCCTGCGTCAGCCGTCGCGAACACCGGACCACCCGGCATACACCAATGTCGTGTATCGCGTGTACCTTGGGTGTATGCCGCGAACGCGCACCAACATCGAGATCGACGACTCGCCGCTCGAGGCGGTCATGCGCCGCTATGGGCTGCGGACCAAGACCGAGGCTGTCGACCTCGCCCTGCGCCATCTCGCCGGGCAGCCGATGACCCGCGAGGAGGCCTTGGCGATGCGCGGGGCGCGGGTGCTCGGCGAGCTGCCCGGAGACTCCGCTCCGGCCGGGGTCGCATGATCCTCGTCGACAGCTCGGCGTGGGTGGAGTTCGACCGGGCAACGGGCAGCGCGGTCGACACTCGGGTCACGGAGCTCATCGCCACCGAGGCTCCGGTGACGATCACCGAGCCGGTGGTCATGGAGCTGCTCGCCGGGACGCGCTCCGACGCCGACGAGGCGCGGATGCGCCGACTGCTGCTGCGCTTCGCCCTGGCGCCCGTCGACCCTGTCGCTGACTTCGACGCCGCTGCTCGGCTCTATCGGAGGTGCCGCGCCCGCGGAGTCACTCCCCGCGGGCTGATCGATTGCCTCATCGCAGCCGTCGCCTGGCGGACGGGCGCTGCGATCCTTGCCGCCGATGTCGACCTCTCCCGCATCGCGGGGATCATCGGGATCGAGCTCGATCCGGCCTCACTACGACCCTGACTCAGCGCGGCAGAGCGCGGGCGCGGTTGTTGCGCGGCTGGTGCTCCAACTCGACCAAGCCCAGGCCCTCGAGCAGCGGCGGGGGATACATGCCGAAGCGGCCGCGATAGCCCTTGCGCAGGCCGTACCAGCCGCCGACCAGATTGTCCTCGGCCCGGCCCCACGCCTCGATGGAGCCCGCGGCGGCGGGCTTCTGCTCGTCGGCGGTGCCGAGCGGCATCCAGTCGCCGTGGGCGAGCAGCCAGCGCCCGGAAGCCGCGCTGCGGCCTTTCCGCCAGGCCCCGGGGGTGACGACGTCCGTGACGGAGTGGCTGGTGTTGTCATCACCACACCAGCGACGTCGTCACGGGCTCCATCACGGCAGGGGGAGTGCCGGGGCGGAGGGCAGAGAGGTTGGTGCCGGGAAGCTATGCATTGAGTCGCGTGTGACTCAATGCATAGTCGACGATTTCGTCGCGTCGTGCCCGGGGGCGGACGCCGGCCCGCCGCTGATGACAGCGCTGAGGCCGTCGCTGGTGGGGTGATCACCACACCGGAGCTGGCTTCAGCGAATGCTTCAGCCTGGCGAGTCGGCGTCCAGCCCCTCGTCGGGAGCCGGCGCCCGGCGCACCCGCACGGCGGCGACGAGCACCCCGACCAGCCCGGCCGTCAACAGCCCAAAGCCGACGGCCGGCAGCAGCGGCAGCACGATCCCGACGCCCCCGCCGATCACCCACGCGGTCTGCAGCCGAGTCTCCGACCAGGCGAAGGTCCGCGCGGCCCGCTCGGGATCGGCATCGGCTTGGATCAGCGCGTCGAGACAGAGCTTGGCGAGTTGCCCGAAGGCCCCGGCGACGATGGCGAGCAGCAGGACCGACCACACGGCATACACAAGGGTGGTGAGGACGCTGACGGCGATCGCCGCGATGAGCATGGCCGAGGCGATGACGGTCGGCGAGCGCGCGCCGAAGCGGTTGCCCGCGAAACTCCCCAGCGCGTTGCCGAGGCCGGCCGCCGCGACGACCAGACCCAGCTCGACGAGGCTCGCCAGCCCGGGCAGCGGCTGCTCCTGCAGGAGGAAGGCCAGATAGAAGGTGACGAAGCCCGACAGCGCCTTCGCGCCCGAGGCCGTGACGAGGGCCGCGCGCACCTGCGCCGACAGCCCCTGGGCAGCCAATCGCCAGGAGCCGCGCAGGGATTCGCGCCAGGATGAGCGCGGCTCGGCGGTCGCGGCCTCGACGGCGGGCGAGTCGACCGAGGCGGGCAGCCGGATCGCCGCCACGGTGGCTGCGACATAGACGACGAAGGCCAGCCGCAGCGACCACCCCGCGCCGAGCCGCCCGACCGGCGCCGCGACGAGGCCACCGAGGGTCATCCCGAGCAGCGTGGCGATCGACTGGCGCGAGTTGGCCCGCACCAGGGTGACAGCCTCCGGCCGCACCAGGGGTATGCCGGCCGAGAGGCTCACGGCATACGCCCGGGTGGCGATTAGCGCGCCGAGGGCGACCGGCAGCACCCATGGTGAGCCGTCGGCGACCAGCCCGGCGAGCACCCAGCTGAGGAAGGCGCGCACGGCGAGCGTCGTGCCGATGGCCCAGCGGCGGCCGTGGCGATAGCGGTCGAGGATCGGCCCGATGAAGGGGGCGAGCAGCACGAAGGGCGCCATCGTCGTGAGCAGGAAGATCGCCACCTGGCCGCGCGCCTGCCCGACCGGCATCGCGAGCACGGTGCTGGCGAGCGAGACCGCGAAGGCCGCGTCCCCCGCGGAGGCGAGCACCTGCATCTCGGTGACGCGGGCCAGGCCGGTCTCCGCGGCACCCTCGGACTCGGCGAAGTCACGGAAGCGGTCGCTGCCCGCCTTGGTCCCCTTGCCGACGAAGCGTGCGCCTGCCACGGTGCCCCGTATGCCGGTGCGCCCGGCGGCAGCGCCGACCCGCCCGGTCGCGGAGGCCGCCCGACCGGTGGCAGAGGCACCGCGCTTGGCCAGGCGGCCGGCATA
>CAZLGB010000262.1:0-3968 GCA_964558825.1 uncultured Intrasporangiaceae bacterium
GCGGCCAAGGAGTGGCTGGCGCTCACCGGCTACGACCCGGCATACGGTGCGCGGCCGCTGCGCCGGCTGGTGCAGCGCGAGATCGGCGACCGGCTGGCCCGGGCGCTGCTCTCCGGCGAGGTGCGTGATGGCGCGACGGTGACCGTCGACCGCGACGCCCACGCCGATACGCTCAGCCTGCGCTGACGCGCGAAGCGCGCCCGAGCGGGCTCGCGCGGAGCGAAACCCACCGGTGAGGTGGGCTTCGCTCCGCGCCGCTTCGTCGTCACGACCCCGACAGAGGTATGCCGCGCGCCCGAGCGGGCGCGCGGCATACGACTGCTTGGGGGCGAGACCGCTCAGCTGGTCTTGATGAACTCCTTGGCCTTGTCAGCCGGCATGTAGTCATAACGCAGCTGGCGCCGGGTGAAGGACCCGGTGCCGTGCGAGACCGAGCGCAGGTCGATCGGATAGCGCGACAGCTCGGTCTGCGGGACCTCGGCGTGGACGATCGTCCATCCCGACGACGATGCCGGCTCGGTGCCGAGCACCTGGCCACGGCGCCCGCGCAGGTCGGACATCACTGCGCCGACGAAGTCGTCGCTCACCGTGATGTCGACGGCGTCGATCGGCTCGAGCAGGGCGACCGACGACTCGTTGGCGGCGTCCTTGAGGGCCATCGCCGCGGCCGTCTGGAAGGCCATGTCCGAGGAGTCGACCGAGTGGGCCTTGCCGTCGAAGAGCGTCACCCGCACGTCGACGAGCGGATAGCCGGCGAGCACGCCCTTGTCCATCTGCGAGCGGGCACCCTTCTCCACCGAGGGGATGAAGTTGCGTGGCACCGCACCACCGACGACCTTGTCGACGAATTCGAAGCCCTCGCCGCGGGGGAGCGGCTCGATCTCCAGGTCGCACACGGCATACTGCCCGTGGCCGCCGGACTGCTTGACGTGACGGCCCTTGACGATGACCTTCTTGACGAAGGTCTCGCGCAGCGCGGTGCGGAAGGGCTCGGCCTCGACTTGCACGCCATAGCGCTCGTGCAGCCGGCCGAGCAGCTCCTCGACGTGGGCCTGGCCCATCGCCCAGAGCACGACCTGGTGGGTCTCGGCGTTGTGCTCCATCCGCATCGTCACGTCCTCGGCGACGAGGCGCTGCAGGGCAGAGGCGAGCTTGTCCTCGTCGGCCTTGCTCTTGGCGTGGATCGCGACCGGCAGCAGCGGGTCGGGCAGCACCCAGGGCTCGACGAGCGCCGGGTGGTCCTTGGCCGACAGCGTGTCGGAGGTCTCGGCCTTGGACAGCTTGGCGATGAGGGCGATGTCACCGGCGACGGCGTGGTCTTTGGTGCGCAAGGCGTCGAGCAGCGGCGAGGACAGCGGGCCGACCCGCTCGTCGTCGTCATGCTCGGGGTGACCCTCGATCGGGTGGCCGAGGAAGGTCTCGAGGTGACCCGAGACGTGGACGACATCCTCCGGGTGCAGCGTGCCGGAGAAGACCCGCACGAGCGAGAGGCGCCCGACGTAGGGGTCGCTCGAGGTGCGGATGACCTCGGCGACCAGCGGCCCGGAGGGGTCGCACGCCAGCGCGGGGAAGTCGCCGCCGCTCGGGGTCGAGACGCTCGGCGCGCGGCTGGCCATGGGCGACGGGAAGGCGCTCTCGATGAGCTCGTAGATCTCCTCGACGCCGACGCCGGTCGCGGGCGAGATCGGCAGCACGGGGAAGAAGGTCGCCTTGCCGATCGCCGTCTTGGTGTCGGCCACGAGCTGGGCCGGGTCGAGGTCCTCACCGGACAGATAGCGGTCGAGCAGCGAGTCGTCCTCGGACTCCTCGATGATCGCCTCGATGAGCGGGCCGCGGTTCTCCTCGATGGCGTCGGCCTCGGCGCCCACGGGGGCGCGGCGGGCGCCCGTGCCGTCGGCGACATATTGACTGATGAGGGCCATCGCGCCGACGACGGTCTTGTCGTCGTCGTGCACGGGCAGATAGACCGGCTGCGCGTCGCCGAAGACCCGCCGGCAGGTGGCGATCGTCTCGGCGTAGTCGGAGCGCGGCATGTCGAGCTTGCTCACGGCGATGCAGCGCGGCATACCGACGGCGGCGCACTCCTGCCACAGCAGGGCGGTCGCTCCGTCGATGCCATCGGCGCCGGAGATGACAAAGATCGCAGCGTCGGCGGCGCGCAGACCTGCGCGCAGCTCACCGACGAAGTCCGGATAGCCAGGTGTGTCAATGAGATTGACGGTGAGCCCGTTGCTCTCGACCGCGGCGACCTCGACGCTGACCGAGCGCTCGTGCTCTCCGTCGCGCGGCCGCCGACCCGGGACGCGAGCCGCAACGAGGTGCTCGAAGAGGGTGGACTTGCCCGCACCACCGGGGCCGACGAGCACGACATTGCGGATCTGCTCGGGGCCGGACGGCACTGGTGCGGACGATGAATCTCTGCTGGCAGGTGCTTTGCTCACTGCTCCACCTTTCTCGACCGACGGGTGTCCCACAAGGGGACGTTGGGCCTTGGGCCCAGGTGCTTGCCTGCAGCGTATGCCGCCCGCTCGCGTGCCGCTGCACTAGCCTCCCGTCCATGCGTATGCCGACCGGCCCAGCCTCCGGCGCCCCGTCCCGCGAGCAGGCGGCGGGCGCCCCGGCGAGGCGCCACGGCATACGCCTGCGGGGGCTCGCGGGCCTGCTGACCGGGCTGCTGCTCGGCGTCGCGCTGGCCGGCTGCACCTCGGCGCAGCCCGCGCCGACGCCAACCCAGAAGACCCTCGAGCAGACCCTCGCCGACGCCAAGGCCACGCTCGACGCCACACCCGCCCTGCACCTCGTGCTCAGCTCGAAGGACCTGCCGGACGGGGTGAGTGGGCTGGTCGGTGGCGACGCCGTCGGGACTCATGCGCCGGCGGTCAAGGGCAAATTCCAGGCCCGGATCGGCGGCGTGCAGGCCGACGTCGAGATCGTCGCGGTCGAGGGCAAGGTCTGGACCAAGCTGCCCTTCACGTCGATCTTTGCCGAGGTGAGCCCGGCGTCGCTGGGGATCCCCGACACGGCGACGCTGCTCGACACCCAGCGCGGGCTGACCTCGCTGCTGACCAAGACGCAGACGTTGACCAAGGGCAGCTCGCTGCGCCGGGGCAGCGAGGTCGTGACGCCCGTGTCGGGGACGCTGCCCGGGCAGGTCGTCGTCGACCTGCTCGGCACCGGTGATGCGGCGGGGACCTTTGCGGCGACCTATGGGCTCGTCGAGCCCGACCTCGCCACCGTGCGGACGATCGAGCTCACCGGCCCCTTCTACGGCGCGGCCCGCTCGACCTATCTCGTCGTGCTCGACGTCCCCTCGGGGCCGGTCGACATCCGGCGGCCGTGAGCGACGGGTCGACCTCGGGGGACACGGTCGGGGCACCGCCGCCGCCGGCGTCGCGGGCCCGGCTGCTGCTCGGGGTCGCTGCCGCGGGGGTGCTGCTCACGGCGGCCGACACCTATGTCGTCGTGCTCGCCCTCACCGACATGATGGCCGGTGTCGGGCTGGGCATCGAGGCATTGCAGCGGGCTACCCCGATCGTCTCGGGCTTCCTCCTCGGCTATGTCGCGGTGCTGCCGCTCATCGGGCGCATCTCCGATCTGGTTGATCGGCGGCGCGTGCTGCTCGGATGCCTGCTGGTCTTCGTCGTCGGCTCGGTCATCACGGCCATGGCCGTCGAGTTGGGGGTGCTCGTCGGCGGGCGCTTCCTGCAAGGCGTCGGCGGCGGAGGGCTGGTGCCCGCGACCCTCGCGCTCGTCGCGGATCTCTGGCCACCGGCCGAGCGCGGGGTGCCCCTGGGGGTGGTCGGTGCGGTCCAGGAGCTCGGCGCGGTCATCGGGCCGGTCTTCGGCGCTGCGGTGCTGGCGGTCACCGATTGGCGCGGGATCTTCTGGGTCGGGGCGCTCGTCGGCCTCCTGATGTATGCCGTGCTCCGCCTGCTCCCGCTCGGCGCCGCGTCGCCCGCGCCCGCTGG
>CAZLGB010000263.1:0-3954 GCA_964558825.1 uncultured Intrasporangiaceae bacterium
GCTGACCGGCAACCCTTCCCTTCGCGATGGGGTGCCCCGGGTGAGGACCCGGCCGACCGGCATACGCCGGGCGGCAAGCGTGGAGTCATCGAGTCGCAGCGACGCACCACCGACTCCCTGAGCGAGAGGCACCATCAGACATGAGCACCGACCCCGCCGCCTGGGCGTTCGAGACCAAGCAGATCCACGCCGGCAGTGCGCCCGACAGCGCGACCGGCTCGCGCGCCCTGCCGATCTACCAGACGACCTCTTACGTCTTCAACGACACCGAGCACGCGGCAAATCTGTTCGCGCTCAAGGAGTTCGGGAACATCTACACGCGCATCATGAACCCGACGCAGGACGCGGTCGAGCAGCGGATCGCCGCGCTCGAAGGTGGCGTCGGCGCGCTGCTCGTGGCCTCCGGTCAGGCCGCCGAGACCCTCGCGATCCTCAATATCGCCGAGGCCGGAGACCACGTCGTCGCCTCACCGTCGCTCTACGGCGGCACCTTCAACCTGCTGAAGTTCACCCTGCCCAAGTACGGCATCCAGGTGAGCTTCGTGGCGGACCCGACCGACCTCGAGTCGTGGCGGGCGGCCGTGCGCCCCAACACCAAGCTCTTCTACGGCGAGAGCATCGCCAACCCCAAGGTCGAGATCCTCGACATCGAGGGGGTCGCGGCCATCGCCCACGAGGCGGGCGTGCCGCTCATCGTCGACAACACCATCGCCACGCCCTATGTCACCCGCCCGCTCGAGCACGGCGCGGACATCGTCGTGCACTCGGCGACGAAATACCTTGGCGGACACGGCACGTCGATCGCCGGCGTCATCGTCGACGGCGGCACCTTCGACTTCGGCAAGGACCCGGCCAAGTACCCCAACTACAACACCCCCGAGGAGAGCTACCACGGGCTGGTCTTCGCCCGCGACCTCGGCGTCGGGGGAGCACTCGGGGCCAACCTCGCCTTCATCCTCAAGGCCCGGGTCCAGCTGCTGCGCGACCTCGGCCCGGCTATCTCTCCCTTCAACGCCTTCCTCATCAACCAGGGCATCGAGACGCTCTCGTTGCGCCTGGACCGGCACCTGGACAACACCCGCGCGGTCGCGGAGTTCCTCCAGGGCCACGAGCAGGTCGAGTCGGTGCGCTGGGCCTCGCTGCCGGACAGCCCCGAATACGCCAAGGCCCAGAAGTACGCCCCCAAGGGCTCGGGTGCGGTGCTGGCCTTCGAGATCGCCGGTGGCCTGGAGGCCGGCAAGAAGTTCGTCGAGGCGCTGACCCTGCACTCGCACGTCGCCAACATCGGTGACGTGCGCTCGCTCGTCATCCACCCGGCCTCGACGACCCACTCGCAGGGCGGCGACGCCGACCGCCTGGCCGCGGGCGTCACCCCGGGTCTGGTGCGTCTGGCCGTCGGCATCGAGCACATCGACGACATCCTCGCGGACCTGCGCCAAGGCTTCGCCGCGGCGGCCGGCTGACCGGCCCTCGCCGGCGTCCACGCGGGGCGGCATACCTCTGCAGGGGTATGCCGCCCCGCGGCTTTCCGTGGCTGGTGGCCGCCGGTCAACCGTGACGCCCGCTCCCGCATCTACCAAGTGGGAGTGTGAAAGGCGGCGAGGATCATGCGAATTCGGCTCCGCATGGCGGTCGCAGGTTTGGCGCTGGTCTCGGTGCTAGGTGCCTGTCACGGCACGGGCGCGCAGTCGGTGGCGACCGGTGAGCCTGGCGGCGGCGGGTCATCCGGACCGACGACGTCTTCGCCGGTGAGCACGCCGGCCGACACGTCGGCGCAGCAGTCGGCGACGACGAGCCCGGCGCGCACGAGTGCGCTCACGACGGCGCCCACGACGGCGACGGCGACCCGGCCCTCGAGCTCGCCCACGACGACGGCAGCTCGACCGAGCACGTCGACCGTGAAGACCTCCACACCGTCCACCTCGTCGACGTCTTCACCCACGGCACGCGCGCCCGGGATCGTGTCGGTGCTGCCGACCAGCGCCAAGGTTGTCGCGCTGACCTTCGACGGCGGTGCGGACAGCCGCGGCGCGGCATCCATCCTCGCGACCCTGCGCCGGGAGGGGGTGCCCGCGAGCTTCTTCGTCACCGGGAAATTCGTCACGGCATACCCCGACCTCGTCGCCCAACTGACCGCCGTCGGGCCGGTCGGCAACCACTCGTGGGACCACCCGCAGCTGCCGACCCTGACCGACGCGCAGGTGCGCGCCGAGCTCGATTCGACGCGGGCCGCGATCGCCTCGGCGACCAGGCAGGTCCCGGCGCCACTGTTCCGCTTCCCCTTCGGCGCCAGCGACTCGCGCACCCGCGCCATCGTCGCTGCCGCAGGTTATGTCGCGGTCGGGTGGACCGTCGACAGCCTCGGGTGGAAGGGCACTTCGGGCGGGCAGACCGCCGCTGCGGTCGTCGCGCGGGTCGTCGGCGCGGCGCAACCCGGCGAGATCGTCCTCATGCACCTGGGCGCCAATCCCGACGACAACACGACCCTGGATGCCGACGCGCTCGGGCAGATCATCACCCAGCTGCGGGCCAAGGGATACACCTTCGTCACCCTCGACCAGCTGCGCTGAGCCCGCGCCCTGAGCGCCGCGTCGACCCTTCGCTGCTGGGCGGTCGGCCTGCGCGGCGTCGAGATCAGCGCTGGTCCGCCGAAAGGTCATTGACTTCTCGTGAGGTCAACGACATGTTGAGCAGCGAGAAGGTCGATGACCTTCGGCCGAGCTCAGCGGCGCAGGGCGAGCTCGGTGCGGTTGCGCACCCCGAGCTTGCGGAAGATCGACCCGAGATGCGACTCGACGGTGCGCACCGACAGAAAGAGCGCCTCGGCCGCCTCCCGATTGGACAGTCCCGCGCTCACGGCGATGGCGACCCGGCGCTCGGCCTCGGTCAACGTCGCTACCTCGGCGAGGGTATGCCGGGCCTCGCGCTGCTCGGGTGGGCCCGAGGCGACCTGCGGACCGGGGTCGAGCAGGTCACCGAGTTCCGCGCGCACGAGGGCGAGCGGACCCAGGGCTCCCATCGCGGCATACCGCGTGGCTGCCGCCTGCAGGCGCCGTAGTGCGTCGGGGCGTCGCCCGCTGCGGGCAGCCTGCGTGCCCAGCAGCCAGGCGAGCCGCGCAGCGAGCAGGCGCTCGGTGGGCCGGTCGAGGGCGTCCGCGGCCCGCTCCAACTCGTCCGCCCGAGCGGGATCGGAGAGATCGCTCAGCCAGGCCGCCCAGAGTCCGAGCACGGTGTGGCCGGGCAACCCAGGGGGAGGTAGCGGCAGCGCCTCAAGGAGGGCGACAGCGCCGCGGGGGTCGCCCCCGAGCGCCTGGAGGGTCGCCAGCTCGGCGGCATACTCCCAGAAGAGCAGCGAGTCCATGCCTTGGCGCCCGTGGACGATGACCTCGAGCACGGCGCGGTAGGCCTGGGCGTCGCCGCCGAGCAGATGCACGGGCAGCGAGCACTCGAGATGGCCTCCGGCGATCCATTCTGAGCCAGCCTGGGCGCCGATCTCGCGGCCCTCCTCGAGGTGGTCGCGGGCCGCCCCGAGCTCGCCACGCAGGGCCTCGATCTTGGCCAGCAGGCAGGTGGCCTCCGCCTCCATCGGCGCCGCGCCGATCTGGCGCGCCGTCTCACGCGCGGCGCGCATGCCCACCTGGCCGCGGACCAGGTCGCCACTCCACGCGTCGGCGATGCCCACGGCATAGAGCAGCCGGCCGCGCATCTCCGCGGGCAGGTCCGTCGTCGACAAGGACGCGCGGACCAGCTCACGGATGCGCTCGGGGGCGATGAGGGTGACGGCAGCCTGGGCGGCGAGCTGAGCGACGACGGGGTCGGCGAGGGCGGGGCTGTCGGCCAGCGTCGCCAACGCATCGGCCACCGCCTGGCGGGCGGCCGGCACGTGGCGGCGTGCGGCGATCAGTCCGCCGACCAGATCGAGGACGGCGGGCGCCTCGGGGGGCAGGTCGGTCC
>CAZLGB010000264.1:0-3903 GCA_964558825.1 uncultured Intrasporangiaceae bacterium
AAAGTTGAAGAAAGCTGTTGCAAGTTAGGCAAAAGGTCATGGTAGACTCGGCAGGTATGGTCGAGGAGGCTGGATTTCCACGCAAACGCGACTGGCCGAAGGTGCCGACGACCCCCAGCGGGCAGTTCAAGCCGTCCGGGCGGACGATTGGCGATCGGCTGTGGGAGAAAGTTGACCGATCGGGCGGCGAAAACGCCTGCTGGCTGTGGTTGGGGGCCAGATCCCGGGGCGGGGACCACAAATTTGGCGGCGCGCACACGGAGCGGTCGGTCTACGGCTGCATCAATGAGGGCGCGGCGGACGGGGGTTCGATCAAGCGGACCTGGCGCGTGCATATTCTCGCGCTGGTGATGCAGCCGGACACCTGGGAGGACGTGCCGCCGGAGGATGACGAGTCCTACATCGGGTGGTTGCGGCGCGCCTACCGGTGGTATCGCGCGCAAGGGCTAGAAGTCAGCCACCAGTGCGACGTGAGTCTGTGTTGCAACCCCAAGCATCTGGCGTGGGAGACCCCGGAGCAGCATCGCGAAGGGGCGGAGCGGCGGAAGCGGGAACGCGAGGCGCTGGCGCAAGGGTTGGCGAGTCCCTCGGAGCAACCAGTGGCGGAGGAATTGGCACGGCAGGGTCGCGGGAAGCTGACCCGGGAGGATTTGGGCCTTGGCTGATGAAGTAGCGAACGTGCCGGCGGACAACAACTGGCGGGTGCGCGTGTCGGTAAGGGTAGAGGGGGTGACGCAGAGTGCCGGGTCCTGGTGGCTGGACCGGATATTCGCGCCCTACGTCAGTGTGCCGGCCGAGGATCTGGTGAGTCTGGGGGAGATGCTGCAGCGTCGGATTTCCGGGCTGCTGGAGGATCTGCGTCAGGAACGGGAATCGTCTATTGTCAGTGACGAGGCGCGGTATCTGGAGCGGCTGGCGGAGCGCCGGCGGCTGCGCGAAGTGATTGAGGGAGGCGGAGATCATGCCGACCGCTGAACGACTGGCGTTGATGACCGGCGTGGGTTTGGGACTCATGGCGGCGCTGAGCAAGTTGGTGCCCCACCTGCTGGCGATGTTTCCGGCAGGGTGGGTCAATTAATTCGAGAGAGAGAGAGAGAGGGAGGGAATCGTGAGCGACCTGAGTTGTGGCTACGTGCGGAGTTGTCGGCAGCGTGCGGTGGTGCTGGTGGTGGTGATCCTGGGGCTGGCGTGGGCGGCCCATGCTCGCGCGGCGGGTGTAGGGATCACCCAGCTGGGTACGACCGACTACCAGGTGATGCCGCTCGGCTACGCCAGCCAAACCGACGCGCTGCAGGTGACCATGGACGCGTCGAATGCGTGTTGCGTGAACCCGGAGTGGAGCCCTTGGAGTCTGCCGGCACAGTCGTGGCTGGTGAATGGGGACGATGGGAGGAGTGGCGCGGGGGCGCCGCTGCCCAAGCTCTGGGGATTCACGCAGCATTTGTCTGCGGGGGACACCTTCATCACCACGATGGACGTGGGCGGGGTGTGCTGCCGGAGCGACGATCCGAGATATGCCGGGCGTGAGGCCAATGTCAGTCTGGGGTTCGGGCTGACTGATACCGCCGGACAGCGGGTGCTGTGGGAATCCGGGCACGTGCTGGCGCAGCGCGCGTTGATCAGCCAGCAGGTGTCGGTGTTTGTGGCGGATCGGGACCTGGACCTGGACATCTGGGTGTATGACCTGACCCGGGAATTCTGGAACAACGATTTCTTCCTCGCGCTGCGTGGGGAATTGATTGAGGGGCCGAAGCCGGACGTGCCAGTGGTGCCAGAGCCGGCGAGCCTGGTGCTCCTGGGGAGCGTGCTGTGCGGCGCCGCTGCGCTTCGCCAGCGGTGGGGCCGGGGTAGGTCGGAACAATGAGCAAGCCGGGGTGGGGTGTCCGTGTCGGGATGGCGGCTCTGCGCGGAGTCTTTCGTGAGCTGCGCAAGATACGCGAGGCGGTAGAGGTCGGCGTGGATTCCTACCGCTGGCAGGTAGGGTTGCCTCCCCGGTTTGTGCCTGATGTAGAGGTCGGGC
Source organism: uncultured Intrasporangiaceae bacterium (assembly GCA_964558825.1). Lineage (GTDB taxonomy): Bacteria > Actinomycetota > Actinomycetes > Actinomycetales > Dermatophilaceae > Phosphoribacter. The sequence continues at coordinate 2,021 of CAZLGB010000264.1, forward strand.
GCGAGATTGCGGGGCCGATTTCCGCCGAGGAAACCGGAGGAGGGGACCCACTCCCGCCGTCCGATTACGGGTTGTACGATGCGGTGGAGCGCTTGGCGCGGCTGCATCGGGTGCCCTACAGTCTCGATCAGGATCTGGTAGCGTTGGGCATCGATCGCGGATGGATCAGTCCCGAGGGCGAACTCCTCGTGATGCCTCCGGAGGAATAGGCGAGAGAGGGAGAGGACATGACGACACCGAGAACAGGGGCCGATTGGGGTCCGCAGGATCTGGTGACCATTCAACAGGCGGCGACCCTGGTCGGGGTCTCGCGGCGCACGATCTACAACTGGATGCACGCTGGGAAGTTGACGGTGGTGCGTACGGTCAGCGGGCGGATTCGGATTGTGCGGGCCGAGCTGCTGCGTGAGCAGGTGGTGGAGCCGGCTGCTGGTGAGAGTGCAGCGGCGCCCACGGTGGAGTCGATTCAGGCATGATGCCCCCGGCAGGGCGGCGGCCCGGCGGGATGGGTCCGGAGTCGGATCCACCGGCACAGGTGCCGCGGGCGAAGCCAGCTCCGGCGCCAGCTCCGGCGCCAGCTCCGGTCCCTGCGTTGGCCCCCCGCCAGCATCGGCAACCACGTCGCCAACCGCAAGCCGCGATGACGGAGGCCCAGCGTCAGGTCACGCCCCAGGAGGAAGCCGCCTTCGCCACCTTGGAAACCGAGGTCGGCGGGCGGCAGGCCCTCGTGTCGATTCTCGCGACGGCGACCTTGCCCAAGGGTATGGATCAGGTCCTGGGGATGATCGCGGATCCGCTCCATGATCACGAGTCGCTGGCGCGCGTGTGTGCGCTGGGCGGAGTGAAGATTGGGGCGCTGCTGAAGGTGTTTGAGGAGGCGGTGCTGACGCGCGGGCGGCTGCTGGCGACGACACGGATCGCCAAGGCGCTGCCGGATGTTGCGGCCGGCGTGATGGAAGCCGCGACGCCTGGGGAGAAGACTTGCCGCGCGTGTCTGGGCGCTGGGCGGGTGCCCCAGCCCACGGCAGAGGACCCCAACGCCACGCAGCCGTGCGGTCCGTGCAAGGGGACCGGGCTGGTTTACTATGAGCCCGACCACGAGGTGCAGAAAACCGCCCTGAAGCTCGGAAGACTCCTCGACACCGGGCGGCAGGGGCCTGGGGTTGGGGTGAGCTTGAACGTGCTGCAGCAGCAAACCGCGCTGAACCCCGGGGATACCGGGAGCTACGACACCCTGGTGAAGTTGCTGGACACCAGGATCTACGGGGAAGGGCGGGAACGCCTGGCCTCGATGCGGCCGCGGCAGCAGCAAACCGTGTTGGATGTGACGCCGGAATCCGGGAGCGAGCAGACTGGAGCGCAGCCCGGTGAACAGGAGAGCGAGGCATGAGCGCGTCAAGGGGGCATTGGTGGTGCTGGCAGTGCCGGCGTGAGATTCCTGAGGCGGACCTCGCCACAGGGATGTGGGGAGCCTATCATCGGCAGGAGGTTGTGCGAGAGGACTGCACGACGTGTGCGCCGCGGGTGGTGTTGCACCCGGTGGTGCATTTGGCAGCGTTGCCCCGGGCGATTCCGGGGGGAACAGGGGCGGAGGCCCCGAAAGGAGAGCAGACATGGAGAGCGAAAACGGAGCAATGACGTCAGAGACCGAGGTCAACGGCTACAGCGTGTTGGCCGCGGCCGAGGAGCAGCGCGGCGTGGCGGTTGCGGAATTCCCGGCCCGGGCGAATCAGCGGGCTGCGGTCGGAGCGCGGGTAGCGCAGGCGCTGGGGGTGTCGGCGCGGGTGGGCAAGCTGGCGTTTGATCTGGCGGATCATCTGGCGGAGCAGCGGGAGGCGGGGGTGGGGACGACGCAGCATGCCGACCTCTACCACGCCGCGGCG
>CAZLGB010000265.1:0-3880 GCA_964558825.1 uncultured Intrasporangiaceae bacterium
GGCATCATCCTGCGCGCCATCGGCATCCCGCTCAACATGTTCACGGTGATGTTCGCCATCGGGCGGATGCCGGGCTGGATCGCCAACTGGAAGGAGATCCACGACGACCCCAAGGGCCGCATCTACCGGCCCCGGCAGGTCTACGTGGGTCACACCGGCGAGCACTGGATGCCGCGCGAGGACCGGCACTACGACGAGGCCGGCAAGCCGATCCACTGAGCCTGCGGGCTCAGCGGGTCGGCTTGGGGTCGCGCCCGAAACGGCGCTCCGGCGGCACGTCGAACTCCTCGCACAAGGCCGCCCATACGGCCTTGACGGGTATGCCGTGCGCCAGCGCCTGTTCGGGCGTGCGTCCCTGCAGGGCCGTCAGCACGTGGTCGCGGGCGATGAGGTCTGCCTGCCCCGGACCGAACTCCGCTCGCATGAGCTCGGTGAGGTCGCTGTGGCGCATCCGGCGATCCTCCCATGGGTGGGCATTGGCCGCTGTCGGTGCACCGTGACAGGGTGAGGACCGCGATGGACGTCCTCGAGCGCTTCTCCCCCGCGACCGCCGACTGGTTCCGGGGGGCCTTTGCCGCGCCCACCGAGGCGCAGCAGGGTGCCTGGGAGGCGATCTCCTCGGGCCGGCATACCCTCGTCGTCGCGCCGACCGGGTCGGGCAAGACGCTGTCGGCCTTCCTCTGGGCCCTTGATCGACTCGCCAGCGAGCCGGTCCCGCAGGACCCGCGGGCGCGCTGCCGAGTGCTCTATGTCTCGCCGCTCAAGGCGCTCGCCGTCGACGTCGAGCGCAATCTGCGCTCTCCCCTCGTCGGCATCGGGCACGCCGCCCACCGGCTGGGATTGGTTGCCCCCGACGTGCGCGTAGCCGTCCGCTCGGGTGACACCCCGGCCGCCGACCGGCGGGCCTTCGTCAAGGCCCCCGCCGACATCCTCATCACGACCCCAGAGTCGCTCTTCCTCATGCTCACCTCGTCGGCGCGCGAGGCCCTGACCGGCGTCGAGACGGTGATCCTCGACGAGGTCCACGCGGTCGCCGCCACCAAGCGCGGCGCCCACCTCGCGGTGACCCTCGAGCGGCTCGACGCCCTGCTGGCGCGCCCTGCCCAGCGCATCGGCCTCTCGGCGACGGTCCGCCCGCTCGACGAGGTCGCGCGCTTCCTCGCCGGTGGCCGGCCCGTCGAGCTCGTCGCGCCGGCCTCGACCAAGGCCTGGGACCTGCAGGTCGTCGTCCCGGTCCCCGACCTCGGCGCGATGGGGGCGCCGACCGGAGACCTCAGCGGTCCGGCGGCAGGCGAGCCGGCCCGGGCCTCGATCTGGCCCCACGTCGAGGAGCGCATCGTCGACCTCGTGGCCGCCCACCGCTCGACCCTCGTCTTCGCCAACAGTCGCCGCCTCGCCGAGCGGCTCACCACCCGGCTCAACGAGATCTGGGCCGAGCGGCTCGAGCAGGCCACCGGGGCGACCGACGGCATGCCCACGCGGCTCGGTGCCGACGACGCGTCGGCGGGCACCCGGCATACCCCCTGGGGTGGGGCGCCAGGCGGGATGCCGGCCCAGACGATGGCGCAGGCCGGCGCCTCGACCGGGGCGGCGCCGCTGCTCGCCCGGGCTCACCACGGCTCGGTGAGCAAGGAGGCGCGGGCGCTCATCGAGGAAGACCTCAAGGCCGGGCGGCTGCCCGCCGTGGTGGCCACGAGCAGCCTCGAGCTCGGCATCGACATGGGCGCGGTCGACCTCGTCGTGCAGGTCGAGTCGCCGCCGTCGGTGTCCAGCGGGCTGCAGCGGGTCGGGCGGGCCGGCCACCAGGTCGGCGCGGTGTCGCGCGGGGTGCTCTTCCCCAAGTTCCGCGGCGACCTCGTCCAGACCGCCGTCGTCGTCGAGCGAATGCGCGCCGGAGCGATCGAGTCGCTCGCCGTGCCCGCCAATCCGCTCGATGTGCTGGCCCAGCAGATCGTCGCGATGTGCGCCCTCGACGACTGGAACGTCGACGAGCTCGAGGCCGTCGTGCGCCGCGCGGCGCCCTTCGCCGGGCTCTCCCGGCTCGTCCTCGAGTCGGTGCTCGACATGCTCTCCGGGCGCTATCCCTCCGACGAATTCGCCGAGCTACGACCGCGATTGGTGTGGGATCGCGTGGCCGGCACGCTCACCGGGCGCCGCGGCGCGCAGCGGCTCGCGGTCACCTCCGGCGGCACCATCCCCGACCGCGGCCTGTATGCCGTCATGCTCGCGACCGGCGACGGGCCCGGTCGGCGGGTCGGCGAGCTCGACGAAGAGATGGTCTACGAGTCGCGGGTCGGCGACACCTTCACCCTCGGCACCTCGACCTGGCGGATCGAGGACATCACCCACGACCGGGTGCTCGTCACACCGGCCCCCGGGCAGCCCGGCCGACTGCCCTTCTGGAAGGGCGACACCCTCGGGCGCCCCGCCGAGCTCGGCGCGGCGGTGGGGGCTTTCGTCCGCGAGGTGGCGGCGCTGCCCGAGCAGGCCGCCCACGAGCGCGTGCGGGCCAGCGGCCTCGACGACTGGGCGGCCGACAACCTGCTCGGCTATCTCGCCGAGCAACGCGAGCACACCCGGGTGCTGCCGACCGACCGCAGCCTGCTCGTCGAGCGCTTCCGCGACGAGCTGGGCGACTGGCGGGTCGTCATCCACTCCCCCTTCGGTGCGCCCATCCACGCCCCCTGGGCGCTGGCCGTGGCCGCCCGGATGCGCGAGCGCTTCGGGGTCGACGTGCAGGCGATGCACGGAGACGACGGCATCGTCCTGCGCCTGCCCGATCTCGATCTCGACCTCGACGGCGATCTCGACGGCCATCTCGACGGCACCGGCGGCGCAGCCCGCTCGCGCGGAGGCAGTGGAGCGGCCGGCCTCGACGCCGAGTTGTTGGAGCTCGTGCTGCCCGACCCCGACGAGGTCACCGAGCTGGTGACCGCTCAGGTCGGTGGCTCGGCGCTCTTCGCCGCCCGCTTCCGCGAGTGCGCCGCCCGGGCGTTGCTGTTGCCGCGACGGCGACCCGACCGCCGTCAGGCCCTCTGGCAACAGCGCCAACGAGCCGCACAACTGCTCGAGGTGGCCAGCCAGTATCCGTCCTTCCCCATCGTCTTGGAGGCGGTGCGCGAGTGTGTCCAGGACGTCTTCGATGTCCCGGGCCTGGTCGAGTTGCTGCGCCGGGTGCGCTCCCGCGAGGTGAGCGTCGTCTCGGTGGAGACCCCCACGCCCTCGCCCTTCGCCCGCTCGCTGCTCTTCGGCTATGTCGCCCAATATCTCTACGAGGGCGACAGCCCGCTGGCCGAGCGCCGGGCGGCTGCGCTCACCCTCGACCCGACGTTGCTCGCGGAGTTGCTCGGCTCCGGTGAGGGCCTGGCGCTGCGCGACCTGCTCGACGCCGAGGTCGTCGCCCAGGCCGAGGCCGAGCTCGCCCACCTCACACCCGAGCGCCGGGCCCGCGACGCCGAGGATCTCGCCGACCTCGTGCGTCTGCTCGGTCCACTGACCGTCGCGGAGTTGGTGGCGCGCACCCGCGAGGAGCAGCGCGGGTCCGTGCCCGGGTGGCTGTCGCAGCTGCAGGACAGTCGTCGGCTCATCGAGATCCGCATCGCCGGGTCACCGTGCTGGGCGGCCGCCGAGGACGCCGGGCGGCTGCGCGATGCCCTCGGGGTGTCCTTGCCGGTCGGGCTGCCCCAGGCCTTCCTCGCGCCCGAGCCCGACCCCCTCGGTGACTTGGTCGCCCGCTATGCCCGGTCACACGGTCCCTTCGGGGTCGCCGACGTCGCCGCCTGGCTGGGGCTCGGCGCCGCCGTCGTCCGCGATGCCTTGCGCCGCCTCGTCGCCGCCGGGCGCCTCGTCGAGGGCGAGCTGCGTCCCGAGGGCGCGGTGT
>CAZLGB010000266.1:0-3861 GCA_964558825.1 uncultured Intrasporangiaceae bacterium
AAGTTCGCCTTCAACCTCGTCGACGACGGGCTCATGGGCCAGCAGGTCTTCGCCGGTGAGGCCACCCGACTCGCCTATATGACCGACGAGGCGGTCGAGGGTCGCGACCAGTTCCTGCAGAAGCGCGCCCCCGACTGGTCGCCCTTCCCCTGGTACTTCTGACGCCGACCGACACCCGCATGCTCGTCAATACCCTTCCCCTGCAGCCCGGTCCGGCGGTGCTCGCTGCCGTCCCCGCGCTCATGGCCGCCCTCGACGGGTCCGGCCCGCCGCTCGCGCCGTATGCCGCGGGCAGCACCCCTCCGTCGCTCCCGGCCATCGACGCCGCCGAGCTCCCCGACCGGTTGGCCCTGATCGCCTCGACCTCCGGATCGACCGGAGTGCCCAAGCGGGTGCTGCTCACCGCCGACAACCTGCTCTCCTCCGCCGGCGCGGCCCACGAGGTGCTCGGCGGGCCGGGCGACTGGCTGCTCGCCGTCCCCCCGCACCACATCGCCGGGCTGGCGGTCATCATCCGCGCTGCCCTGGCCAGCGGCGAGCCCACCGTCATGGACTCCTCCGGCGGCTTCACCCCCGCGTCCTTCGCCGCCGCCGCCGCGAGTATGCCGGGCACCGGCGACCCGACCTATGTCTCGCTCGTGCCCACCCAGGTGACCCGCCTGCTCGCCGATCCGCTCGGTCGCGAGACCCTGGCCGCCTTCGACGCCGTGTTGTGCGGTGGAGCGATGGCCCCCGCGGGGATGCGCGAGACGGCGGCCGAGCACGGCATACGCCTCATCACGACCTTCGGCACGACCGAGACGTCAGGGGGGTGTGTCTATGACGGCATGCCGCTGCCGGTCAGCCACGTCCACATCGACAACGACCGCCACGTCACCCTCGGCGGGGCGACCATCGCCCACGGCTACCTCACCCCGACGGGGGTGAGCGAGGACGGCTTCTACACCGACGCCGACGGGGTGCGCTGGTTCCGCACCGAGGATCTCGGCGCCTTCGACGACGTGGGGCGGCTGCTCGTCACGGCGCGGGCCGACGAGTTGATCAACAGCGGTGGGGTCAAGGTCGCCCCCGGGCCGGTCGAGGACGCCCTCATGCGCTTCCTGCCGGGGGTGCGCGATGCCGTCGTCGTCGGCGTCCCCGACCCCGAGTGGGGTGAGGTCGTCGCGGCGGCGGTCACGGTGCTGCCCCGCACCGACCCGCCACCCACGCTCGCCGATGCACGCGCGCTGCTGCGCGGAGTGGTGCCCGACGCGGCCCTCCCGCGGCTGCTGCAGGTCGTCGAGCGGCTGCCGCTCAAGGGCCCTGGCAAGCCCGATCGGCTGACCATCGCGGCCTGGTTCGCCTCCGGAGCGAGCTGAGCCCGCGCCGACCACCCCAGCCGAAGAACTCCCCACAAGAGCAGTTGCCCGGCCCCGCGCCGACCCAGCCGCCCCAACAACTCCCCACGTGGGCAGTTTTCCGGCCCCCAGCCACCCAACCGCCCGAACAACTCCCCACGTGGGCAGTTTTCCGGCCCCCAGCCACCCAACCGCCCGAACAACTCCCCACGTGGGCAGTTTTCCGGCCCCCCAGCCACCCAACCACCCCAACAACTCCCCACGTGGGCACTGATCCAGCCGCCCAGCGCCGGCGACCTCAGCCGACCGAGCACCATCGGCCACGGCACCGGCGAGGCGAGCGAACGCCAGGCCCGCCCCGCCCTAGGCTGGTCCCCGCTATGGCCACACTTGCTCAATGGGTCGAGGGCGCCCGACCGCGCACCCTCCCCGCCGCCGTCTCCCCCGTGCTCGTCGGGACGGGCGCGGCATACGCCGAAGGCCGCGGGGACCTCGGATCGGCGCTGCTCGCGCTCATCGTCGCCCTCGCCCTGCAGGTGGGCGTCAACTATGCCAACGACTACTCCGACGGCATCCGCGGCACCGACGCCGAGCGGGTCGGTCCGGTGCGCCTGGTCGGGCAGGGCCTGGCCGCCCCCGCGGAGGTCAAGCTCGCGGCCTACCTCGCCTTCTTCCTGGCCGGGCTGGTCGGCTTTGCACTGGTCGCCCTGTCGGGGGCGTGGCTGATGATCCCCATCGGCATCGCGTGCATCATCGCGGCGTGGACCTACACCGGCGGCTCACGGCCCTATGGCTATCGCGGGCTCGGCGAGGTCATGGTCTTCGTCTTCTTCGGGCTGGTGGCGACCTTGGGCACCCAGTGGACCCAGGCGCATCGCTTGAGCTGGGCCGGGCTCGCCGGGGCCGTCGGGGTCGGGGCGCTCGCCTCGGCGATCCTCGTGGCCAACAACCTGCGCGACATCCCCACCGATGTCGACGCGGGCAAGCACACCCTGGCCGTGCGCCTCGGCGACGCGCGCACGAGGCGATTGTGGGCGGCGCTGGTCGTGCTCGCCCTCGCCATGGTCGTCGTCGCCGCGCTCAGTGTGCCCACCGCGCTCACCGGGCTCGCCGCCGTGCTCCTCGCCTGGCCGCCGTATGCCGTGCTCCGCGCCGGTGCGACAGGCCGCGCGCTGGTGCCCGTGCTCGCCGCCACCGGCCGGCTCGAGCTGGGGTATGCCGCCCTGCTCGCCGTCGGGCTCTGGGGCGCGCACCTGCTCTGAGTTGCCGGCATCAACGCAGCGGCAGCACCGCAGGGCGCTCAGCCCCGGTCGGCCTCGGCGTCCTCGGCGAGCTCGTCCTCCGAGCGGCGGTCGGGACCGGTGCCCGCAGCGTCGGCGGCCTTGGCCTCGGCGTGAGCCGCGACCCGCTCGTTGATCCGGTCGGAGATGTCCTGGCGCATCCGCTTGAGGAAGAACCACGACAGCACCATTGAGCCGAGCGCGCCGATGAGCAGGGCATAGAGCGTCTGGTCCTCACCGACGCTGCGGTCGGGCGTGGTGATGGCGAAGGCCCCCCACGCGATGGCGAAACACACCGCGAAGAGCGCCAGACGCCAGAGCGAATACTTCAGCACGACACGACTTCCTGAGGATCAGCGGGTCAGAGGCCCGAATACGAGTGCTGGCCGACGAAGAAGACGTTGACCACGGCGAAGTTGACGATGACGGTGAGGAAGCCCGCGATGGCGATCCACATCGCCTTGCGCGGCTCCCAGCCGGCGGTCGCCCGCGCGTGCATGTAGGCGGCATAGACGACCCACACGACGAAGGTCCAGACCTCCTTGGGGTCCCACGTCCAGTAGGCGCCCCACGCCTTTTGCGCCCAGATCGCCCCGGCGACGAGGGTGAAGGTCCACAGGATGAAGCCGATCATCGTCAGGCTGTATGCCGTGCGCTCGAGGCGCGTCGAGGACGGCAGCCCGTCGAGGAAGGCCGTGCGCCCGGGGACCGGCTCGGCCGCAGCCGTGGCGCCATCGGCCCCATCCGCGCTGCCGGCGCCAGCCGCCGCGAGCGCCCCCTCGCGACGCAGCTTGAGGAAATAGACGACCCCGACCGAGAAGGACAGGATGAACATCCCGGTCGCGAGGATGGCCACGGTGACGTGGATGACTAGCCACACGCTCTTGAGCGCCGGCATGAGCTCGGCCGCCTCGGTGTAGAAGGCGAGCAGGGCGGTGCCGAGGGTCAGCAGCACCGGGCCGACGACGAAGAGCCCGAGCCACTCCCACCGGTTGCGCTTGACCAGCACGCTGAAGCCGACCGCAGCCGCGGCCGCGCCAGCGGTCGCGAACTCGAACATGTTGCCCCACGGCGGGCGCATGACCGACAGCCCGCGCAGGGCGATCGAGCCGACGAGCAGGACGGTGGCGAGCCAGGTCATCGAGACGGCGCTGCCGGCGAGCTTGCGCGCGCGCAGCGACGGGCCGTCGGCATCGAGCGCGGCGTCAGCCGGACTGGGCGGGTCGGCGTCGCCGATGGTCGTC
>CAZLGB010000267.1:0-3827 GCA_964558825.1 uncultured Intrasporangiaceae bacterium
CCCGGTGCGGGTAGTACTTCGGGTCCTTCCAGAACGACCCGGTCTCCCACGCCGCCACGGGCACTCCCGCCGAGAGCGCCTCCTGGCAGGCGAGCCCCTGCGTTTCGTGCTCGGAGAGGAAGACCAGGCTGCGGCTGCGGCGGACGCGAAGGGCACCACGTGCACGGCCACCACCACGAGCAGAGTGGCGATTGCTGCGCCGACGCCTGCGACTGCTGCGTGCCCCGGGCCGATGTCGTCGTGCGCGCCCGGGCCGGCGAGCGGCGTCTGGTCCCCTTCACGCTGCGCAACCCGACCCGCCGCGAGCGCACCGTCACCCTCGCCGTCGGGCCCTTCCACCCGTGCGGTGGCGACGAGCTGGACCTGCGCGCCGCCTTCCTCGAGGGTGAGTCGCTCACCCTCGCCCCATGTGAGTCGGTCACCGTGCGGCTCGTGCTCACCGTCCTGCCCGTCCAGCAGAAGCCCGACCAGCCCACCACGCCGGATGGCGGCAAGACCGACCCGGGCAAGACCGACCCCGCCAAGTCCGCCGCTGCCGGGGACGTCATCCGCGCCCGGCTCGAGGACGTGACCCGGTGCAGCACGGCATACGCCGATGTGCGCTTCGAGGGCTGCGGGCGGCCGATGCGGGTGGCGGTCGTCGTCCTGCCCGCCGAGTGCGACGCGGTCGAGGTGTGCTGTGAATGCGGCTGTTGCTGAGGAGGGGCGATGACTGACGAACCCATCTCCGAGCGAGTGAGCCGGCTGGCCGGAGAGGCCCTCTCAGCCCAGGCGCGCATCGTCCGCGAGTCGGTCGAGGTGAGCCGCGACGCGTGGCAACCCGGCACCGACCCCGCGGCGCTGTCGAAGGCGTGGACCGAGCTCGTGACGAGCGAAGGCCAGCGCTATTGGCAGTCGTTGGCCACCATCGGACTGGACACCGCACGCGAGTTGCTCGCGCTCAACACCCGCACCTCAGCCGCCGTGCTGCGCGGGCTCTCCGAGGCGACCGGGCAGCGGGGGTATGCCGACTCCCCCGACCGCGCCCATCACGCCGATCACGCCGATCACGCCCATCACGACCAACAGGTCCAACAGGTCCATCGGCCGCACCCGCACGACCACCCCGCGCCGACCGATCCCCATTCGGCGACGACGCCACCCGCCGAGCCCGAGACATCGACTCCGGCCAGTGGTCGGCACGGGGCGATGCAGCTGGTCGGGCCGAGCGGCTCGGTCGTGCACGGCACTCTCACCGTTGCCAACCGCCACCCGCGGGCCCGACGGGTGACGGTGACGGCCGGCGAGCTGTGCGAGGCGGCGAGCGGGGCGGTCGCCGCTGTGTCGGTCGTCGTCGATCCGGCGCGGGTCACCGTGCCCACCGGCGAGGAGCGGCACATCGACGTCAGTGTCGAGCTCGACCCCGCTGCCATCCAGCCCGGCCGGGTGTATGCCGCGACCCTCGAGGTCGCCGGTGGCGACGAGGCGCGCATCGACGTCGTGGTGTGCGCCGACCCGGTCGACTGAGCTCAGCAGCACCCCTGAGTGGGGCTGCAACGGGCTGTGCTCGGAAACGGGCTGTGATCTGGAAACGGTCTGAGCGCTGGAAACGGGCTGTGCGCCAACATGTTTGGTGCGTGGGGACGAGCCCGGTGCGGCAGCTGCGCGCTCCGGCCTTGCGTCAGCGTCCGGCCCGTGACCCCGCGCCCGGCAGTGGATGAGGCACGAGCGGCCGGGCGGCGCGCACCTCGTCGCTCACCGTGAGGCTCTCGCGCACCCACCGCGGCAGCTCGGCGCTGACGAGCAGCCACGCCAGCGCCGAGCTGACCGTCTCACGCAGGGGGCGGGCGGCATACCCGAGCGCGGCGGCGCGTGAGGAGTCGTACCAGTAGTAGCGCCCCACGGTGCTGGCCTCCTCGACGGTGGCGAGCGGGTCGGTGCCCGCCAGCCGCGCCCACGCCTCGGCGACGCCGGCCACCAGGGCGGCCACCGGTGCGCCCGCCTCGAGATAGGGGCCAGGGGCGCCGACCAATTCGGCGATGAGAGAGTGCAATTCGCGCCAGGTCGCATGAGCGCCGCCGAGCAGATAGCGCTCCCCGGCCACTCCCCGCTCAAGCAGGGCCAGGTGCCCCGCGGCGATGTCACGCGCGTCGACGAGGTCGGCCCCGCCGGGATAGGTCGAGCGAGTCGGGTCGAGCAGGAAGCGCAGCAGGATCGCGTTGCTCGGCGCGAGGGTCGTCCAGGGGCCGCCGAGCACGACGGTGGGCAGTGCCAGGACGACCTCGATCCCGCGCTCCGCCCCGACGGCCAGCGCGGTCCTCTCCTGCGCGAGTTTGCTTGCGTAATAAGCGGGTTGGGGCTCGAGTCCAAGCTCGTCCCGCTCCGAGCGCACCTCGGGCAGCAGGCTCGACCCGCGGGTCACCGACGACGACGTGACGACGGCACGACGCACACCGGCATCGGCCGCGGCCTCGAGCACGGCGCGAGTCCCCTCGTCGTTGAGCGTCGCCCCGCCGCCGGCGAAGGCCGACCCGAAGGCATAGATCGCCGCGCAATGCACGAGGGCGTCGGCACCGGCGAGCGCGCGAGCGAGCGAGTCGTCGTCGGTGAGATCGCCGCGCGCGAGCGTCAGCCCGCCACCGGGTCGGCTCTCGGCCGTGCGCTGCTCGTATGCCGTGAGCGCTCGGGCGAGCGGGGCCTTGCGGTCGCGGGCCAGGGCGACGACATCGTGGCCGGCGTCGAGAGCGGCCCGGCATACCTGCTGGCCGACGAGCCCGGTGGCGCCCGTGACGACGATCCTCATGGGCGCCCACCCGCGGACGCGACCGGACCGCGAAAGTGCGCGAAGCCGTCGAGGTCGACCGCCGTGGGAGCCGGACGGCGCTCGTCGGCCGCGACCGAGGGCATCCCCAGCTCGTCTCTCGCGGTCTCGGTGAGCGCGCGCAGCAGATCGGTGAGCAGGGGGGCCTCGGGCGGTTCGGGTGGCGCGCCCACCCGGAAAGGCCGCCCTTCGACGACCGCCTCGAGGTTGTCGAAGGTCGACCCGAAGAAGCGCCGATATGACTCCGTCGTCGCGGCGTCGAGCAGACCCGGCACGGCAGCGAGCGACTCCTGCGAGACGCCGGGAGGCAGGGTGAACTCCTGGCGTCCGGTGACCGACAGGAGGGTGCGCCCCGCACCGGCGTCGGTGATCGTCAGCGTCCCGTCATCGGAGCGGGCCGATCCGTTGGGGCTGGCGATGGTCCGCCAGTGCAGCCGGTGCTCGGTCGGAGTGCGCTCGACGAGCTCCACCTTGAGCACGTCGATCGGTCGCTGGCCCCAGCCGGCCAGGCTATTGGGTTGCGGGAGATAGACATTGCGCTCGGCTTGGCGCACCGGACGACCGAGCTCATCGGCCGTCACCGTCACCCGTCGGCCACCGAGATAGTCGGCCATGAGCGAGATCCCCGCCGCGACGTCGACCCGCTCGACGACCTCGGCGAAGGGGCAATAGGCCACCCGCTCGGTGCGGAAGACAATGGCACCGTCCAGCCGCGTCCAGCGCAGCCCCGACGCCCGCTCGGGCGCCCGATCCGCGAGCACGGCGAAGGGCGCAAGGAAGCCGGGCAGCGCGTCATAGTCCGCTGCCGGCCGCTGCGCGGGGTCAAAGCCCAGCGGGCGCACGACCCGCGGCACCCGATCCTTGGCCATCGCGACGAGCCACCCGTTGCCCTGGGTGGCGAGGGTGGCCAGCCAGCTGAGCCAGGCGGTGGCCGAGGCGAGCACGGCGGGCTGGTCGGCGGCACCGAGCCAGGCGGCATACAGCTCCTGCAGGCCGCGCAGCAGCGGGTCGCGCGCGGCACCAGGGC
>CAZLGB010000268.1:0-3769 GCA_964558825.1 uncultured Intrasporangiaceae bacterium
CCGTATGCCGTGCCGGCCGCGCCGGCCGCGCTGGCCCGCGGGGGCCGGCGGCGCGAATGTGGCTGGGGCTGCACGGCATACGGCTCAGTCCTCCTCGACGAGTCCGAGCAGCCGGGCCAGCGGGTCGTCGACGTGCACCTGCAGCGCCCCCTCGTCGGTGAGGGTCGTCAGCTCGTCGAGCCGACCGTCGTGCCACCAATAGGTGTGGGGGCTGATCGGCCCCGGGGCGTCGGCGAAGCCCCGGGCGACGAAGCGGGGCAGGTGGGTGAGGGCCGCGATATTGCCGTCGCGGTCGCCGATGACGTGGACCGCCAGCTGGTTGCGGAAGGCAAAGCCGACGAGCGCACCCGCCGGGCCGAGCGGCGTCGACGGCAGCAACCGGGCCAGCAGCTCGGGGAGCATGAGCACGAGGCTGGCGGTGTAGACCGACTCGCCCATGATCGCCTGGAAGGCCGGGGGAGCGCCCTCGGAGATCGTCACCGGATGGGCGACGAGGGTGGGGTCATCGAGCATGGCGTGCAGATTGCGCCATCCGGCATCGAGCAGTGGGCCCAAGGGGGAGCGCTCCTCGAGCTGGGCACGCGTCGGGGTCATGACGACCTCGGGCAGGTCGACGACGAGCAGGCGCAGCACTCCGGGCACGATCTCCATTGGCGGCGAGATTCCACAGGCCGAAGCGGCCGCCGTCCTGGTCGACGACGTGCCCCGCGTGCACGGCCACCTCGATGCCGCGCCGACCGAACTCCGCGCGGACCAGCTGGCGCAGTCGGGCGGCCTGGTCGGTCGTCAGCATGGTGAGCTCGGCGTCGGGCTGGTCACCGCCCGGGGCACGGCCGGCCCGCGGTTGGTCGTCCGCGCGGCGCTTGCGCCGAAACCATGCCATCGCTCGCCCTCCCCCTGCGCGCCGGAGCGACCGTGCACCCGGCGTCGTCACCGACCCTAGCCGCGTCCTCCGACGCCGCCAAGGACCGCCCGGTCACCACCGCGAGGTGGCCGCGGCGAGCAATTCGGCGAAGAACGCGCCGGCGTCCACGGCATACCCCCGGCGGCTGAACCACGCGGCCATCGTCGTGGCGTCGCGCTCGAGGAAGGCGAAGCCGTGCGGATTGCCGACGACGTCGACGATCTGCGGCCAATCGATGATGACCAGGCGCTCGCCGTCGAGCAGGACGTTGTAGGGCGAGAGGTCTCCATGGGCCCAGCCGAGATCGGCGAGAGCGAGCATGGCGTCGCGCAGCTGGCCGAAGAGGTCTGGCAGTAGTGCGACGTCAGGTCGACATTGAGCCAGCCGTGGCGCGGCCTCGCCGGCGTCGCCGATGAACTCCATCAACAGCTCGCGGCCGTCGAGTTGCACGGGATAGGGGACCGGCAGCCCGGCCGTCCAGAGTCGCCCGAGGACCTCGAACTCGGCCATGGCCCACTGCGCGGAGATGACCTCCTTGCCGAAGTCGGTGCGCCGCGCCATCGCCCGGGTCTCGCGGGAGCGGCGCACGCGGCGGCCTTCGAGATAGCCGGCGTCACGGTGGAACATCCGGTGTCGGCTGTCGCGAAAACGCTTGGCAGCCATGAGGACATCGCGATCGGGCGTCGTCGTGCCGTCGGGCAACCACCGGCGCACGACGTGGACGTCGGCCTCCTTGCCGGTCTTGAGCACGCCGAGGTCGGCGTCGACCGCGCCGAGCGCGGTGATGACCCAGTCGGGTCTGGGTTTGGGCCCGTGGGTGGCGCCGTCCCAGCTGGACCAGCGCTCACCCTCGGGGGGTGCGTCAGGGTGCGAATCGAGCGCGAACTGTGCGTCCTCGTCGAATGCTGCGGGCATGAGTGAACTCCAAGGTGTGGGGGGACTGGGTGCGGACAGCACCCCAGACGTCGAGCAACATGTCGTCCCTCCTTGCCTTGGCGGGCTCTGGGCTGTCGTGGGCGACGGCAGGTGTATGCCGTCGGCTGGTCACCAGCCTCGCTGTCCACCAGCTGCCGCGCAACGGGTTTTCCACCCGTGGCTGCCGGGGCAGCCCGGTGCCCGTCGTCGGTGTGCGCGACGCGTCAGCCGATGTATCTCGTTACCCCCCCGCGGCCTCCTTGAACGCGAGAGAGTGTCCTCGTCGACCTCTCCCTTCGACGGCAAGGAGGCTCCGTGCCCGCCAAGCGCTTGGCCCACGGCACGCTGCGCGTGACCTATCCGGACACCCACACGCAGGGGCCCGTGCGCCCCCGCAAAGACCGGGACATCAACGCTGTCGACACCCATGCCCTGCTGCTAGAGGCATTGCAGGACAACGACTTTCAGACGGTCCAGGACTTCCAGCTCACGCCCAAGCGGACTCGTGATCTCGACCCCACCGCCCCGCCCCCGGCACCCGGCCGGCTGGCGCTGGAGCTCGATCTCTCCGGCGACGAGGACGCCGTCGTGCTCATCGAGCAGGACGGGTGCTATTCGTGGCACCTCTCCGACGCGGCTGCTCCCGGCAAGGGCAAGTCCCGGCCGCGACGATTGCCTGGAGAGGCGCACACGGCTCGCTTCGACATCGACCTCGCGGCCAGCCCCACGGCATACCCCCTGGCGCGCAAGCGAACTCGCGCGCTGCCCGCTGGCACGCGCACCCGTGGCCTGTTCGGTGACCTGCTGTCGGGCGTCGTGCGGGTCGTCGTCATGAAGTTCGCGGCGCCCTGGCTGGTCGGTCAGGCGGTGAGCTTCCTCGAGCGGCACGTCGAGCCCGGGATCATCCACATCACCGACCCGCACCCGACGACCTGGAGCCGCGTCGACACCCTCGCCGACGTGCCGCTGTCGGCCGGCCGGCCGGCGCGTATTCTGCTCTTCGTCCACGGCACCTTCTCGACGACGCTCAGCGCCTTCGGGGCACTGGGCGTCACTCCGGAGGGCGACCAGTTCCTCCGACGCGCCCTGTCGCACTATGACGCCGTCATCGGCTTCGACCATCCGACCCTGTCGGTCGACCCGCTGGCCAACGCGACCGATCTGCTCAAGCGGGTGAGCATGGTCGGCGGCGGCGTGACCTTCGACGTCATCACCCACAGTCGGGGCGGGCTGACGACGCGCAGCTTCGCCGAGTCGGTCCTGCCGGGCTCGGGGTGGGCCGGGTCGGTCGACAAGGTCGTCTTCCTCGCAGCCACCAACGCCGGCACCCACCTCGCCGATGCGGGCCGCTGGAACGACCTCATCGACGTGACGACCAATCTGACGATGGTCGGCGCGGGAGTGCTCGCCGGTCTGCCCGGCGGAGCTCCGGTGGCCGCCGTCGTCACCGGTGTCGTCAAGGGCCTCGGCGCGCTGGTCAAGTACCTCGGGGCGTATGCCGTCGAGGAGAACGGCGTGCCCGGGCTGGCCGCGATGCGACCCGGTGGCCCCTTCGTCACAGCGATCAACGAGACCCAGCCCGGCCAACCAGACTCGGGCACACCGTGGTTCGTCGCCAAGAGCAACTTCCACGTGACCATCGGGGACGGCTCGCGACGGCCGCCGGAGTTTCCCAAGGAGCTGGCGGTCCGTCTCGCCGAGGGCCTCGTCGACCGGATCTTCCGCGCCCCCAATGACCTGGTCGTCGACTGCGACTCGATGGGATCGATCGACGCGGCGGTCGGTGGCTTCGTCCGCGACACCCTCGACCTCGGCACCAACGACCGCGTCTATCACACCAACTACGTCGTGCAGCCCGACGTGGTCGACGCCTTCACCAGGTGGCTCGGGGTGGGTCCCACCAAGGCCGTGCCGGCCCCTGCCCCGGCGCCTCCGCCGGCCCCGGCGCCG
>CAZLGB010000269.1:0-3741 GCA_964558825.1 uncultured Intrasporangiaceae bacterium
TGAGAAGAGTCTCCCTTGCTGAATCAGCACCCTCCGGGAATCTCAGGACGGTTCAGTCGGCGTTACGGGTCATGTCGTTGATGAACTCGGTCCCCCAGAAGCCGGTCATCCCCAGCACGCACGGGTTGTCGTCGGCCACGGCGCCCTTGCCCATGAGGGTGTGGGCGACCGGGATGTGCAGGTGATCGACGAGCTCGGCGAGCTCGGCCGTCGCGTCGGCGAGCACGACCCCGCCACCGACGTAGAGCACCGGGCGGCGGGCCTTGAGCAGATTGCCGACGATCCGCTCGGCGGTGGCCTCGTCGAGCGAGGGCTTGACCAACTCGGGGTTGCCGGTGAGGACGCGGTCCATGAGGGCGACGTCGATCTCGGCGGAGAAGATGTCCATCGGCACGTCGACGAGCACGGGGCCCGGGCGGCCGCTCTCGGCCAGCGTGAAGGCCTTGTCGAGGATCTCGGGGAAGAGGTGGGCGGAATCGACCCGCCAGGCCCGCTTGACGAAGGGGCGGTAGATCTCCCACTGGGCGGCGTCGGCGTGGGGTTGACCTCCTGGTGGGGATGCTTGCCGTAGTAGTGCGAGGGGACGTCGCCGGCGATGACGACCATGGGCACCGAGTCGAGCGCGGCATTGGCCACACCCGTCGCGGCATTGGTCAGGCCGGGGCCGAGGTGTGAGAGCACGACCGACGCCCGGCCGGTGGCACGCGCATAGCCGTCTGCGGCGTGCGAGGCGATCTGCTCGTGGCGGGTGTTGACGAACTCGATCTGCTCGCTCTTGGAGAGGGCCGCGAGCACGGCGATATTCGTGTGGCCGCAGAGCCCGAAGACGTGAGCGACCCCGCGGTGCTCCAGATAGCGCACCAGCTGATGGGAGACGAGGTCGGTGGTCATGGGGATTCTCCTGTCGTGGTCTATTCGGCTGCGGGAGAAAGCGTTTGGGAGGTGGGTGAGATCGGTGCCGCCACGGTGTCGGCTGCGGCGAGGTCGGGCACCGGCCGCTCGGCGACACCGGTGTAGCGATAGGGGATCTGCTTGGGCATCGGGCCCTTGATCCGCCCGCCCTGGCCGTGCTGCTCCCACGCGTGAGCGAGGATGCCGACCGAGCGCGACAGGATGAAGACGCCCCGGCCCAGCTCCGGCTCGAAGCCGAGCTCGCTGTAGATGACCGCGGTCGCCCCGTCGATGTTCATGGGGATGCGAGCGGCGCGCCCGGCGCTGATGACGTCCTCGACGGCCCGGCCGATCGCGGCATACTCCCCCTGCACGACACCGGCGGCGACCGCATCGTCGACCAGCCCGAGCAGCCGCGGCGCGCGCGGGTCGAGCGGGTGGAAGCGGTGCCCGAAACCGGGGACATACCGTATGCCGCGCCCGCGCCACTCCCCCAGCACCGCCGCCGCCGCGTCGTGCAGCTCGACGCCGGCGTCGCGCCGTTGGGCGATCTCGCGATAGAGCTCCATGCACTGCTGGCCGGCTCCGCCATGGACGTCGTCGAGGACGTTGATCGCCGAGGCCATCGCCCCGTTGAGCGGCAGTCCACAGGTCACCGACATCCTAGTGCTTGAGGTGGACGTTCTCCGAGGTGACGTTGCCGCCCCAGGTGCCGCAGCCCATCGAGGAGGTCATCGGCATCCCGTTGTTGAAAGCGCCGGCGTTGGCCTTGGACTGCGGCTGGCGGACCATGATGCGGCTCACCGGGGCGGCCAGGCCGAGCCGGTGGATGTGGTCGGCGTCGTGGGAGTAGATGCCGCACGAGTGGCCCTTGCCGCCGACCTCGTAGATCGCCCGCATCGCGTCGAGCGCGTTCTCGAACTCGCCCTCGTAGCGGTGGACGGTGAGCAGGGTCGTGAGCTTCTCCATCGAGAAGACCTTGTCCTTACCGATGCCGTCGCCCTTGACGAAGATGAAGGTCGTCGTCGCCGGGACCTCGAAGCCGGCCAGGCGAGCCAGCTGCTGCGGCGCGACCGCGACCGAGTCGGGCAGCCGGTGGCTCTCGTCGTCCCACATGACCTTGGCGAGGGCCGCGCGCTGCTCGCCCTCGGCCAGGTAGCCGCCCTCGTCCTGCAGCGCCTCGATCATCGGCTCCCAGATCGACTCGTGGATGATGAGGTTGCCGTCGGCCGAGCAGCCGGAGCCGAAGTCGGAGGTCTTGGAGATGCGCGAGTTGCGCGCGGCGATGGCCACGTCGGCGGTCTCGTCGATGATCATCGTCGAGTTGCCCGCGCCGACGCCGTAGGCGGGAGTCCCCGAGGAGTATGCCGCGCGCACCATCGGCTGCCCGCCGGTCGCGATGACCAGGTCCGAGCGCGCCATGAGCGCCTGCGAGACCGGGATGCTCGGCAGGGTGATGCACTGGAGGATGTCGGCGGGCGCGCCCTCTCGCTCGAGCGCCTCTCGCATGAGCCGCACGGTCTCGAAGGTCGTCTTCTTCGAGCGCGGGTGCGGGCTGAAGATCACGACGTCGCGGGCCTTGATCGCATAGATCGCGTTGCCGGCCGGCGTGAGGTCGGGGTTGGTCGTCGGGACGATGCAGCCGATCACGCCGGCGGGCTTGCCGTACTTGACCAGGCCCTTGTCAGGGACCTCCTCGATGATGCCGACGCTCTTCTGGCGCAGGGCATCACGCAGCACGCCGCGGATCTTCATCCGCTTGCCCATCCGGCTGACCGGGTCGCCAAGACCGGACTCCTCGATGCCCTCCTTGACCAGCCGGCTGAAGGTCACCTTGTTGGACACGGCCCACGCGACGGCCTGGCAGAGCCGGTCGACCCGGGCCTGGTCGTAGGTCTCAATGACCGCGAGCGCCGCACGTGCCTTGACGAAGATCTCGTCCAGCTCGGTCTGCTGCTCGGGGGTGAGCTCCTTGGCTGCCATCGGTGTCGTCCTCCACACATCGTCGGGTGTCTCGACAACCAGTGTGGGGTCAACTGCCAGGCTAATGCACTATCTAGTTAGTTCATTTTCTCGAAGCGAACTGTGATCTGCATCACAGTTCAGCGCCTCCTCCACGCAGGTCGGCTGCGGGGGCTCAGGCGCGGCGCTTGGCCAACTCGTCGAGCACGAAGGTCATCGCCAGCTGGTAGCCGAGCACGCCATAGCCCGCCATGACGCCGACCGCGATGTCGGAGAGGTAGGAGTGGTGGCGGAAGGGCTCGCGCTTGTGGACGTTGGAGATGTGGACCTCGCAGAAGGGCACCTCGGCCGCAGCGAAGGCATCGCGGATCGCCACGCTCGTGTGGGTGTAGGCACCGGGGTTGATGATGACCCACTGGGTGCCGTCGGCGCGGGCCGCATGCAAGCGCTCGACGATCGCGCCCTCGTAGTTGCTCTGGAAACAGTCGACCTCGACGCCGGCGGCCTCCCCCTGGGCCCGCACGCCGGCCTCGACGTCGGCGAGCGTCGTCGAGCCGTAGATCTCCGGCTGCCGGGTGCCGAGCATGTTGAGGTTGGGGCCGTTGATGAGCAGGACCGACATGGGGTGGGCTCCTTCGCGCGTTCTGGGCGTCGCGACGATTGTCCACCGCCGCGTATGCCGTGCGCACCCGGGGTTCGCGGCTCGGTCCGCTCCCCCGCGTCGCGAGGCCGAGGGGCTCGGCACCGCGCGGATCGGCTCCGGGCGGATTCAGCTCGACGCGGACTCAGCGCCGCGCCCGCTCCCGGCCGCGCACCGCGGCCCAGAGCGTGTCGTTGACCGGTGTCGGCACGCCGTCGGGAACGAGCCGTGCCGACCATTCCGGTCGT
>CAZLGB010000270.1:0-3737 GCA_964558825.1 uncultured Intrasporangiaceae bacterium
GAGGGAGCGACCGAGACCGAGACCGGCCACCTGCCCGGCTGACGCCGGCTGCCCGGCTGACGCGGGCCGCCCGGCTCGGGGCCTCGCTCAGGCGGGCATGACGCTCGCCGCGAGCGTCGCGCCGAGCTCCCAGCAGGCCTGCCGATCGGCGGCCGTCGGCTCGCCGAGCACGACGATATCGTGTGCGGCCTTGGCCCACTGCAGCCCGGTGGCGATCGTGTGGACCGAGCGCGCTGCGCCGGTCGTGTCGAGATTGCCGTGGACATAGAGCCCGTATGCCGTGCCGGGTGTCGCGTGCAGGCAGGGATAGTAGATCTGGTCGAAGAAGTGCTTGAGCGCGCCGGACATGTAGCCGATGTTGGCCGGCGTCCCGAGCAGCACTGCGCCGGCCGTCAGCACGTCGCTCGCCGTCGCCCCGAGGGCCGGTCGCACGACGACCTCGACCCCCTCGATGCCCTCGGCGCGGGTGCCCTGGAGCACTGCATCGAGCATGGTTTCCAGCGACGGCGAGGTCGTGTGGTGGACGACGAGCAGGGTGGCAGGGCGGTGGCCGGCGGTCACGTCAGCACTGTATGCCGTGCCGGCCCGTCGAGCGTCGGCGCGGGGCGCTCGGGGCTCGGCGCTCGGCGCTCGGCGCGGCGGTTCACCCGCCAAGCCAGTGGGCGAAGGTCTCTTGCGCCGCTTCCTCTCCGAGCTCGACCGTCTGACGCAGTCGCGCCGGCCCGCGTGAGGTGGTGAGCACCGTCGGCCCGTGCGCGGGCGGGCGGATCTGGTGACGGGTGGGGTCGCCCTCGAGGAGGCGCTCCTCGTCGAGGGCCACGGCATACCTGCTGTGCCAGGCGGGGATCGCACCGGGCGCGTGCCGGTGCAGGAAGCGCCGCACCATCGTCGTCTCGACCCGGGTCGGCGGGCGCGGGGGCTCGCCGGGGCGCTTGGTGCGCAGCGCGAGGACGTGTGTCGCGCCCTGGGCCAACGCCGTGCGGACGGGCACGAGCTCAGCCACGCCGCCATCGACAAAACGCTTGTCCCCCAACGGGATCGGCGGACCGGTGAGGAGCGGCATACCCGTCGATGCGCGCAAGGCGAGCCTCAGGGTCTCGGCGTCGGTGATGAGCGGCGCGAGGTCGGTCGCCGCGCCGGTCTCGACGTCGGTGCCGATCGGGTGAAAGGTCACCGGGTGGGCGAGGATGGCGGCGAAGTCCATCGGCACGAGCTCGACATAGACGGTGTTGACGAGGTATTCCGTGTCGAGCACCGGCCGCCCGCGCAGCGCCCGCCGCGGGGCGATGATGCTGCGCATGATCTCGCGGTTCCACCAGGTGTCCATCGAGCGCTCGGCCCGCCCGCAGAGCAGCCACGCGCCATTGAGCGCGCCGCCCGAGACTCCGTAGACCGCGTCGAAAACGTCGGTGAGACCGAGCTTTTCGATCGCGACGACCATCCCCGATGAGTATGCCGAGCGGCTGCTGCCGCCCTCGATGACCAGCGCCAGCCGCCAGGGGTCGGTGCGCTCGCGGGGCCGACTCGCGCCGCGATGGCGGTCGCGGATGAGCTCGCCGACGCTGGGTGTGTCGGGTCCCGGGAGTGGGGCGTCCGCGGGCTGACGAGTCACGAGTCCAGGCTATGCCCGTCTCTCGGCGAGATCGGATGCGGCCTCGGGGTGCGGCCTCGGGTGAGGCGTTCGGGCGGCGAGTCCCGCGGTGGTCGCGCCGCATGATGAAACGCCGCAGGTATGCCGATCGGCATACCTGCGGCGTCGGGTGCCCGCGGGCGGTGCGGGGTGGCGGGTCAGCCGCGCGGGGCGTCCTGGGGGCCGGTGGGGGTCTGCGGCCAGCCCTCGCCGGCAGCGCTCCCTGACCCGGTCGGGCGGGTGGGGGAGCCGGCGGCGCGGCGGCCGCCGACGACCCACAGCCCGGCGATGATCGCGGCGACGGCGACCCACGACGTGATCGGGTGGGCGTGCGGGCCGGGCAGCACCGCGAGCGCAGTGAGGACCATGAGCACGATCGAGCCGGCCGCACCCTGGCGGATCGCCCGCTCGAGGTGGACGGTGCCGTTGGTGTCGGGCAACAGCAGCCAGGCCACGAGGTAGGCCGGGACGCCGACGCCGAGGACAGCGGCGACGACGGTGAGCACGCGGACGATCTGGGGCGAGACGCCGAGGCGCTCGGCGACCGCCGAGCAGACACCGGCGACACGCCGGTCGGTGGTGGAGCGGCGCACCGGGCTCTCGTGGAGGGCCAGGAAGAAGCGGTCGAGCTTCGATGCCGGAAGAGGTGTCGTTGTCATAGCTCCACGATGCGCCCACGGCGGGGTGCGGCGTCATTGGGTGACCCCCTGAGGCGGCCCTGACCCGACCCTGAGAGCGACTGAGGGGCACGGAAAAACCGGCCGGCTGGGCCTATCCGAGAGTCCGTGGCGCGAAGACCGACAACTTGTCGGCACCGGTGACAAAGAGTGCCGCCCCGTTGAGCGGCCGGGGCTCGGGGGTCTGCGCGCGCTTGCCGGCGACCCACCCGCCGAAGCCGAGCATCGGCCCGAGCATCGCCACGGCCGCCAGCGGCTCGGTGCAGGCGAGCCCGATGCTCGCCGCCGCCCCCACCGCGGTGACCGCCCACTCGACCTTGGTCCAGCGAGAGCGTCTCGAGTCGCCGGCGACCTCGGACTCGAGCGCCCGCATCAGGCTTTCGAGGTTGGCCCTGGCCACCCGCAGGCTCGCGGCGTCCAGGCGCACGTCGCTCAGGTCCATGCCCGGGCGCTGCAGTCGCGCCACCGAGGCCCGCATGAAGTCGTGATAGGCGGCCCGTTCGGCCCGGACGCGGTCGCTGCGGGCCAGCGCAGCGGCCTCGACGAGAGCCCGCTCGACGTCACCATCGGCGACATCCGGGACGAGAAGGGGGGAGGCGAGCAGGACGAGGGCGTCGGCTGCCGTGAGATCGTCCGGCGCCACCGTCGTGGGGGCGAGGTCGCGTGCGCAGGTCTGCTCCGAGGGGTATGCCGCCATGGCCTCCACCACGGCCGGCAGGTCCTCGCCCATCGCGAGGACCAGTCGAGTGCTGTAGAAGGCGTCGTATTGGGTGATGGCCGAGGCGATCTCGGCGCGCGACTTGCTGGCCTGCCACCGCTCGAGAGTCCAGTCGGACTCCCACGCGAGCGGGGCCTCACCGGCCGACTCGCGGCGCTGGGTCCCGAGGATGTGCAGGACCGTGTCGAGATGGTCGGGGTCCCAGGTCTCGGTCGGGTCGTGCTCGTTGGGGCTCATCCAGCGCTCGCGCTCGGCGCCCGTCGCGGGGACGGGGATCACCAGCCGGTCGAAGATCAGCACCTGTCGGACCAGCGCCTCGACGCGCCGGTGATCGTCGACGGCGAGCGTGCCCCAGATCTGCGGACCCATGCCTTCAGGGTGGCGGCGAAACTGCGGCGACGGCCTGGGGGCGGGTGGACTGACGTCAGCTCGAGCGCCGGGTGATCAGCGCGATGAGCTCTCGGCTACAGCCCAGCGCCGCGGCGAGCGCACCATAGCTCCACCGCTGGGGGTCCTGCGCGCGCAGGTGCAGCACAAGCCGATCCCGCTCGGCCCGATACTGCGCGGCGAGCTGCTCGGCCTCGGCCGCCTTGCGATGCAACTCCCGCGCTCGGGCGGCCGCCGGATCAGCGACCCCGGCCCGACCGTCGGCTCGCAGCACGTCGTGGTGCCCGCTCCGCTGGCGGGCCCTTCCGCCAACCGCGGAGGCGCC
>CAZLGB010000271.1:0-3729 GCA_964558825.1 uncultured Intrasporangiaceae bacterium
ACCCGCGCGCCTCACCGGCACGCCTCACCCGCACGCCTCACCTGCGCGCCTCGCCGGCACGCCTCACCTGCGCGCCTGAGCCGGCGCACCTGGCCTCGGGACCCCTCGCCAAGCCAGGCCCGGCTGCGCGACCAGCTCGGCTGCGCTGCCGCCCCGCCGCCCCTTCCTGGCGCGCCGACGTCGAAAGGTCCACGACCTTTTCGTTGGTCAACGACATTTCGTGGAGTAGCGCAAAGGTCGTTGACCTTCGCCGCGGACAGCGTCACCCCATCATCGGCCGGGCCTACGGCCCGGCACTGGAACCGGCGCAAGGGGGAGCTACCAGCCAGAACCAGCCAGAACCAGCCAGAACCAGCCAGAACCAGCCAGAACCAGCCAGGACGAGTTCCAGGACCACCACCTAGACGAAGTAGACGAACCCCGGGCCCTCGTCGCGATAGGGCACACCGAGCGAGTCGAGCGCCGAGCGCCACGAGCCCGTGCACGTCGGATCCGACCCCTCGAAGCCGTGGTCGGCGGTCAGCAGGATCGCCACGTCGTCGAGCTCGCCCCGCTCGCGCAGCATGCCCAGGAAGACCCCGAGCCGAGCATCGGCCTGGCGCAACGATTCTCGCGCCTCGTCCGAGCGTGGCCCGCCGCCGTGATGGCCGGCGTCCGTGACGACATTGGCCCACCAGGTGAGCCGCGGCGCGTGAGCCAGCCCACCGGCATACAGCTGGCGGATCTGCTCGAGCCCCATGTCGTCGACCGCGACCCCCCACCGGAAGTAGCCGTCGTCGGCAATGAAACGCGGATCCGACAAGAAGGGCGACGCCGACGCATCGGGCAGCCGATCCCCCAGCGACCCCGCCCCGTCAGACGACCCCGCCTCGCGGATCATCCCCATCGTCGAATAGGTCGAGCCGCGGTCGATGGCCTCGTCGATGCACGCGGTGAAGCCTTCGACCTGCTCGAAGACCGTGCGCACCGACGGCCGCAGCCACTCGGCCGAGCGGTGCCAGGTCGTCTCGTCGTTGGGCACGACCTGCTCGCCCGTCGCCCGGTCGAAGTAGACGTTGCCCATGACCCCGTGCCGTCCCGGCCCGACGCCGGTAAGGATCGACGTGTGATTGGTCAGCGTGATCGACGGGAACTGCGCCACCGCCCCGCCGCGCAGCGCAACCCCGCGCTCGATGAGCCCGGCCACGTGGGGCAGCTCGCCGGTCTCGGCCAGGTGGAGCACCTCGGAGCAGTGCCCGCCGTCCCAGAGGATGCCCACGACCGCGCGTGGCCGCTCCCCCGTGAGGTATGCCGTCTGCGCCCGTCCGTCGAGCGGCTCGCCCTCGGCGTCGCGCAGGCTCGCGGGGTCGGCGCCGGCCAGCGTCGCCAGCGTGGGACCGACATCGACGAGCCGGGCATGCTCGTCGAGGAAACCGAGGCGCCGCACCCCCGCCCCCGAGAGGATGAAGGGCGCCCGCGACTGGATGACGTCGAGCGACCCGTGCTCGCCGACGTGCCCACCCTGCTCGGGAAAGTAGTGCCGTGGCGTGTGGACGATCGCCAGGTCGGGGCTGCGGTCGGGGTCGGCAAAGAAGGAGAGCAGCCGTTCGGCGGCATACGGATAGGCGTTGGCCCGCGAGTCGCGCGGTCCGGCCAGCGCGATCTCACCGGACGGACCGGCATACGGGAGGAACGCGAGGGGGTCCTCGCTGACGATCGGGTCGACGCCCGCCAGCACCTCGTGACGCCCACCCGGGTGCAGCCGCACCCGCCCGGCATGGCTGGCCGCATGGGCGACTGACACACCGTCGACCGGCTCGACCCAGACGACGAGGTCGACGATCGACGCGAGCTCGGGCGTGGTGAGGGCCGCGACGGCCCGCTCGCGCACAGCAGACACCTCGCTGCGGCTCGGGCCCCCCGGCCCAGCCCCGTCCGGCGCCAGAACGCCGTCGACCGCCTCGCTGCCCACGCTCATGGACTCCCCTCCAGCTTCGTGCAGGCTCGTGCCTGCTCCCAGTCCGCCGACATCCTTGCAGCCTCGTCAACACCCGGCGGTTTGGGCAGCCCGTCGGCGCGCGAGATCCGCAGCGGCACCCACCGCCCAGCCGAGACGACCGGCCCCAGACCCGCCCATTGCGCGCGCGGCAGCGCCGCCCGCGCGCGCACGGCGGCTTCGTCGACGGTCACCGTGAGCACGCCGCTTGCCGAGTCCTTGGGGGTGGTCGAGTTGAGCCACCAGACGAAGTTGCCCAGCCCGTAGTCGACATAGGCGCGCCCCAGCCAGCCCGCTCCCTGCACCCGGTGGGCGTGCCCACCGACGATGATGTCCGCGCCCGCCGCCTCCAACGCTGCGGCCGTCGCCAACTGCGCTCCGTCCGGGCACACCATCTGCTCGGTCCCCCAGTGGAGGAAGACGACGACGACGTCGTATGCCGCCCGAGCGGCCCGCACGGCGGCGAGCAGCCGCTCCGGCCGCTGGTTGGCTGCGACCCCCGGCGTGGAGTCGCCCGCGGGGAACTTGGCAGCGGTCAGATCAGGCACCTGCGTCGAGGCGATGACCGCCACCCGCAGCCCATCGACGGTGACGACCGCCGGGGCGAATGCTGCCTTGGCGTCGGCACCGATCCCGATGACCGGCACCGGGCTGGCCGCCTTGGCCGCGAGCGTGTCGCCCAGCCCGACCGGGCCGAAGTCGACCGCATGGTTGTTGGCCATGCTCACGACATCGACCCCCGCGTCGGCGAGCGTCTGCAGCGCGCTCGGCGGCGCGCGGAAGTGGAACTCCTTGGGCTCGGGGCTGCCGCGGTCGGTGATCGCCGACTCGAGGTTGACGACGGTGACATCGGCCGCACCGAGCACCGGGCGCAGCGCGGTCATCCCCTCGGGCGAGGTGAGCAACGCGCGCACCTGCCGCTCGAAGTGCACGTCGCCGGCGAAGGACAGCGTCATGGTCCCCGCCGCCTTCGCCGGTTGCGTCGGGGATGCCGTGCCGCTCCCGTCCGTGGGAGTGCCGGCGGTCCCGTCGGCTGCAGGAGAGTCGGTCGGCTGGCTGGACGGCCCGCCCGTGGCCGCAGCGCCGTGACTCGGGCCGGCGGAGGCCCCACCACCCACGGCGTCGGGAGCGGCGCCCGTCGTGGGGGCGGTCGGCGTCGTGCAGGCCGTCAGCACACCCATCGCGACGATCATCGACAGGAGGCCGCCCCGGCCCCGCCAGTCTCGGCGAGGCGGGGAGTGCAGGGCTCGGCGCTCGCTCATCAGGGATCAGTGTGACTCATCCTCGCGGTGGCTCAGGTGAATGAGCCGACCTCGGTGACACGTCGCCGCCGCGACTCATAGGGAGCTCACAGGGATTAGGGCCAGCCGTCGGCTCCCGCGCGTCCCGTCCAGGGTTTACGCTCAGCACGCCGCGGGGGAGGCTCGCGGACAACCGGCCGGCTGGCCGGCCGAGCATGAAGGAGTTCCGCGTGGGACTGTTCGACGAGATCAAGAAGGACCTGCACATCGGCGAGCAGGCCCCGGCCGAGGCCCCGGCTGCCGCCCCCGAGTCGCCCGAGGTCATCTCCTCGGTGACCTATGACAACGCCGGCAACGCCGTCCCGGAGTCGCCCGAGGTCATCTCCTCGGTCACCTATGACGCGGCCGGCAACGCGATGACGCCCGAGCAGGTGGCCGCTGCCGCCCAGGCCGAGGCCGAGGCCAAGGCTGCTGCCGACGCCGCCGCCGCACAGGCGGCCGCCGACGCCCAGG
>CAZLGB010000272.1:0-3674 GCA_964558825.1 uncultured Intrasporangiaceae bacterium
CCCGAGCCGGCGCCGGCCGCCCACCGGCCCTGCAGCCGGCCCCGTGCGGCAGGCACGTCGGCGCTGCCGAGGGAGCCGAGCGCCGCCGGCAGGTCGACATCGGGCTGCGGTCCGTCGGCGAGCATCCGGAAGACCTTGACGACCACCGGATCGGCGCCGTCGAGCTCACAGACGATCGAGGTGTTGGACTGCTCGCCACTGAGGACATGGAAGTCCGTCAACCGGGGAGGGGAGTCCCCGAGCGCCCGGCTCAGCACGTGGGCGAGTAGGGCCCGGACGTATGCCGGGTCGTGCGTCGCGTCGTAGGCCCACCGCTGGCCGAGGGTCGGATGCTCGACCAGACCGATGAGCGCCTCGTCGTCGCCGAGGGCGGGCTGCGGGTGGAAGGTCAGCGGCACCTGGTAGACGACCGGGCGGGCGCCGCCCTCGTCCACGACGAAGTGCGTCTCGATGGCGACGACCCCCAGCGGGTCCACCCACCGCAACCCGCCCACCGGGTGCAGCGAGGGGATCCGGGGCTTACCGGCATACCACCGCCGGGTGGCCAGCCAGGCGGGCAGGACCTCGGCGAGCGGGGCAGGGGTCTGGGTCATTCGGGCGCCTCCCGATGCAAGCGCAGCCAGAGGAAATCACGCGAGCCGAGGGTGAGGGCCAGGCGACCGTCCGGATCCACCTGGGGGAAGGTCGCCCCGCCGAAGAGGTCGCGGACGTGCCGGCCGGCATACTCGCTCGGCAACTGGACCGTCGCGGCCTGGGCGGTCGTCGACAGATTGGCCACGCAGACAACGACCCGCGCGCCGGTGGGCGTCGGGGCCTCGTCGGGCAGGCCGCGGGTGTAGGCGAGCACGGCGGCATTGCCCGACTCGCATACCCGGAAGTCGCCGAGCCCGAAGACCGGATTGGCCGCCCGCACCCGCAGCACTCCGCGGACCCAGTGCAGCAGCGAGGCCCCGTGGGCCATCTGCGCCTCGACATTGACCGTCGCGAAGTTGTAGACGAGCGAGGAGATGACCGGCAGGTAGAGCTTGCCCGGATCGGCGGTGGAGAAGCCCGCATTGCGGTCGGGAGTCCACTGCATCGGCGTGCGCACCGCGTCGCGGTCGGCCAACCAGATGTTGTCGCCCATGCCGATCTCGTCGCCGTAGTAGAGGCACGGCGATCCGGGCAGCGAGAGCAGCAGCGCGTGGATGAGCTCGATCTCCGGCCGGGAGTTGTCCAGCAGCGACGCGAGCCGGCGGCGGATGCCGACATTGGCGCGCATCCGCGGATCGGGGGCATACCAGCCGTACATCGCCGCGCGCTCCTCCGGCGTGACCATCTCGAGGGTGAGCTCGTCGTGATTGCGCAGGAAGGTGCCCCACTGGGTGCCGGCGGGGATCGGCGGGGTCGCGGCGAGGACATCGACGATGGGGGAAGCGGTCTCGCTGCGCAGCGCGTAGTAGAGCCGCGGCATGACCGGGAAGTGGAAGCACATGTGGCACTCGGGTGCCTCGGGGGTGCCGAAGTAGTCGACGACCTCGGCCGGCATCTGGTTGGCCTCGGCCAGCAGCACCCGCCCGGGGAACTCGGTGTCGACCATGGTCCGCAGCCGCGCGAGGAACTCGTGGGTCTTGGGGTGGTTCTCGCCGTTGTGCCCCTCCTCTTCGAAGAGGTAGGGCACCGCGTCAAGGCGGAAGCCGTCGATCCCCAGTCGCATCCAGAAGCGCACGACCTCGAAGATCTCCTCCTGCACCGCCGGGTTCTCGAAGTTGAGGTCGGGCTGGTGGGAGAAGAAGCGGTGCCAGAAGAACTGCCGCCGCACCGGGTCGAAGGTCCAGTTGGAGCTTTCGGTGTCGACGAAGATGATGCGCGCCTCGGCATACTTGTCGTCGGTGTCCGACCAGACGTAGTAGTCGCCGAACGGCCCCTGCGGGTCGCTGCGGCTGGCCTGGAACCACGCGTGCTGGTCGCTCGTGTGGTTCATCACCAGGTCGGTGATGATGCGTATGCCACGCGCGTGCGCCTGCGCGACGAGCTCGGTGAACTCCGGGAGCGTGCCGAACTCGGGCAGCACCGCCGTGTAGTCGGCGATGTCATAGCCGCCGTCGCGCAGCGGCGAGGCGTAGAACGGCGGGATCCACAGGCAATCGACGCCGAGCCACTGCAGATAGTCGAGCCGGGCGAGCAGGCCGCTGAAGTCGCCCGAGCCCGACCCGGTCGAGTCGGCGAAGGCCCGCACGAGCACCTCGTAGAAGACCGCCGTGCGGAACCACTCGGGGTCGTGGCGCAGACCCGGCTGGGCCAAGTTGAGTCCCTGCATCGTCGGTCGGGCGTCCTTGTCGGGTCGGAGGGTGGTGGGGCGAGGTCGAGGTCGGGCGCGGACCGCCGTGGCCCGCGCCCGAGCCGTCAGTAGGAGCTGATCTCGAGGATGTGCACCGGCTCGGTGTCGGGGCCCAGCCGCACGTAGTTGTCCTGGCGCCAGTCCCACCACGCGTCGGTGATGAGGTCGTGGACCGGCATCGTCGCCGACCACTCCAGCCCGAGGGCCGGCATGTCGAGGTGGACGAGCGACTCGCGCATCCCGTGGGGGTCGAGATTGGCCACGACGATGATCGTGTCGCGTGTGCCGTCGGCGCGCACCCGGCTCTTGGAGAAGCACATGATCTGCTCGTCGTCGACGTCGTGGAAGACGATATTGCGCATCCAGCGCAGCGCCGGATGGGCCTTGCGGATCTCGTTGAGCCGGGTGAGATAGGGCGCGAGCGACTGGCCGGCCTTGGGCCCGCCGGGCTCGTAGTCGGCCCAGCGCCGGTCCTTGTATTCGTACTTCTCGTTGTCGATCTGCTCCTCGACCCCCGGCCGGGCGACCGACTCCATGAGCTCGTAGCCGGTGTAAATCCCGTAGGTCGGCACGAGGGTCGCGGCCAGCGCCGCGCGCAGCTTCCACGCGGTCGGCCCGCCGTATTGCATGAACGGCGTGAGGATGTCGTGGGTCGTCGGCCAGAAGGACGGGCGCATGTATGCCGCCGCGTCACCGGCCAGCTCGCGGCAGTAGTCCTCCAGCTCCCACTTGAGGTTGCGCCAGGCGTAATAGGTGTAGGACTGCTGGAAGCCCGCCTTGGCGAGGGTGTGCATCATTGCCGGCTTGGTGAAGGCCTCCGACAGCCAGATGACCTCGGGATGCTCGCGGGCCACGTCGGCGATGAGCCATTGCCAGAACTCCACCGGCTTGGTGTGCGGATTGTCGACGCGGAAGATCTTCACCCCGTGGTCGATCCACACCTGGATCATCCGGCGCATCTCGGCATACGCCCCGGCGGGGTCGTTGTCGAAGTTGAGCGGGTAGATGTCCTGGTACTTCTTCGGGGGGTTCTCGGCATACGCGATGGTGCCGTCGGCCCGCGTGGTGAACCACTCGGGGTGCGTCGTCACGTAGGGGTGGTCGGGGGAGCACTGCAGGGCGATGTCGAGGGCGACCTCCATCCCGAGCCGCTGCGCCTCGGCGACGAAGGCGTCGAAGTCGGCGAAGGTGCCCAGATCGGGGTGGATCGCGTCGTGCCCGCCGTCCGGGGAGCCGATGGCATAGGGGCTTCCGGGGTCGCCCGGCTTGGCCACGAGGGTGTTGTTGCGGCCCTTGCGCGCCGTCGTGCCGATCGGGTGGATCGGGGTGAGGTAGACGACGTCGAAGCCCATCG
>CAZLGB010000273.1:0-3668 GCA_964558825.1 uncultured Intrasporangiaceae bacterium
CGCCCGGCTGGCCGCAGCCGTCGCCGAGGCGCGCGAGGCGCTCCCGCCCGAGGACCGGGCGCGGGTCGACCCGCCCCAGGCGTCCACCCTGCACCGGCTGCTCGGCCATCGCGGGCACGCCCACACTCGATTCCGCCACGACGCCGGCAACCGCCTACCCCACGACGTCGTCGTCGTCGACGAGACGTCGATGGTCTCGCTGACGATGATGGCGAGGCTGCTCGAGGCCCTGCGCCCCGAGACCAGGCTCGTGCTCGTCGGTGATCCCGACCAGCTCGCGTCGGTCGAGGCCGGTGCCGTCCTCGCCGATCTCGTCGCGGGACTGCGGACGCTGGACCCGCAGGCCGTGACGCGGCTGCGCACGGTGCACCGCTTCGGCGGCGCGATCGGCGAGCTCGCGTCAGCGGTCCGAGCCGGGCTCGCCGACGATGCCCTCGCGGTCCTGCGAGCCGGCTCGGCCGAGGTGGCCTGGCTCGACCCCGACGACCCGGCGGCCCTCGAGCAGGTGCGTCGGCTCGCACTCTCCACCGCGACCTCGCTGCAGTCCGCCGCTCTCGCCGGGGACATCGCCGGGGCCCTCACGGCCCTCGAGCGCCATCGGCTGCTCTGCGCCCATCGCGAGGGCCCGGCCGGGGCGGGTCACTGGAATCGCCAGGTCGAGCGCTGGCTTGCCGAGGCGTCCGGGCGTCCGCTCGGGTCGGCCTGGGGCGAGCAGTGGTATGCCGGCCGCCCGGTCATCGTCACCGCCAACGATCACACCCTGGGCCTCTTCAACGGCGACACCGGCGTGGCCGTGGCACAGGGCGATCGGTTGCGTCTCGCCTTCGCCGGCACCGGCGACGTCCCGCTCACCCTGACCCCGGCACGGGTCTCCGACCTCGAGACGATGCATGCCCTCACCGTCCACAAGAGCCAGGGCAGCCAGGCCCGCGAGGTCACCATGGTGCTCCCCGGAGCCGACTCCCCGTTGCTGACGCGCGAGTTGCTCTACACCGGCATCACTCGAGCGCAGAGCCGGGTGCTCGTGCTGGGATCCCCCGACGCGATCCGCCGTGCGGTGCTCACCCCGGCGCGCCGGGCCTCAGGCCTGCGCGAGCGCCTCGCCGGCATACCCTGAGCGCGCCTCGCCAGGGAGCAGGACCAGCCTGCCCCATCGACCGTGGCCGTGGTGCGTTAGCGAGACCTCACCTGAGATCCGAGGTGAGCGAGTGGTCGGCAGGACCCGGCGGAAAGCAAAAACCCCTTGCAGGGCAAGGGGTTTCAACTTTGTAGCCCCGACGGGATTCGAACCCGCGCTACCGCCTTGAGAGGGCGGCGTGCTAGGCCGCTACACAACGGGGCCCTAGCGGTGTCGGCGGGTCGCCCCGACGGACACAGGTGCAAACCTTACCGGTGACCGGCGGTTTCCACCGAATCGGTGACCCGTGTGGGCCACCGCTGCTGCGCTGGGGTACCAGGACTCGAACCTAGAATTGCGGAACCAGAATCCGACGTGTTGCCAATTACACCATACCCCAAGGGGTATCTCCTCCCGCGCGCCTGAAGGCCTTCAGGAGGTGAACCGAAGAGCGAGCATACCGGGGCGGGTGCGGCCCGCCCAAATCACGAGTCGGCCGCCACGCCCGTCCTCAGCTCAGAGCTCGGCGCGCAGGGCCGCGAGCCGAGCCAGCGTCGAGGTCTTGCCGAGGATCTCCATCGACTCGAACAACGGCGGGGAGATGCGCTGCCCCGAGACTGCGGTCCGCAGCGGACCGAAGGCCACCTTGGGCTTGACCCCGAGCCCGGTGACGATCGCCTCGCGCAGCACGGCCTCGATGCGCTCGGCCCCCCAGTCAGACTCGGAGCCGAGCAGCCCTCGCTGGTGGTCGTCGATGTCTCCCAGAGCATGGATGGCTGCGTCGAGGACCTTCGGCGATGCCGCGTCGAGCTGCGCCCGCGCGTCGTCGGCGATCTCGATGGCGTCATCGCCCATGAAGAAGGGCCCGACGAGTGCCGAGGCCTCGGTGAGCTTGCCGATGCGGGTCTGGATGAGCGCCGCGACCCGCTTGAGCCGGCCCAGCTCACCGAGCGAGGGATTGCCCGACAGGATGCCGTCGCGCTCGAGGAAGGGCAGCAGCCGCGAGGTGAAGTCGCCGAGCTCGAGCTCGCGCAGCCAGACGCCGTTGAGCCAGTCGAGCTTGTCGAGGTTGAAGATCGATCCGGCCGGATTGACCTTGGCCCAGTCGAAGCGCTGCGCGAACTCCTCGAAGGTGAAGACCTCGCGCTCGGTGCCGTCGTCCTCGACGATCGGCGGATATCCCTGCAAGGCAAGGAAATTGACCAATGCCTCCGGCAGGTAACCCTGCTCACGGAACCACGTCAGCCGGGCCCAGGGGTTCTTGCGCTTGGAGATCTTGGCCTTGTGCTCGTCGCGCAGCAACGGCATATGGGCGAAGTGCGGGGCCTTCCACCCGAGCCACGTGTAGAGCAACAGGTGCTTGGGAGTCGAGGAGATCCACTCCTGCCCGCGCACGACATGGGTGATGCCCATGAGGTGGTCGTCGACGACGACGGCCAGGTGATAGGTCGGGAAGCCGTCGGCCTTGAGGATGACCTGGTCGTCAGGCCGCGGTGCGTCGATGCGCCCGGCGATGAGGTCGACGAAGGACGTGTCCAGGTCGTCGGGGATGTGCATGCGCACCACCGGCGTCTCGGTGAAACCCGGCAGCTTGGCCCGCTCCTCGCGGGTCTTGCCCAGGCACAGCCGGTCATAGCCGGTGGGCTGCTTGCGCCGCTGCTGCTCCTCGCGCATCTGGGTGAGCCGCTCGGCCGAGCACCAGCAGTGGTAGGCCTGGCCCGCCGCGAGCAGCTGGTCGGCATACGGACGATAGGTGTCCAGCCGCTCGGACTGCCGATAGGGCGCGCACGGCCCACCGATGTCCGGGCCCTCGTCCCAGGTCAACCCGAGCCAGTGCAGCGTGTCGTAGATCTGCCGCTCACTGCCGGCATGCAGACGCGCCTGGTCGGTGTCCTCGATGCGCAGCAGGAAACGCCCGTGGTGCTTGCGCGCGAAGGCGAGATCGAACATCGACATGTATGCCGTGCCGACGTGCGGGTCCCCCGTGGGCGAGGGCGCGACGCGCAGGCGGACGGCCCCCGGAAGCTTGGTCTCAGTCATGGTGGCGCCAGCCTAATCCCGCCGCCCCATTGCGGTCGGTATGCCGGGCCACCGACCCCAGCGTCAGCCGCCGTGGCGGGGCGGACCGGCGGGAGCGACCACGCGCCCCCGGCGCCGCCGACCACGCCCAGCGGCTGCTGCGGCGGTTGGCTGAGCGCCAGCCTCGGCGGACTCGACAGAGGCATCCGGCTCCGGCTCGCCGGCCGACTCGGAGGAGTCAGCGGTGTCGGCGGATGCGTCCCCGGCGATGTCAGCTTCGGCGGGCTCGGGCGTCAGGTCGGAGACGCCGTGAGCGACGTCGATCGCCGCGGTGTCGTCGACCGGCTCGGCACCGGCCTCGGCAGGGGGGACCGCGGCGGAGTCGCTGACGACATCGGCGAGGTCCGGCTCGGCACTGGCGGGCTCGGCCAGGTCGGCGGGCGCCTCAAGCGCAACCGCTTCGGCGTCCACGTCGAGGGCGGTCGGCGTGCTGCTCTTCATCGCCGCGGCGTGGGCCGCGGCCGCGATCTGA
>CAZLGB010000274.1:0-3595 GCA_964558825.1 uncultured Intrasporangiaceae bacterium
GCTGGGCCAGGTCCTCGATCGAATAGATGTCGTGGTGCGGCGGCGGCGAGATCAGCCCGACGCCCGGCGTCGAGTGCCGCGTCTTGGCCACCCACGGATAGACCTTGGTGCCGGGCAGCTGCCCGCCCTCCCCCGGCTTGGCGCCCTGGGCCATCTTGATCTGGATGTCGTCGGCCTCGGTGAGATAGAGGCTGGTCACCCCGAAGCGACCGGAGGCCACCTGCTTGATCGCCGAGCGGCGGGTCGGGTCGAGCAGCCGCTCCTCGTCCTCACCGCCCTCGCCGGTGTTGGACTTGGCGCCGAGGCGGTTCATCGCGATGGCGAGGGTCTCGTGCGCCTCGCGGCTGATCGACCCGTAGGACATCGCCCCGGTGGAGAAGCGCTTGACGATCTCGCTGACCGACTCGACCTCGTCGATGTCGATCGGGGCGCGCCCGGTCACCGACTCGTCGGCGAACTCGAAGAGCCCGCGCAGCGTCATCAGCCGGCCCGACTGCTCGTTGACCCGGCTCGTGTATTGCTTGAAGACGTCATAGCGACGTTGCCGGGTCGAGTGCTGCAGCCGGAAGACCGTCTCGGGGTCGAAGAGGTGCGGCTCACCCTCGCGACGCCACTGATACTCCCCGCCCACCCACAGCGTGCGGTGCGCCTGGTGTATGCCGTCCGGCGGGTAGGCGACCGCGTGCCGGGCCGCCGACTCGGCGGCGATGACGTCGAGCCCGACCCCGCCGAGCTGGGACACCGTGCCGGTGAAGTGGGCGTCGACGAGCTCCTGGGACAGACCTACAGCCTCGAAAACCTGGGCCCCGCAATAGGAGGCGACGGTCGAGATGCCCATCTTGCTCATGACCTTGAGCACGCCCTTGCCGAGCGCCTTGATGAGGTTGGCGACCGCTTTCTCGGGGGTGACGTCCGGCAGCTGCCCGGAGCGCACGAGGTCCTCGACGGTCTCCATGGCCAGGTAAGGATTGACTGCGGCCGCGCCGAAGCCGATGAGCAGGGCAACGTGGTGGACCTCGCGGACATCGCCGGCCTCGACGATGAGCCCGACCTGGGTCCGGGTCTTCTCGCGGATGAGGTGGTGGTGCACCGCGGAGGTGAGCAGCAGCGACGGGATGGGTGCCCAGTCACGGTCGGAATCGCGGTCGGACAGCACGACGAAGCGCACGCCGCGGGCGATGGCCGCCGACACCTCGGCGAAGATCTGGCCGAGCCGGGCCGACATGGCCGCGGCGCCGCCCCGGACGTCGTAGAGGCCCTTGACGACGTGGGTGGCATAACCCGGGAGGTCGCCATCTGCGTTGATGCGCATGATCTTGGCGAGCTCGTCGTTGTCGATGACCGGGAAGGGCAGCACGACCTTGCGAGCATGCACCGGAGTCGCGTCGAGGATGTTGCCCTCCGGACCGATGACCGCCCCGAGAGAGGTCACCAGCTCCTCGCGGATCGCATCGAGCGGCGGGTTGGTCACCTGGGCGAAGAGCTGGGTGAAGTAGTCGAAGATGAGTCGCGGCCGGTTGGACAGCACGGCGATCGGCGTGTCCGTGCCCATCGACCCGAGCGCCTCGCCGCCGGTACGAGCCATCGGGCCCAGGACGATGCGCAGCTCCTCCTGGGTGTAGCCGAAGGTCTGCTGGCGGCGCGCGACCGACTTGGCCGTGTGGATGATGTGCTCGCGCTCGGGCAGGTCGCCGAGCTCGATGACACCCGCGTGCAGCCACTCCTCGTAGGGCGAAGCCGTCGCGAGCTCCGACTTGACCTCGTCGTCGCTGACCAGCCGGCCGTGCTCGGTGTCGACGAGGAACATCCGGCCCGGCTGCAGCCGGCCCTTGCGCACGACCCGCGCCGGGTCGAGCTCGAGCACCCCGGTCTCGGAGGCGAGCACGACCAGGCCGTCGTCGGTGACCGAATAGCGGCCCGGGCGCAGCCCGTTGCGGTCGAGCACCGCCCCGATGAGGGTGCCGTCGGTGAAGGTCACGCAGGCGGGACCGTCCCAGGGCTCCATGAGGTTGGAGTGGTATTGGTAGAAGGCTCGGCGGGCCGGGTCCATGTCGGCGTGGTTCTCCCACGCCTCGGGAATCATCATCAGCACGGCGTGCGGCAACGAGCGCCCACCGAGGTGGAGCAGCTCGAGGACCTCGTCGAAGGACGCCGAGTCCGAGCCGCCCGGGGTGCAGATGGGGAAGATCCGGCGCAGGTCGCCGGGGATGAGGTCGGTGCCGAGCATCGACTCACGAGCCCGCATCCAGTTGCGATTGCCCTTGACGGTGTTGATCTCGCCGTTGTGAGCGATCATCCGGTAGGGGTGCGCGAGCGGCCACGACGGGAAGGTGTTGGTCGAGAAGCGCGAGTGCACGAGCGCCAGCTCGGTCTCGAACTGCGGGTCGGAGAGGTCGGGGAAGAAGGGCTCCAGCTGCCCGGTCGTCAGCATGCCCTTGTAGACGAGGGTCCGCGCCGACAGCGAGGGGAAGTAGACCTCGGCCTCGTGCTCGGCCCGCTTGCGCAGGCAGAAGGCCAGCCGGTCGAGCTCGATGCCCGTCTCACCGCCACGGCTCGCGACGAACAGCTGGGCGAAGTGCGGCATCACCGTGCGGGCCGCCTCGCCGACCAGGTCGGGGGTGGTCGGCAGCTCGCGCCAGCCGAGCACCGTGAGGCCCTCTTGATCGGCGACCGCCTCGATCTGACCGACGGCCTGCGCGCGCCCACCGGCATCCGCGGGAAGGAAGGCGATGCCCACGGCATACGCCCCGGCGGGCGGCAGGGTGAAAGGGACCACCGAGCGCAGGAAGCTGTCGGGGATCTGGGTGAGGATGCCCGCGCCGTCACCGACGAGCGGGTCGGCGCCGGTGGCGCCGCGGTGGTCGAGATTGCGCAGCGCGGTGAGCGCGAGGTCGACGATGTCGTGACCGGCAGTGCCACGCAGGGTGGCGACCATGGCAACGCCGCACGCGTCGTGCTCGAAGGCACGACGGTAGAGCCCGACGTCCTCGGGTTGGGCCGAGAAGGGGATGTGCGGATGCGACATGGATGGCCTCACCGTCCTCGAATGGGTCCCCACTATTGGGAGGGGACGAAGCGATGACTGGACGGCGATGGCCAGCGGGTGAAGTTTAGCGAATGCCCTCGCCGTCCTATATTTTGATATGACTCATTCCGTATGCCGAGACGCCTCGGTCAAGTCCGCGTCCGCTGCGACCGGCACGGGGTCCTTCATCCGCCGGTAGAGCCAGATCCCCAAGAGCATGACCAGGCTCGACACCCAGGTGTTGACGCGCAGCCCGAGGATGCGGTTGGCGTCGTCGGTGCGCATGAGCTCGATGAAGAAGCGCCCCAGCGGGTAGCCGATGACGACGAAGGCCGCGAAGACCTGACCGCGACGGAAGGTATGCCGTCGCTCGGCCCACAGCAGCACGGCGACGACGAGCAGGCACCACAGCGCCTCGTAGAGGAAGGTCGGGTGGAAGATCCCCTTGACGATGGGATTGCCCTGCGCGTCGAGGACCGCGTGCCCGGCCGCGCTGTCCCATTCGTAGATGCGCAGGCCCCACGGCAGGTCGGTGGGAGGACCGTAGATCTCGTTGTTGAACCAGTTGCC
>CAZLGB010000275.1:0-3557 GCA_964558825.1 uncultured Intrasporangiaceae bacterium
CCTACGACCGGCTGGGCATCCCCGAGGCCGAGAAGCAGCGCCTCATCGCCGGCGTCGCGGCTCAGTATGAGTGCCTGGCGCAGGACACCCGAGTGTGGACCGCTGGGCGGGGTCTGGTGCCCATCAAGGAAATCGAAGCCGGAGACCGGGTCTTCGCACTCGACGAGACGAGCGGCCACTTCGTTGTCGCTCCGGTGCGCGCCGCCGCCCAGACCGGCACCAAGCAGACGTATGCCGTGACCGTCGGCACCCGGGAGATCCGGGCCACGGACAACCACCCGTTCCTGGTTCTCGAGGACGCTCGTCAGCCCGGCCGGCAGCGGGCTCGCTTCCGCCGCACGTGGAAGACCGTGGGGGAGTTGCGCGTGGGCGACCTGGTCGCGGTTCCTCGGGCGGTTCCGGATTTCGGGGAGAGCCGCACCTTCCGGGAGGACTCTGGATTCGGTCCACAGCGCTCGTCCGCGGATCTGTTGTGGCTGCTCGGCTTCTTCCTCGGGGACGGCAACACGCAGAGCGCTGGGCGCACCCACCGAGTTCAGTTTGCCGTCGTTGCCGACGACCGCGAAGTTCGCGACGAGATCTCCCGAGTGGTCAGCGAGCAGTTCGGCCTCCGCGTGATCGAGTCCGACGACGTCCGTGTCGTCGTCAACTCCAAGCGCCTCGTTGAATGGCTGTGGCAGCAGGGTTTCGCCGGAACGTCGCTGACCAAGAACGTGCCGGACTGGGTCAATGATCTCCCGGTTGCCGAGCGCCTGGCCTTCCTCGGTGGATGGGTCGACGCCGACGGCTATGTCGGGCCCGCGCGCTCCGGCTCCGTGCTCCTCACCAGTGGGAATGAGCCGCTGCTGGAGCAGGCCCAGGCGCTCGCCCAGCTTGCGGGGTTGGCGGCTGCTGGTCCTTACCACTTCAGCTCGCCCCACCCTCACGACCCCACCCGGCTGGTCAACGGCTACCGCTTGCACATCACGGGGGAGTTCGAGCGACTTGATTGCCGAAATCCGCGCCGCACAAGCCGATTCGGGAGGCGGGCCTACTTCCATTCGGCGACCAGCGCTCGTGGGGCG
The DNA here is from genome assembly GCA_964558825.1 of uncultured Intrasporangiaceae bacterium. Classification (GTDB taxonomy): domain Bacteria; phylum Actinomycetota; class Actinomycetes; order Actinomycetales; family Dermatophilaceae; genus Phosphoribacter. The sequence goes on from CAZLGB010000275.1 coordinate 1,065, forward strand.
ACCTTCCGATCGCACACGACCGAACACCTCGGCTTCGCTCGGGTGTCGAGCATCGCGGCATACGGCGTCGAGCCGGTGTGGGACATCGAGGTCGACGGGCCGCACAACTTCATTGCCGAGGGCATGGTCGTGCACAACTCAGAGGTGGTCTACCACCAGATCCGGGAGGACCTGGAGGAGAAGGGTGTCATCTTCGTCGACACCGACACAGGGCTGCGCGAGCACGAGGACATCTTCAAGGAGTACTTCACCTCGGTGATCCCGGCAGGCGACAACAAATTCGCCTCGCTCAACACCGCGGTGTGGTCGGGTGGGTCGTTCATCTACGTCCCGCCGGGCGTCCACGTCGACATCCCGTTGCAGGCCTATTTCCGGATCAACACCGAAAACATGGGCCAGTTCGAGCGGACCCTCATCATCGCCGACGAGGACTCCTACGTTCACTACGTCGAGGGCTGTCTGCCCGCCGGAGAGCTCGTGGCGACGGCCGATGGCAACCACCGGCCGATCGAGTCGATCCGCGTCGGCGAGCGCGTGCTCACCCACGAGGGTCGCCCCGGCCGGGTGAGTGCAGTGCAGATGCGCGACTACCGCGGCACCATGCACACCTTCTCCCCGCTCTCGTCGGGCAACGCCTTCCAGGTGACGAGCGAGCATCCGCTGCTCGTCGTCCCGCGCGAGTCGGTGCGGGTCAAGCGCGCGCCGCGCAAGGGCTGGCTGCCGGAGGTCGACAGCGCCAAACTCATTGCAGCGCAGCCGGAATGGCGAGCAGCCCAGGACGTGCAGGCAGGTGACTTCCTCGTCTATCCCAAGCCGCGTGTGCCGTCGGCCAAGGCCCACCTGCCGCTCGACTTCGCGCGTCTCGCCGGCTATTACCTCGCCGAGGGCAGCACGACGCTGACCAACGGCTGTGAATCGGTCTCCTTCTCGTTCCACATCGACGAGACCGGATACATCGAGGAGCTGCAGGCGATCTTCAAGGAGCTCTACGACGCCTCCGGGTCGGTCCGCTATGACGAGGCCAAGCACGAGGCCCGCCTGCTCGTCTACTCCAAGGCGGCCTATCACGCGCTGCGCACCCACTGTGGCGCCGGCTCGGCCGACAAGCGCCTCTCGGCCGACCTGCTCGGTCAGGACGAGATCTTCCTGCACGCCCTCGTCGACGCATACATCTGCGGCGACGGCAGCGTGACCCGTCGGGCCGGCGGCCGCTGGGTGCGCTGCCACACGGTGTCGCGCGTCTGGGCACTCCAGTTGCAGGCCGTCATGGCCCGACTCGGCACCTTCGCCACTGTCGAGCTGCGCCGCCCCGCCGGTCCGGCGACCATCCAGGGCCGCGAGGTCACCCGGCGCGACCTCTGGCAGGTCCAGTGGACCGAGACGGCAGAAGGGACCAGAGGCCCCCGTCAGGTCCGCGACGCCGGTGCCTACTACCTCGTGCCGATCCGCCGACGCGAGGACACGGCATACGAGGGACAGGTCTTCAACCTCGATGTCGAGGCGCCCGACAGCTATCTCGCCAGTGGCTTTGCCGTGCACAACTGCACAGCGCCGATCTACAAGTCCGACTCGCTGCACTCGGCGGTCGTCGAGATCGTCGTCAAGCGCAACGCCCGCGTCCGCTACACGACGATCCAGAACTGGTCCAACAACGTCTACAACCTCGTCACCAAGCGGGCCACCTGCGCCGAGGGCGCGACAATGGAGTGGATCGACGGCAACATCGGCTCCAAGGTGACGATGAAGTATCCGGCGGTCTATCTGCTCGGTCGGCACGCCCGCGGCGAGACCTTGTCGATCGCCTTCGCCGGCGAGGGCCAGCACCAGGACGCGGGCGCCAAGATGGTCCACGCCGCCCCGGAGACCTCCAGCTCGATCATCTCCAAGTCGGTGGCGCGCGGCGGCGGGCGCACCTCCTATCGCGGCCTGATCCAGATCCAGGAGGGTGCGACCGGCAGCAAGTCGACGGTGCGCTGCGACGCGCTGCTCGTCGACAACGTCAGCCGCTCGGACACCTATCCCTATGTCGACGTCCGTGAGGACGACGTGCAGATGGGCCACGAGGCGACGGTCTCCAAGGTCAGCGAGGACCAGCTCTTCTACCTCATGTCGCGGGGGATGGCCGAGGAGGAGGCGATGGCGATGATCGTCCGCGGCTTCGTCGAGCCGATCGCCCGCGAGCTGCCCATGGAATACGCCCTCGAGCTCAACCGGCTCATCGAGCTGCAGATGGAAGGAGCGGTCGGCTGATGCCGCTGCTGGAAAAGGCCCACACCCACGGGCCGGCGGTCACGGCCGTGCCCGAGCAGTCCCGCGCCGAGCGGCGGCGCTCCTTCGCCGTCGCCGACTTCCCGCTGCCCACCGGCCGCGAGGAGGAATGGCGCTTCACGCCGGTCGACCGGCTCGGGCCGCTCTTCGCCGACGCCCCCACCGACGACCGCGGCACCGACTGGGCGGCGGCATACGAGCTCGACGCCCCGCCCGCCCTCGCCG
>CAZLGB010000276.1:0-3523 GCA_964558825.1 uncultured Intrasporangiaceae bacterium
ACGAGCGCGGAGTAGGACGTGCGCCGCCACTCGGAGTCGATCGCTCGCTCCCACGCCCGCACGGTGTATGCCGGGCGGCGCAGGTCGGCGGGGCCGGCGGGGGCCGTGGCGCCGACGGCGGACGGCGGATCGAGGGTGGGGCCGCCGAGCTCGCCCAGTGAGCGGAGCACCTCGAGGGCGTCGACATCGCGGGGGACGGCCGCCCGAGCTGGCACCGCGCCTGTCCCGACCGGCATACCCACTGCGGGGACGGCGCCCGGACCGCCACCCACGGGGCGGCCGAAGAGCAACCGGTGCAGCGCCGCCGGTGGAGTGTTGCGCGTGGCAGCCCACCAGGTGACCACCTGGGACTGCGCCCGGGTGAGCGCGACGTAGAGCAGTCGCAGCCGCTCGCCGGCCTCCTCGGCGCGAGCCCGGGCGGTGTGGGCGGCCCAATGCGGCCCCGCACCCGCGACGTCGAGGCACCGCTCGCCCGCGTCGTCGTGGAAGCGGACGATGCTCTCGCGCCGCTCGAAGGACTCGAACTCGAAGGGCAGGTAGACGACCGGGAACTGCAGCCCCTTGCTCGCGTGGATGGTGAGGATCTGCACGGCAGCGGCGTCGCTGTCGAGTCGTCGGGTGCGCTCGGCGGCGACGCTCTCGCGGTCGCGCTCACGGCGCAGCCACCCGATGAGCTCACCCAAGCCCATCCGCTCGCGACTGGCCGCCTCGTGCAAGATGCCTCCCAGGTGGCGCAGGTCGGTGAGCCGTCGCTCGCCGCCCTGCTCGGCGAGCACCCGCGCGCCGAGCCCGGAGCGCTCGGCGGTCTCGAGCACGGCCGCCACCCCCGACGTCTGCAGAACCCCGGCCCAGGTGCGGGCCCGCTCGGCGAGTGTCTCGGTCAAGGCCGCACCGCCGGCGTCGAGGTCGGCTGCGGTCACTCCGACGAAGGGTGTCAACGCCGCCGCTCTGACCCGCGAGCTGCGTTGAGGCGCATTGAGCGCCTCGAGCAGGGTCAACCAGTCGGCGGCGGCGGCCGTGGCCATGATGTTGCCCGACCCGGTGAGCACGGCGGGGATGCCCAGCCGACCCAGCTCACGCCGCACCAGCTCGCCCGCCTCGCGGGCGTGGACGAGGACGGCCACTTGGGCGGCCCGCAGCGGGGCTCCATCCCACGTGGCGCCGGAGTCGAGCAGCCGGTGGATGTCAGCGGCACAGTCGGCCGCCACGAGGGCTCGGGCGGTGGCCACGGGGATCTCGCCCTGGGCGTTGGCCAGCTCGGGGGTGCGAGCGAGCAGGCGCATCCGCCACGGGGCCCCAGGAGCGCCGACGAGGCGGTCCTGGGTGCGGGCCGCCGCGACGGGATGGACGCGGATCAGCTCGTGACCGAGCTCGGCCCCGGCGAGGACGACCTGCAGACTGGCCAAGAGGCTGGGGTCGCTGCGGTGGTTGCGCCCGAGGGTGGCATGGCGCGTGGCCCTGGCGGCGGCCTGCAGATAGGCCTCGACATCGCCACCGCGGAAGGCGTATATGGCCTGCTTGGGGTCGCCGATGAGCACGACCGTCGCCACGCCGACGAAGGCTCGCTCGATGACGTGCCACTGCACGGGGTCGGTGTCCTGGAACTCGTCGACGAGCACGATCCGCCAACGCGCACGCATGCGCTCGCTGGCCGCCGCCCAGTCGCCCTCGCCCTGCGGGTCGGGCTGCAGCGCATCGGCGAGGCGGGCCAGCAGGTCGTCATAGCTGAGCACCCGCAGCCGCCGTTTGCGTCGCTCGAGCTCCTCGCGGGCTGCCTGCGCAAAGGCGACTCGGGCGCCGATCGGGGTCTGCGGGGAGAGCTCGGTGTGCACGAGCCGCGCCTGCGGATCGGCCACCGCCCGCCGCGCCACCTCCAACGCCTCCTCCGGGGAGAGCAGCGGCGGCTCGCGGTCGCCGTGCAGGCGCAGGTAAAGGTCGTCGACGACCTCGGCGAGCAACTCGTCGAGCGACTCGACGAGGGTCGCCTCCGGCTCGGTGTCGCCGGCCACCCCCAGCGAGCGCAGCACCAGCTGGCAGAACTGGTGGGTGGTGGCGATGGTGGCCGCGTCGAAGCCGGCGAGTGCCGTGCGCAGCCGCCCGTGGACCGCGTGTCGGTCGGGCAGCGCCAACAGGTGGGCGACCACCGGGTCGGCGTCGTCACGCCGGTCGGGGTCGGCCAACGCTCGCTCGGCGCGCACGAGCGTCTCCCGCACCCGCTCGCGCAACTCCTGGCTGGCCGCCCGGCCGAAGGTCACGACGAGCATGGCGTCGAGCGTCGCCACGCCCTCGGCGACGAAGCGCGTCACCAGGGCGGCGATCGTGTAGGTCTTGCCGGTGCCCGCGCTGGCCTCGAGCAGCGTCGTGCCGGTCGGCAGCGGGCCGGTGACGTCGAAGACCGACATCAGCTGGGGTCGGGTCGTCGCGCTCATCGCAGCCCGGTCCGCTCGACCGACAGCACCGGGCTCCACAACCGCATCGCGAGTCGACCGAAGCGGGTCGGCTCGCCGTCGCCATCCCCGTCCGGGGTCGGCTCGCCCCCGGGCAATGGGCTGTCAGGCCCCCACACGGTGGCGTATGCCGGCTCGCCGGCTCGCTCGGGGAAGGCCCCGCCCTCCCACACCTGGATCGCGCCGTGGAGGGCAGCGTGGGCGCGGCGCCCCTCGGTGCGCAGCACGGCATACCGCTCGGAGGCCTTGGGCACGAGTGGCAGCGGCTCGCGCATGCCCTCGTCGTAGATCGCCGCGAGGTCGGCGAGCACCGCCCGCGCATCGAGCTGCTCGGCATGTCGGGGCTCGAGCGCCGCCCAGGCCAGATCGTGCTTGCCGCGGTCGCGGCTGGCCGGTCGCCCGAGGGTGTAGGCCGCCCACGGCTGGGTCGGGTCCATCGCCCGCAGGGCGAGCCAGCGCACCCAGGACTCCAGCCGTCGGGCCGGGGAGAGGGTGGCGAAGCTGATCGGTGCGAGCACGGTGGCGTAGACCTCGGGGACAGTCCCGACGAGATGGTGCCCACCGACCTGCACGTCGATGTCGACCGCGCGCGCCGGTGCTCGGCGCAGCGCCTGCGCCCCAGCCGCCATCGGCCCGGCCGCCCGCAGCTGGGTCGTGACGAGCGCTCGCCCGGACGCCGTCGGCGGCACCGCCCCGCCCCGCTCGAGGCGCCTGCGCGAGGCTGCCTCGCTGCGCCCGGCGAGCAGGTCGGCCAGCAGGGTGTCGCCGAGTTTCCACTGCTGCAGATGATCCAGGCGCAGCGGGATGCCGGACTCGAGCTGGTCGGTGTCGCGCGGCAGAGCGAGGTCCAGGCGCCGACGCAGCACGTGGGCCACCGGTTGGCGGACGAAGGCGAGCAGGTCGTCGAGAGCCAACTCGTCGGGGGGCAGCGCGGGCAACGGTTGGTCGAGGAAGGCGCGCGCAGCCGTGCGGATCCCGGCGGCGGCCTGCGCGGCGGCGAGGGCGTCGCGGTCGAAGGAGAAGCAGGCCGGCCCGGCCGTAGCCCGACCGGAGCCGGCGGCTTCGCGGGAGCGGCC